>CAYLKW010000043.1:0-16129 GCA_964384245.1 uncultured bacterium
TGGCCTTGATGGTATCAGGGAGCGTCGCCTCGCAGCAAGTCAATGACCAGCGCGGCCGACCAGGAGAAATCGTGCGGCCCACAGGCCGCGCCGGAGACCGCGTGGTAGCACTCCACGAAACCGGCCTGCCTGACCAGGTCGAGCGTCTCGCCGGCGAGCTGGGCCGCCTCAGCATGGCACTCTAGTGCAGCTAGTCCCTGGATCACCATCCAGTTCGTGTGGATCCAAGCCGGCCCGCGGCTATAGCGCCCGGCCTCGAACCCCATCTGGTCGGGCAGGACGACCGGCAGCATCCGGCAGCCGGCGCTGCGGGCGCGGTAGCCGGCGAGCAGGTCAAGGGCCTCGTCGGCCCCAACCAGCCCGGCGTAGATCGGCATCAGCGAGGCGCAGGTCTCCACCGGGATCGGACGCCGCCCGACCAGATCATAGTCTAGGAACGTCCGGCGCTGCCCGTCCCAGAGGCGCTCGCGAAACGCGCGGGCGAAGGCGATCAGCGCCTCCGCGGCCAGGGGTTCCCGTCGCCCCAAGGCCGAGGCCATGCGATTCAGATCCTGGGCCGATCGGTACCAGATCGCGTTGAACTGGGCATCGTAGACCGCAAACGGAGTGCTGGAAAGGTAGCGCGGCAGCGCATAGTCGGCCGACGAGATCAACTCCGCCAGGAAGATGTACAGGTCGTAGTCCCGGTCGGTGGGACGCTCCGAGGCGGCAATGATGGTATTGTCGATCCGCCGGTAGGGCCGCTGAGGCCGCACGCCCGCTTCGACCGCGAAATCCCAGCGGGGGCTGTTGTCGTGACCGCTCTCCCAGGGGTGGACGACCGTGATCAGCGGGCAGCCCTCAACCGTGCGGTAGTCGGAGAAGTATCGGAGGCACGCCAGCAACCCGTCGAACACCTCGGCCCACCAGGCGTGGCGACGATCGCGGTCGGGGAGAGCCATGCCAACCCGGTAGACTGCGGTCGGCAGAACCGGCGGCTGCGATATCCCGCTGGTCAGCTCGCCGGCGTCACGCGCGTGCCCTCCCGGCCACAGCTCAGGCCCTGGGGCGTACCAGCCTAGCGCGGCCCGATCATAGCGTATGTGCGGGAGCATCCCGTCCGTCCACTGTCCCCGCAGCAAGCTCGCCACCTCGCGGGCGGCGCGCTCCCAGTCCAGGTGTGCCCAGCCCATTGCGACGAACGCGCTGTCCCAGTTCCACTGGTGGGGATATAGCCGGGCGCTCGGCTTGGTGAACTCGCCGCGGTCGTTGGTGTGCAGGACCGCGGTCGCGGCCTCAACCAGCGCCCCCGCGTCGTCCGGCAGAGGATCGCAGATCCGCATCATCGGCGTGCTCCTTCCTCGTTGGGCATCAAAGCCCGCCCGTGGCCGGGCTCCATCAGGCGCATCCGGTCGGGCAGCGGGCGCAGCCATAGGCGTTGCCCTGGTTCGTGGTCGGTGTCAGGAGCCACCGAGACCTTCGCGGTCTCGCCGCCTACGCTCACGGTCAGCAGCGTGGTCCCGCCCAGCGGTTCGACCACCACAACCACCCCGGGAAGAGCACCGGGACGAACCTCGGCCATCACCTCGAACGCCTCGGGCCGCACGCCCACCACAACCTCGCTGCCCGGGCCCATCCCCTCGGCCCCGGCCCAACGCGGCTCCAGCCCAATTGCCGTTCCGGCCACCCGGACCGACCGTCCGCCTTCCTCCACGGTTCCCCTAAAGAAGTTCATGGGAGGGCTGCCGATGAAGCCCCCCACGAAGGTGCTGGCAGGCCGGTTGTAAATCGCCGACGGCGTGTCACACTGGACGATCACGCCATGGCGCATGACCGCGATCCGGTCCCCCAGGCTCAGGGCTTCGACCTGATCGTGGGTTACGTACACGGTGGTCGCCCCGGTCTCACGGTGCAGCCGTTTCAGCTCGGCGCGCATCTGCAGGCGCAGCAGCGCGTCCAGGTTTGAGAGGGGCTCGTCCATCAGCAGAACTGCGGGCTGCATCACGATCGCCCGGGCCACCGCGACCCTCTGACGCTGGCCGCCCGAAAGGTGCGCCGGGTAGCGATCGAGCAACTCGCTGATCTGTAGGAGTTCGGCCGCCTGCTGCGTTCGCCGAAGCACCTCGACCGCGGGGGCCTTCCGGATCCGCAGTCCGAAGGTGATGTTGTCCCGGACGGTCATGTGCGGGAACACGGCGTAGGACTGGAAGACCATGGCGATCCCGCGCCGCCCGGGCTGCCGGTCGGTGACGTCTTCGCCGCCAATCACTATGCGGCCCGCATCCATGCGCTCCAGGCCGGCGACGCAGCGGAGGGCCGTCGTCTTGCCGCAGCCCGAGGGACCCAGCAGGACCATGAACTGGCCGTCCTGGACCTCTAACGTGACGCCGTCAACGGCCGTGATCCGGCCGAACCGCTTGGTCACGCGATCGAGGAGTACGGTTGCCATCGTTCCTCCACTACCGGATGGTAACGCCCCACAAGGTCATCAGATACCGGCGGATGATGAAGATGATGACCAGCGCCGGCACGATCATGAAGAAACCGCCGGCAAAGCGGTAGTCAAGCGGCGCGCCCGCGAAGGCCACAGCGTTGATGAGCAACGCCGGCAGGGTTCGATTGTGGAGCGTGAGGATCGCGGCCGCGAAGACCTCGTTCCACGACAGCACGAAGGTGAAGATCGCCGCCGCTGCCAGACCTGGGAGCGCGATGGGCAGGGCCACGCGCAGGAAGGCCTGCAGGCGGGTGCAGCCCAGCGTCATGGCGGCCTCCTCCAGCTCCGCTGGAACGCCGACGAAGACGCTCGTCGTGATGACGATGGCAAACGGCAGGGCGAGGGCCGTGTGGACTACTGCCACGCCCAGCAGGTTGTCGTACAGCCCCCAGCGGATGTAGGCGACGGCGAGCGGGATCGCCAGGACCGTCGCCGGGAACATCTTGGTCGCGAGGATTCCGATCCTGAACCCCTCGCGGCCCGGAAACCGGAAGCGCGAGAGGGCGTAGCCGGCCGGGGCGCCTATCGCCACCGCGAGCACAATGGTGAACAGCGCCACCACCAGGCTGTTGAGTGTGGACTGCCAGACTCCCTGCGCACGAAGGAAGAAAAGGATCGTGTCCAGGGTGGGTGGCGTGGGGGCAATCGCCCGCGGCCAGGAGTAGAGCTGTGCCCGCGAGCTAAACGCCGCCAGCGAGATCAGCAGGATGGGAAACAACACCCAGGCCGCGATCAGCGTCGCGATCATCGCAAGGAGGGCGGTGCGCGCCGCGCGTGCCATCTCCTAGCCCGACGCCTCCTCTTCCCGCAGGCGCAGGGCCCGCAGGTACACCCACGTTATGGCCACCGAGATGCCCATGATCAACACGGCGTACGCGCTCGCCACGTGCGGGTTGCGGTACAGGCCATACCAGAAGTAGGCCTCGCCGGCCAGCACCGGCACCTGGCGGCCGGAGAGCGTGATCACGGTCGCAAAGAGCTGGAACGCCAGGATGGTGCGGATGATGAGCGCCGTCTGGAGGCTGGGGCGCAGCAGGGGCAGCGTGACGTGCCAGAGCTTCCTCCAGCCTCCGGCGCCGAACACGTCGGCCGTCTCGAAGTAGTCCCGCGGGATGAGCTGCAGGCCCGCCACCAGAATGATCATCACGATGGCCGTGGCCCGCCACACCTCGGTGGCAATGATCGCGCCATAGAGCCAGACCGGCTGTTCAGCCGAGAGGTACGTCATGGGCTCCCGCACGGCCCCCGCCATGTGCAGGAGCGTGTTGAGGTAGCCGCGTTCGGTGAAGACCGACAGCCAGATCAACCCCGCGGCCAGGTCGGAGATCGCGAGCGGGATTGCGCAGATGTAGAGAAACCACAGGTGTCCTCGAAACCGGCTGTTCACCAGGAGGGCGATCACCAGCCCGATCGTCACCTGGATCGGCACGACGATTGCGGTGAGCAGCAGGCTGTTGGTGATCGCCCCCCTGAAGTAGGTGTCATCGAGCATCCGGCGGAAGTGCTCGGCCGTCAGGCCGCCCTCCGGGCGCAGGAAGCTCAACCCGAATGCCTGCACCAACGGGAAGGCGAAGAAGACGCCCAGGAAGACGAGCGACGGAGCCAGCAGCAGGTAGGGAAGCCACTCGGTGCGCGATCTTCCCTCGCGCGGCAGTTCAGGAACCTCCCCTGCGGCAACCACCTGGACCAGCGCCGCCGTCCTCAGTCAGGCCGGCAGGGAGTTATGGCCGGGTCTGGAGGCGGGCACACGGCGTTCATCGCTCTGTATAGCTCCTCCAGCTTCCGGGCCTGCGCAGCCAGGACTTCCTCGATCGGCTTGCCCAGTATTGAAATCTCCCTGAACGTGTCCACATACAGCGGCACGAACTCGCCGGTACGCACGCCCAGCCCGATCGGGAGCAGGGCAACACGGGCGTCCCGGGCACCCTGCTGCGCCGTCACTCCCTCGGCCACGAGCTTCATCCCGCCGGTGGGCACCGCCCCGGCGGCCTCACGGACTGTCGGGAAGAAGGCGACGCCCTGCACGGTGAGGACCTGCGTGCGGGGGCGCGTGAGGAACTCGATGAGCCGGGCCGCGGCATCGGGATTGGGAGCGGTCTTGGGAATGGTCAGGCCCACTATGACCGACAGGAACGATCGGCCGCGGGGCCCTGCCGGCGATGGCAGGACGACGAAGTCGTCGGGCCGATCCCGCAGCGCAGGCAGCAACCTGGCGGTGTGGTCCCAGGCGACCCACACCTCGCCCAGCAGCAGCGGCTCGTGCATGAAGCTGTAGAGGAAGGACGACGGGTGCATCACGCCGCCCAGCCGCCGGAGGTAGCGCCACATCTCCACGGCCTCAGGGGACTTGAACCGCTTCACCTGGGAACCGGTGAACGAGGGGTAGATGTACCCGTGCAGGAAGCGCCCGAACAGCCCGCCTGGGCCTGCCGGGAACCCGATCCTGCGGGTGCCGGTGGCGGCCTTGATCGCGTCCCCCCACTCCAGCAGGTCGTCGTAGGTCATGGCCATGGGGTTGGAGCCGCGGGGGAAGTAGGCCATCGCCCGCTTGTGCGCCACAATCAGGTACGTCGCCTGCATCCAGGGAACATAGGCCTGGAAGCCGCCGATCTCGCTGATTCGCACCAGGTCGGGGAAGAAGGTGCGGTCGCCGCGACGGGACAGGTCGGCCTGGATCGGTGCCATGTCGCGGGCCACCCCGGCCGGCACCAGGATTGGGAAGTCCCCGTGCAGCGTCCCGGTCAGGTCAATGGACCCTCGTCCTGCCCGGGCCTCGGCCTGAAGTCTGTCCATGTACGGGCCGGCCAGTTCCGAGACAAACCGAACACGGATACCGGTCTCGGTCTCAAAGGCGCGAAAGAGCGTGTCGCGCGCCCACTCGGTCTCGTGCACCGGCGAGAACTGCGTCGAGGTGAAGGTGATCTCCACGGCCGGGCCGGTCTGCGCCGCCGGGACCGTAACCACGAGGATCGCTGCCAGGACTATGGCCATCAACGTTGGTACCCGCATCACGCCACCTCCATGGTCCGACTGAACTGCGGCCTCACTCGTCCTCCCGGTTCTTCGACCCCTCGCCGGGCGGTTCCTGGACAGGCGAGGCACGCTCCCCCCACCGCTCCTCCAGCTGCCTGCGCACCGCGGCTTCCGCGCCGTGGTCCGTGGGCCGGTAGTATCGCCGGCCCTCGAGTCCCTGCGGCATGTACTGCTGGCGGACGAACCCATCGGGGAAGTCGTGCGGATACTGGTATCCCTCGCCGTAGCCAAGGCGCTCGACCGCCTGGGGATGGCTGGTGTCGCGCAGGTGCACGGGCACTGGATTGGCGCGCTGCTGCTCGACGTCGCGCATCGCCTCGCCGATCGCGGTCACCACCGCGTTGCTCTTGGGCGCCGCGGCTATGTATATGGCGGCCTCGGCCATGGGTATGCGCGCCTCTGGAAGCCCCACGAACTCGACGGCCTGCGCAGCGGCGGTGGCGACCACCAGGGCCACTGGATCCGCCAAGCCGACGTCTTCCGCGGCGTGTATCACCATCCGCCGGGCGATGAACCTGGGATCTTCTCCGCTCGCCAGCATCCGCGCCAGCCAGTAGACCGCGGCATCGGGATCGGAGCCGCGCAGGCTCTTGATGAACGCCGAGATCGCATCGTAGTGGGTGTCGCCCTCCCGATCGTAGGGAAGGACCCGGCGCTGGCTGGCATCGGTGACCAGCGCGAGCGTGATCCGGCGGCGGCCCTCGACCTCCTCGACCGCGGAAGCCGCGGCCTCCAGCGCGTTGAGGGCCACGCGGGCGTCGCCGTTGCTGGCGCTCACCAGAAACTCCACCGCCTCGGGATCCAGGTCGAGGCCCCGCCCGGCAAGCCCGTCTTGGTGCGCCAGCGCCCTCTCGACGATGGCCCGGATGGAGGCATCATCCAGCGGATGGAGCTGGGCCACGGCCGATCGCGAAATCAGCGTGGGGTTGACGTCGTGGAAAGGGTTCTGGGTGGTGGCGCCGATCAGGATGATCGTGCCGTTCTCCACGTGCGGCAGCAGCACGTCCTGCTGCGCCCTGTTGAAGCGATGGATCTCGTCAATGATCAACAGCGTCCGCTGCTGGTGGAACCGCAGGCGGTCCCTGGCCGCACCGATGATGCGCCGTAGATCGGCGACCCCGGCGGTGACCGCGTTGGCCTGCTCCACCTGGGCGCGCGTCCTGGCCGCGATCAACAGCGCAAGCGAGGTCTTGCCGGTGCCGGGCGGTCCCCAAAGGATCAGACTGCGAACCGTGTCCTGCTCGATCGCCGTTCGCAGGGCGCGGCCCGGGCCCATGAGGTGCTCTTGCCCGACGAACTCGTCGAGCGTCCGGGGTCGTAGGCGCGCGGCAAGCGGGACTGCCGCGGACCGCGTGGAGGCCTCATCGAAGAGCGCCATAGACTACCCTTTATCGTACCACGGACCGGACGCCCGGAGGGACCAGCGTGCCCGAATGCGAAGAGACCCGTGTGCGCACCACGCGTCCGCCGCGCGTCGCCTGCAAGCGTGAATCGCTGGTGATCACCGTGTTTGATGGCGCCGAGGCCATCTACACCTTCGATCACGCCGGCCGATTCTTGTCTGCGTGGGCCGGATACCGCCTCTACCGGCGCGCGCTGGACGGCCGCGTGATGCGGAAGCACACCGATCGCTCAGGACGGCATCCCCGCCGAAACCGAATCTTCTTGGACGGCGCAGCGCGTGGGGCCATCACAGACACCGCCGCCAGGGCCGCGGAGAAGGCCCTCGATGCCCTGCACGACGGCACCGCCGAGATCGTCTGGTCCCTGCCCGGAGATCCTGATGCTGGCAGGGCCTCCGGGCTCCTGGAGGCCGCCGCCCGGTTCGATGCCCGTGCCGCTGACGCGGACGCCCTGAGGTACGCCTCGGTCTACGCCCCGGTGCCGATTCTCCCGCCCGACCGGTACCGCTCTCTCGTCGTCCAGGTAACCGAAGGCTGCCACTGGAACCGCTGCACCTTTTGCTCGTTCTACAGGGCGCGTCCGTTCCGGATCAAGCCGCTCGACGAGTACGCGGCTCACCTGGAGGCGGTTCGGGCGTTCTTCGGCCCTGGATTGACCCTGCGACGGGGCGTGTTCCTGGGAGACGCCAACGCCCTGCTGCTGCCGGCCTCTGACCTCGTGCCACGCATCGAGTTGCTGGCGCGCGCGCTGCCTGAGCACGCCGGCGACCTGGCGGCGTTCATAGACGTATTCACCGGAGGCCGCCGTGATCACCGTGAGCTGGCAGCCCTCCGCGCCCGTGGGCTGCGGCGGATCTACCTGGGCCTGGAGAGCGGCGACGACGGGCTCCTGGAGTTTCTCAACAAGCCCCAGTCGGCAGCGGAAGCGATCGGGCTTGCGCACGCGGCCAGGGACGCCGGAATGACCGTGGGAATCATCGTCATGGCCGGGATCGGCGGGGACGCGTTCTGGTCGAGGCACGTGGAAGCCACGCTGGCGGCGATCCGGGCCATGGAGTTGGGGGCCGGGGATCTGCTCTACGTCTCCACGTTCTCGGCGCCTCAGACCGGCCCCTACGCCGAGAGGGCCGGGGCAGCCGGCGTGAAGCCGCTCACCGAGGACGAGGTATGGGATCAGGTGGACGAGCTGGTCGCGGGGTGCAAGACGGCACTCGGGCTGGGGGCTCGCGTGGCGCGCTACGACATCGAGGAGTTCATCTACTAGCAGGCCCCCGCCGTGCCGTGCGGGACGGAGTTCCCGAATCCTGCTCTCGCAGGTGGGTGCCCTCCCAGGCGCTCCGGCTTCCCGCGGACTGGCAGCGGACCTGCCTCGGCGTCCGGAGTCGGGCTCCCCGGGCCACTGTGTTGGATCGGAACTACTGGCCCGCCTCGTGCACGGCAGGGAACCTTCCGAGCATCTTCAATCCTAGCAGTCCGCACCGCCGTCCGCAATCCTACTCCTCGGCGACCGCGATGTGGACCTCGCGCAGCAGTTCGGGATCCACGGGCGCCGGCGCCCCGACCATCAGGTCCGTCGCGCTCGCCGTCTTGGGGAAGGCGATAACCTCGCGGATGGTCGCCTCCCCGGCCAGGAGCATCACGAGCCGGTCAAGCCCGAGCGCTATTCCCCCGTGTGGCGGCGCACCGAACCGGAGGGCGTCCAGCAGGAAACCAAACCGCTCCTGCGCCTGCTCGAGAGAGATCCCAAGCAGCCGGAACACCTGCTCCTGCATCCGGTGCTCATGGATCCGTATGCTCCCTCCACCCAACTCCACCCCGTTCAGCACTAGGTCGTGCGCCCGTGCGCGCACACGGTCGGGCGAAGTTTCAAGCAGGGGCTGATCCTCTTCCATCGGCGCGGTGAAGGGATGGTGGACCGCGGCGTACCGTCCCTGGGAAGCATCAAACTCCACCAGGGGGAACTCCGTCACCCAGACAAACCTCAAGGCGGTTCCGTTCTCGCGCAGGGCGAAGCGATCGGCCACCTCGAGGCGGAGCCGTCCCAGCGCGGATGCTGATGCGGCCGCGGGCCCGGCGACAAACAGGATCAGGTCCCCTTCTCGGGCTTCAGTGCGCGCAGCGATGGCATCAAGCACCCCCCTGGGCAGGTGCTTGACCAGCGGGCCCTTGGGACCCGAGGAGGTCAGCGCCAGTGAGGCCAGGCCTTCGGCGCCGGCAGAGCGGGCCAGGGCGGTTAGCTCGTCCAGGTCGCGACGGCTGGCCGCAGCCCCTCCAGTGACCCGCAGCGCCCGCAGCACTCCTCCGGAAGAGATCGCCTCCTGGAACCGGGCCACCCCACCCTCGCTTGCCAGATCGGTCAGGTCCACGATCTCCAACGACACGCGCAGATCGGGTTTGTCGGATCCGAAGCGCAGCATGGCATCGGCGTACGTCAACCGGGGGAACGGACGTGGAACGTGCGTGCCCAACACCCTTCTGAAGACGTCTGAGATCATCGCCTCGGTGACCGCCAGAATCTCGTCCTGGTCCGCGAAGCTCATCTCGATGTCTATCTGCGTGAACTCCGGCTGCCGGTCTGCCCGCAGGTCCTCGTCGCGAAAACACCTTGTGATCTGGAAGTACTTGTCTACCCCGCTCACCATGAGCAACTGCTTGAACAGTTGAGGGGACTGCGGGAGCGCGTAGAACTTCCCCGGCTGAACGCGGCTCGGCACGAGGAAGTCCCGAGCCCCCTCAGGCGTGCTTCGGATCAGCATCGGCGTCTCGACCTCGAGGAACCCCTGGCGGTCGAGCGATTCGCGGATCGCCATCGTCGTCTGATGCCGCAGCAGCAGGTTGCGGTACATGCGCGGGCGGCGCAGGTCGAGATACCGGTAGCGCAACCGCAGGGCCTCGTCCACCGCGGCCTCGTCGCCTGGCGCAAACGGCGGCGTTTGCGATGAAGACAGAACCCTCAGCGTCCCGGCCCGGACCTCGATCTCTCCGGTGGCCAGGCGCGGGTTCACCGTTCCCTCCGGCCGCCGCGCTACCACGCCGCTCGCCGCCACCACGAACTCCGCCCTCACCTCGCCCGCGGCCGCCGCGCTGGCAGGATCTACGTCTCCGGGGTTGACGACCACCTGCGTCAGCCCTTCGCGGTCGCGCAGGTCAAGGAAGACAACCCCGCCCAGATCCCGCCGGCGCTGCACCCATCCCGCAAGATGGGCTTCCTGGCCCGCGTGGGCCCCGCGCAGTTCACCGCAGGAGTGCGTACGCATCCCGCTCATCGCCTTCACCGTCCCTGCTCGCCGTTGGCTGGTTCCGGCCTCCGCAGCCGATCCCGAAGCGCTCGTGCAACGCCTGCACGCGCAGTCTTGGTCTGCTCTCCGGTCGCCATCTCGCGCAATGTGACCGTGCCCGCGGCCAACTCGTCGTCGCCCAGGACGGCGGCGATCCGCGCGCCCAGGCGATCGGCGTGCTTCATCTGGGCCGCCACCGAGCGGGCCAGCAGATCGCTCTCGGTCCGGATGCCGGCCTGACGCAGCTCGTCGGCCAGGCGGAAGCCCGCCGAACGAGCAGCCGGACCGATCGTCACCACCATAACCTCAATCCCTCGGTCCATGGGCCCGGCCAGCCCTTCCTGCTCGCCCACCAGCAGCAGGCGGTCCAGGCCGAAACCGAAACCCACGCCTGGGGTGGGCGGGCCGCCCAGCTGCTCGGACAGCCCATCGTAGCGTCCGCCCCCAAACATGGCGTTCTGAGCGCCCAGGCGGCCGGAGTAGACCTCCACCGCCGTGCGCGTGTAGTAGTCCAGTCCCCGCACAATGAACGGATCGAGCGAGTAGCGAATCCCAAGCACGTCGAACTGCGCCCGGACGCCGTCGAAGTGAGCCGTGCACTCATCGCAGAGATAGCCGAAGATTGGCGGCGCGCCGCGGGCGATCAGATGACACCCCTCACGCTTGCAGTCGAGGATCCGCAGCGGGTGCTCCTCGTACCGGCGCTGGCAGTCCTCGCACAGGTCGTTGAAACGGGGCCTGAAGTAGTCGCGCAGCGCACCTAGGTACCGTGGGCGGCAGGCCGCGTCTCCGACGCTGTTGAGGCGGACCTCCACCTCTGCCAGGCCCACCTGCTGGAGCAGGCGTACCGGCAGCGCCAGCACCTCGGCATCGGCCGACGGATCAGGGCTGCCTATTATCTCGGCTCCGAACTGCGTGTGCTGCCGATAGCGGCCGCGCTGGGGTCGGTCATAGCGGAACATCGGCGCGATGTAGTAGAGCTTCACCGGCTGCGGATGGCGCGCGAGCCCATGCTCAAGGTAGGCGCGCATCACGGCCGCGGTCCCCTCGGGGCGCAGGCTGAGCAAACGGCCGCCGCGATCGGGAAAAGTGTACATCTCCTTCTCGACGAGATCGGTGGCCTCGCCCACCGTGCGCTGAAACACGTCCGTGTGCTCGACCACGGGCGTACGGATCTCGCGGAACCCGTAGCGGGCCGCCAGATCGTGGATCTTCGTCTCCAGCGCCTGCCAGCGCTCCACCTCGCCTGGGAGGATGTCGCGCATGCCGCGCGGTGCCTGGAATGCGGGCATCGTGCCGCTCCCCCTTTCGTCCCTGCCAAGAGCAACGCTCCCGTCCCTCAGGGACGGGAGCGTCATGCCTTCCCGCGGTGCCACCCTGGTTTCCGCCCGGCGCGCGTCAACCGGTCGGACCCTCTTCGCTGTGACGGGCGGACCCGGACGGCCCCAACCGCGGCAGCGCGGTCAGACCCATCGGCTCAGGGGTGTCGTTCGGAACCCGGAACGCCTGGGGACGCTCACAGCCCGCCGGAGCGGGGCTTCCCCTCTCTGAAAGGACCGGGCCCTACTCTTCCCTTCTCAGCCAGTGCCGTTTGACTCGGAACTTGCGGCCATTCTACTGTTGCACGGCCTCCCCTGTCAAACCACGCCGAAGCAGGGTGACCCCGCGCGTCCAGGAGGCCGCGGCCGCTGGGGCGAACTGATCCATGCGGAACCCCGGCATCTCGAAGGGAGGCGCCACAGGTGCAGGCAATCATCCTGGCCGGCGGACGAGGGGAGCGGCTGCGACCCTACACGGAAGACCGGCCCAAGCCCATGGTCGAGGTCCTGGGCGTCCCGATCCTGGCGTACCAGATGCACTGGCTGCAGACGCAGGGCGCATCAGAAGTTGTGGTGGCGTGCGGGTACCGTCACGAGGTGATCATGGACTACTTCGGCGACGGCGCCAAGTGGGGCATGCGCATTGACTACGCCGTTGAGGGTTCACCCCTCGGACGCGGCGGGGCCATCCGCAACGCGTTCGGGAAGCTCCGCGAGCCCGCCGAGGTTGTGTTGGCAACGAACGGGGACATCATAACGAACCTTCGGCTTGAACCGGTGGTAGCCCATCACCGTGAGGAAGGAAACATGGCCACCGTGGTGCTCGCGCCCTACATCAGCACCTTCGGGCTGGTGGAGGTGGCCGCGGACGGCCGGGTGGTCGCGTTCCACGAGAAACCCACGCTCCCTTACTGGATCAACGCCGGGATCTACGTGCTTTCCCGTGAAGTGATGGCGTTGCTTCCAGAGGTGGGAGACCACGAGCGAACGACGTTCCCTGACCTGGCCGGGCAGCGGCGCCTGGGTGCGTACAAGTCCGAGGCCTACTGGCGCTCGGTGGATACGGTGAAGGACCTCTCCGAGGTCAGCCGCGAGCTCGAGCAGCGGCTGCTCACTGCCTTTCTGGCCTAACGGGGCGCGCGGTCGCCACCACGTTCAGCGCCAGCAGCACCGGGTTTCCATCGGTGAACTCGAGCACGGTCAGCGACCCGGGCGAGACATCCATCCGCCGCATGGTGTCCATGGGCAGTTCGAGCAGACGGCATATCAACGCCAGTATCGGATCCTGGTGGGAGACTAGCAGGGTCGTACCACCCTGCTCCATCCACTCGCGCGCGCACGAGGCCATGCGGTCCCCAATGGCGTCCACCGGCTCGATGCCCGGAACCGCCATCCGCGACGGGGTAGTCCGCCAGGTCTCCCACTCGGTGGGATGGCGGGAGATCACCTCGGCAACCGGCATGCCCTCCCACGGCCCGAGCCCGGCCTCCAGGAGACGATCGTCCGCACAGACTGAACGGCCCACGCGCTCGCCGATAATGGCCGCGGTCTCCATGGTGCGGTCCAGTGGGCTGGACACGATCCGGTCCGGTGGCGCTCCCTCCAGGTAGCACGCGAGGGCCTCGGCCGCGGCACGGCCGGCCGCGTTGAGGTGAACCCCAGGGAGCCGCCCGGCAAAGCGGTTGATGGGTGGCGCCAGCCAATCGTGGTGCCCGTGGCGGACTACCATCAGGCGTGGCGCGTCAGCCATCCGCGTCCAGGATGAGCGTCACCGGGCCGTCGTTGTGGATCTCCACGACCATCTTGGCCTGGAACCGGCCCGTGGCGACAGGGACTCCCAGCGCGCGCAGCCGCGCGACGAACTCGTCGCACAGCTCCTCGGCATGGGCAGGTGCCGCAGCTCGAATGAAAGATGGGCGGCGCCCCCGGCTGGCATCGCCGTAGAGGGTGAACTGCGAGACCACCAGGACCGAACCACCCTCGTCCATCACAGAGCGATTGAGCTTCCCCGCGTCGTCGTCAAAGATGCGCAGGTGGGAGACCTTCTCGGCCAGCGCCGCCGCCTGCGGGGCGCCGTCGCCTGCTGCCACGGCCAGGAGAACCATCAGCCCCGGACCGATCGAGCCGACCGTCTCCTCGCCGACGTGCACGGCCGCCCTCGCCACCCGTTGAACAACCGCCCTCACGACCGCCCTGGCCGCTCCTACCTACCCCGGAACGCCCGAAGCAAGGGCGCCGAGACGGCGGCGCACCTCTTCGAGAGTCTCGGGTCGCTTGGGAAACGCGAAGCGCACGTACGGCGCTCCGGCTAGGGGGTCGCTGCTGAAACTGCTGCCGGGAACCACGGCGACGCCCACCTCGGAGGCCATGCGCCCGGCAAATGCGACGTCATCGGCGGTGCTCAGGCCGCTGAAGTCAGCCATGACATAGTATGCGCCGCGCGGCACGACGCACTGGAAGCCGATCCCGGTCAGGATCTCCAGCATGGCGTCGCGCTTGGCCTGATAGAACGCGCCGAGGCCCGCGTAGTATTCGCGCGGGAAGTGGAGCGCGGCCACCCCCGCCTCCTGCAGCGGTGCCGGCGCGCCCACGGTCAGGAAGTCGTGGGCGCGCCGGATGCCATCGGTAACGGCATCGTTGCAGGCCAGCGCCCATCCCACGCGCCAGCCGGTCACGCTGTAGGTCTTGGACATGCTGTTGATCGTAACGGTCCGCTCGGCCATCCCGGGCAGCGCCGCCAGGCTGACGTGCGTCGCCCCGTCATAGAGGATGTGCTCGTAGACCTCGTCGGTGATCGCCATCACGTCCCGCTCCAGGCACAGGGCGGCGATCTGTTCCAGCTCGGAGCGGGTGAAGACCTTCCCTGTGGGATTGTGGGGCGTGTTCACGATGATGGCCCGCGTCTTCGGCCCGAACGCAGCGCGCAACTCATCGGGATCGAACGGCATGGTTGGATCCGCGAGGTCAAGGCGGACGTGCCGCAGGCGCGCCCCGGCGATCAGGGCGTCGGGGCCGTAGTTCTCGTAGAAGGGCTCGAAGAGGACGATCTCATCCCCGGGGTCCAGGACGGCGAGCAGCGTGGCCATCATCGCCTCGGTGGCCCCGCAGGTAACCGTCACGTGTCGCTCTGGGTCAACTGCCAATCCGTTCGACCACGCCACCTTGTCGGCGATCGCGCGCCGCAACCGCGGGGAGCCCCAGGTAACCGCATACTGGTTCCACTCTCCCCGCAGCGCCGCTACCGCGGCGTCCACCAGCTCCGCGGGTGGGTCGGAATCTGGAAAACCCTGCGCCATGTTGATGGCCTCGTGCAGGTCGGCGAGTCGCGTCATCTCGCGGATCACGGACTCGGTAAAGAGACCCACACGGGTGGAGGCCGTGCGCCTAATCATGTGGGCACGACCCTGGCCACGCTGTAGACTTCAGGGACCTTCTCCACGCGCTGCATGACCGCGTGAAGCTGACCGATGTTACGAATGTCCAGCACGACGTTCGTGACGACCACCTTGTCACGCCGTACGCGGGCGTTCATCGACAGGACATTCGTCCTGGTCTCCGCGATTGCTGCCAGGATGTCCTTGAGGAGTCCCACCCGGTCGAACGACTCCACCTCCACCTCCACCTGGTAGACCCGCTCCTGTACGGGCTCCCATTCCACCTCGAGCAGCCGTTCGGGGTGAGTGCGCAAGAAGGCGATGTTCGCGCAGTCGTTCCTGTGGATCGCCACGCCGCGGCCGCGGGTGACGTACCCCACGATGCGGTCGCCCGGCAGCGGGGTGCAACAGCGGGCAAAGCGCATGAGCACGTTGTCCACGCCGCGCATCCGAACTCCCTGCGGCGTGCCGGGCGGCGCCGGCGGCACGGTGGGAGGCACCGCTGGTTCCTCCTCGGACGGGGCCGTGCCCCGCAGCGCCTGCGCAACTTGAAGAAGCGAGAGGTCGCCGTTGCCGATCGCCGCCAGCAGCTCGTCGGCCGACGGCATCCCAAACTGCTCGGCGACCTCACCCAGGCGCTCGGGCTTCATGGCGGCCGCCACGCCGCCGGTACGCCGCAGTTCGCGCTCCAGCGTCTCTCGACCGCGGGCCAGGTTCTCCTCGTGACGCTCACGCTTGAACCATTGCTTGATCTTGGCGCGGGCGTGGGTTGTCACGGCGAACATCAGCCAATCCCGGCTGGGTCCGACACTACTCTTGCTGGTCGAAATCTCGACGATGTCGCCGGTGCTCAGCTTCTGCGACAGCGGGATCAGCCGTCCGTTGACCTTGGCTCCGACGCAATGGTGTCCGACATCGGTGTGAATGCGGTAAGCAAAGTCTACCGGGGTCGCCCCAGCCGGCAGATCTATCACATCGCCCTTGGGCGTGAAAACAAAGACCTCGTTCTGGAAGAGGTCCAACCGCACCGACTGCACGAACTCGCGCGCATCCCCCAGGTCCTGCTGCCACTCGAGCAACTGCCTCAGCCAGGACAGCTTCTGGTCCACCTCTCGTGTCTGCGGCGAGCCATCCTTGTATTTCCAGTGGGCGGCGATGCCGCGCTCGGCCTCGGCGTGCATCTGGTGAGTGCGTATCTGGATCTCCAGCGGCTCTCCCTCGTGGATGACCGCCGTGTGCAGCGACTGGT
>CAYLKW010000044.1:0-15511 GCA_964384245.1 uncultured bacterium
CGATTCTGCGCGACATACCAGCCACAATCGGGGTTCCCAAGCCCATCCATCTCAAGGATCCCAAGGGTTTCTGGGTTGGTTGCTGCCTGACCCCATACGGGTTGATCTGGCACCCACGCCTCATGAGGCGTCTGGGGATGGATACGATCCGTGACTGGGATGACCTGCTCGATTGCCGCCTCAAGGGGCAGGTGGCGCAGTGCACACCCGACCGGTCGAGTTCCAACCACGCCTCTTATGAGGTCATGTTGCAGATGCTGGGATGGCAGAAGGGCTGGGAATGGGCGCAGAGGCTAGGCGCCAACACTGGAATCTTCGTAGCCCGCAGCCGCGACGTGCCCACGGTTGTGGCCAAGGGCGAGTTCGCGGTTGGGTTTGCCGTGCCTGCCTACATGGCCTTCGAGGACGTGCTGGGCGGGCACGATCTCAAGTACGTGACCCCGACCGCCGGGTTCGTTACCCCCGAACCCCTGGCAGTTCTGGCGGGGTCCAGGAGCCTGAGGGCTGCGAGGGCTTTCATCCAGTTCGCGCTCAGCGACGAGGGGCAGCGGGTGATGATGTCGCGCGGGCAGTTCGGCATTGCGCCCAAGTACCGGCTGGAGGGGCCCGCCGGTTCGCCGGTGGAGCGCATGGCGGAGTTCGCCGGCGCGCGGTCGTTCTTCGACAGGCCGGTTAGGAACGTCTACGACGACGACGTGGCCGAGAAGCGCTACAGCGAGGTCAACGACGTGTTCCGCAAGTTGATCCTCGAGCGGCACAGGGACCTCCAGAGACTGCACTGCCCGTAACATCCGCTTGGATCGGGGAAGGGCGCCTTCTGGCGCCCCCGGCTTCCGCCCAGAGGAGTGAATTCGGATGCAGGTACGGTTGATTGATCTTGTCAAGCGGTTCAAGGCGGTCGAGGCGATGGCCGGGGTCTCGCTCACCATCGCCGAAGGCGAGTTCTTCACTCTGTTGGGGCCTTCCGGGTGCGGCAAGACCACCACGCTGAGGATCGTGGCCGGGTTCTACGATCCCGATGAAGGATCGGTCTTCTTTGGCGACAGTCCAATGAACGGTATCCCGCCCGCCGAGCGCGGGATCGGGATCGTTTTCCAGAACTACGCGCTCTGGCCGCACATGACGGTCTTCGAGAACGTCGCCTACGGACTGAAGATCCAGCGCACCCCGCCGGGGGAGATCAAGGCCCGCGTGACCGCCACCCTCGAGCAGGTTGGCCTACAGGGGTTGGAGTCCCGGACCCCTGGCCAGCTTAGCGGGGGCCAGCAGCAGCGGGTGGCGGTGGCACGGGCGCTCGTGTTGAACCCGCGCGTGCTGCTGCTCGACGAGCCGCTCAGCAACCTGGACGCCAAGGTGCGGGCCCGGCTGCGCAGCGAGATCCGTAGGCTGCAGCAAGACCTGCGCATCACCACGATCTACGTTACCCACGACCAGGAAGAAGCGATGGTGCTCTCCGACCGCATCGCGGTCATGGACGCGGGCCGCGTGCTGCAGATAGGAACGCCGGTTGAGCTCTACGAGCAGCCGGCCGGGCTCTTCGTCGCGGACTTTATCGGCACCAACAACCTGGTCTCCGGCACGGTGACCGAGGTCTCCGGCGAGATGGCGACCTTGAAGACTCCTGCGGGCATCCTGCGGGGAAGGGCAGTAGGGACGGTTACCGCGGGCAGCGCTGCCGTCGTCGCGATCCGCCCTGAGAACCTGACGCTTGCCGAAGGCCGAGGCGATTTGGGCGTTGTCGTGCGCGGACGCGTGGCAGTATCGCAGTACATGGGCAACGTGGTCCGTTACGAGGTGGATGCTGGCGACGGCGTGGTGCTCCTGGTGGACGTCCACGATCCCCGGCGCCACCAGCTCCTGGGCCCTGGGCGGGTGGTGACTGTGGGGTTCACCGCGGCCTCCGCGCTGGTCTTCCCCAAGGAGCGCCACGCATGACGCCGCGGACCGCACGGGCAGCGGCTGCGCTACCTGTGGCACGATGGCGCGTGCCCGCCCTGGTGCTTGCCTTCCCGCTGTACGTGTTCCTCTTCCTGTTCATCGTCTTCCCATTGTGGCGCCTTTTCGTGGACGCGGTGACGACAGAGGAAGGGAAGTTCACCCTAGCCTTCCTTCGGGACTTCGCCGGCGACGGTTTCTATCGCCGGTCGCTCGTGAACTCGCTCATCGTCTCGACCGGGACGGTTATCGGCTGCGTTGTGATCGGGTTCCTGGCCGCCTTCCTGCTCGTGCGCTACGACTTCCGCGGCCGTGAGGCCTTCTCGTACCTGACCATCTTACCCATAATCATGCCCCCGTTGGTGGGCATCATGGGATTGGTGTTCGTCCTCGGCCGCGCGGGCACAATCAACGTCATCTTGATGGACTACTTTGGCTTGACCAAACCGATCAACTTCATCTACGGCTGGCACGGCGTGCTGCTGGCAATGATCATGCACTACTTCCCGCTCATCACGCTCAATGTGGTGGACGGTCTCAGCAAGCTGGACGCGTCGCTCGAGGAGGCCGCCGAGGCGATGGGCTCGCGCGGCCTGAGAAAGATACGCGATATCACCATTCCGCTTGTTACCCCGGGCTTCATCTCGGGCGCCACGCTGGTTTTCATCCTGGCGTTTTCGGACTTCGCCACGCCGCTCGTCGTAGGGATGCAGGACCTGATTTCATCCCAGGCCTACCTGAACATCGTGCAGTACATTGACACCCGGCTGTTCAAGATGGGCATTGTAATCGGCGCCCTCATGGCCGCCATGGCTATTGTCTTTCTGGTGATCGCCCGGCGCATCGTGGGGTTGCGGGAGTACGCCGTCGTCTCCTACCGCGCGGTGGAAAGGCGTCCCCTGCGGGGCGTGGCCGGGGTATTGGCGCCGGCGTTCTTCGTCGTGGTCCTGACAGTGGCGTTCTTGCCGTACCTGGGCGTGACCCTGGCGGCATTTGGGAAGGCCTGGTCGCTCACGCCGTTTCCAACCCGGTTCACCCTGGCGCACCTGGATCAGGTGCTGCACCTGACGCCGATCTACCTGATCAATACGCTGCGTTGGAGCGCGATAGCGGTGCTGATCATCCTGGCGATCGGCGTTCCCATCGGATGGGTGCTTGCGCGCAGCAACCTGCCTGGGCGCGGGATGATTGACTCCATCGTCATCCTGATACTGGCCCTGCCCGGGACCGCGCTGGGGATCGCCTACATCCGCGCGTTTCACTTCCCGCTCCCGGCCATCGGCCTCGTGCTGAGCCGCATGTGGATCATCATGCCGCTCGTGCTGGCGGTCCGCCGGATGCCGTACACGGTGCGGGCGACGTACGCGTCCCTGCTGGGTCTCCACCGCTCCATGGAGGAGTCGGCCGCCAGCGTGGGCGCCTCAGGCCTACGGACGTTCTTTGACATCACGCTTCCGCTCATCTGGCGCGGGGTACTGGCAGGCGCCCTGTTCTCGCTGATGTTCGCGCTCCAGGAGGCGGCGGCGACCATTCTGCTGGTCCTGCCTGGATGGGAGACGATGACCGTGGGCATTTTCACCTTCTACACCTCTGGTACGATCGGGCAGGCCGCTGCCCTGGGGTTTGTCCTGATCCTGCTCTGCGCCGCCACGCTGTACGTGGTCTACCGGCTTACCGGCGCACGCATGGGCGGCTTGTTCGGCTCGGGCGGCGGGTAGGTTGCGCGCGGCAGTGCGGCGGCCGGACCGTGTGTACGCCGGGTATGCTTTCGACCTTGACGGCACTGTCTACTTGGGAGAGACACTGCTGCCGGGAGCAGAGCGAACCGTGGCCGCGGTGCGGGCGGCCGGCAGGGCGGTTGTCTTCCTCTCCAACAACCCCCTGCGCAGCCGCGAGGAATACGCCGCGAAGTTGACACGGTTAGGTATCCCGGCCGGGGCCGACGACGTGGTCAACTCATCCTACGTGCTCGTCAGGCACCTGTTGGCCACCGCTCCGGGCGCCCGGCTCTTCGTCATTGGGGAACCCTCGGTGCGGTCGGAGCTGGAGTCGGCGGGGTTTGCGCTAACCGATCGCCCCCTTGATGTGGAGATCGTCGTGGCTTGCTTCGACCGCACTTTCGACTACCGCAAGCTCCAGGTAGCTTTTGACGCGATCAGGGCCGGTGCCCGGTTCGTGGCCACGAACCGGGACGCGTATTGCCCCACGCCGGAAGGCGGGCTGCCGGACTGCGGAGCGGTGATCGCGGCGGTGGAAGCCGCTACCGGCCATCCGGTGGAAGAGGTGGTGGGTAAGCCCTCGCCCATCATGGGCCGCGTGCTGGCCGAACGGCTGGGCGTGCCGCCCGCCGAGAGCCTGATCGCCGGGGACCGGCTGGAGACAGACATCGCCATGGGCCGTGCCTCGGGCATGGCCACGGCGCTGGTGCTGACGGGCGTGACCACTCGCGATGCTGCGCTTGCCGCCGATCCGCCGCCGGACTATGTAATCGAGCGGCTCGACCAGCTCCTGCCGGGTTGAGGTGTCGAAGTGAGCGGAAGGATTCTTCAGATAGTTGCCCACCGCGGTGCGTCCGGGGAGGCGCCTGAGAATACGCTGACCGCGTTCCGACGGGCTCTTGAGATCGGCGTGAACGCGGTCGAACTGGACGTGCACCTGACCTGCGACTGCGAGCCGGTCGTGATCCACGATCACCTGCTGGATCGCACGACGGACGGCCGCGGGCTCGTCAAAGATCAGACCCTGGCAGCGGTGCGCCGGCTGGACGCCGGGCGATGGTTCGGCGAGCGGTTTGCAGGCGAGCGCGTCCCAACGCTGGCCGAGGCGCTAGATCTGCTCCGGCCCGTGCGCGTTATCATAGAGGTGAAGAACGGTCCCATCTACTACCCGGGGATCGCCGCGCGCATCGCCGCGGAGATTCGCGCGGCCGGACACCCTGCCGTAACCGTTTCGTCGTTCGACCATCCGGTGCTCGTAGAGCTGAAAGCCGGTGCGCCCGAACTGCAAACGGCCGTGCTCTTCGTGGGCCGGCCGGTGAACCCGGTGGGCCTGGCCCTGGACGCAGGGGCAAACGCCCTGCACCCTCACTGGGCCTTCCTGACCCCGGAGCTGATTGCGGCGGCGCACGCGGCAGGTCTGCGCGTGGAGACCTGGACCGTGGACGACCCCTCGTACATGGCGCACGTGGTGGGGATGGCGCCGGACGGCGTGATGACCAACCACCCTGACCGGCTGCGCGAGTTCCTGTCGGAGCGCGGTTACCCTAGGTAGGTCCGCTCCCGGTCGCGCCTCGCCTCGTAGGTCTGCCGCTGGCGGTGTATCTCCGCCGCGTCCCAGCCAAGTTCCGCTGCCATCAGTGAGGCGACCGTTGCGACCGCGCCTTCGGCTGCCTCGGTATCCAGCACGGCCAGCCGTGTCCGCAGGAACATGCAGTCGGCCAGCGTGGCGGCCTGCTCAGCCCTGCAGGCATAGACGACCTCGGCAGCGGTGACCGCGATGCCCGGAACGAGCCGGGTGGCCAGCGCTTGATCGGCGCGCATCAGCGCCAGCAGGTCGAGGCTCTGCGCCCCATAGGATTCGAGCAGGTGAGTTTGCTGATCCGCGGCCAGGCCTGACGCGGACAGCGCGGTGCGGGCTTCATCCAGGCCGGCGGCGCTGGCCAGCGGCAGGCTCGCGGTGCGGCATTGCCGGCGGCTGCCGTCGCGCGAGGTGATCGCGTCCACCGTGTCCTCGGCCATCGCCCGGTACCCGGTGAGCTTGCCGCCGACTATGCTTATCAGCCCTCCTGGCGAGACCGCAACGTGGTGGTCGCGCCCCATCACAGAGGTCGGCCCGGACGCTGCGGCGACCAGCGGCCGGATGCCTGCAAACGCGGCGGTCACGTCGCCCTTCCCCAGCGGTCGCCGGAGATAGCGGTTGGCGTGGTCCAGCAGGTAGTCAACGTCGCCGCCGCTGACCAGAGGCGACGACAGATCACCGTCGTAGGCGTCATCCGTCGTGCCCAGTACGTGACGACCCGCCCACGGCACAATGAACGCCAGCCGGCCGTCGTCGGTCTCCGGGATCACGATGGCTTCCTTGTGCGCCACGGCCCCCGGGCGCAGCACCAGGTGTGATCCTTTGCTGTGGCGGATCCGAAACTCGGGTTTGGGATCCAGCGCCGCGACCTGCTCCCCCCAGATCCCGGTGGCGTTGACCACGAAGCGGGCGCTCACCTCGAACGAACGGCCGGTGAGGCGGTCCTCGACAGCCGCGCCGGTGATGCGATCCCCCTCGCGGCGCAACGCGGTCACCGCGGCGTAGTTGCAGGCAAGAGCACCGTGGGCCCTGGCCGTTGCCAGGACCGCGTGCGTCAGCCTGACGTCGTCGGCGCGCGCGTCGTAGTAAACCAAAGCGCCGCGCAGGCCGTCAGGGTTCAGGTCGGGCACGTCGCGCTCCACCTGCGCGCGCGACATCGTCCGGTAGCGGAGCCGCGGGTCCCGGGCGAAAAGGTCGTAGGCGGCCAGGCTCACCCGGATCCCCAGGGGTGCGAACGGTCTGAGGAGTGATGGAATCCGCACGCCCAGCGGGCGCCGGAGGCCTACGTACAGCGGCACAACGAACGAAAGAGGATGCACAAGATGGGGCGCCAGGCGCAGCAGGCGGCCGCGCTCGCGCAGCCCCTCGCGCACCAATGCCAGATGTCCCTGGGGAAGGTATCGTATCCCGCCGTGCACGAGTTTCGTGGAGCGGCTGCTGGTCCCGCCGGCGTAGTCCGCCTGCTCGGCCAGCCCGACACGGTAGCCGCGAGACGCCGCGTCCAGCGCCACACCGGCGCCGGTGATCCCGCCGCCGATGACCAGCACCTCGACCCCGCGCTCCAGTCCTTTCAGCGCCTCAGCCCGCGAGAGGATCACCGTCATGGAAGCTCGGTGAGCGCGACGCGCCTGCCCTGCTCTGCCGAGAGGTACCCGGCGTAGATCACGTCCACCACGTCATAGGCCAGCTCCGCCCCGGAAAGCGGCTCGTCCCCGCTGGAGATCGCCCGGGCGAAGTCGGCCATCTCCTGCGGGTAGCCGCGCATCCAGTCCTCGTCCGGGGACGCGAACTGCCAGCCCGCGGTGGTCTCGATCTTCTCGGCGATGTACTCGCCGCTCAGGATGCGTCCGTCCGGCGCGTAGGCCATCACCGAGCTGTTGGGATTGATGTTGGCGTACAGCACCGCGTTGGAGAGGTAGGCCTGCACGACGTTCTTCACCCCGCCGAGAGAGACATCGGTGGAGAAGACGGTCGCCCGGGTGCCGTCATCAAAGCCGATCACGGCGACCGACCAGTCCTCGACGTCCTCCCAGGCGTCCACAATGAATCGCTCCGGCCGGTTGCGATAGGCCTCCGTGGCCGTGAGCCGCGCGGTCTCGGCGGTTACCCACGCCGGCCGGATGGGCGCGCCGGCCCGCAGCCGTCCCTCGAAGGCCTTGAGGTGCAGGACCGCGCCCACCGGGTGCGATCCCATCCTCAAGAGCGAGCCGCCGCCAGAGGTGCGCCACCGCCGCGAGTAGGCCGCGTGGGAGCCCGAGTGGCTCTCCTCGGCGCGCAGGTCCAGGATCGCCCCGCCGCTCTGGCGGATGAACCTCCTGATCTTCTCGACCGGCGGCGCGTAGACGAAGTTCTCCGCGTAGCAGAGCCGCACGCCGGCCGCCTCCGTGGCCTCCAGGATCGCGCGGGCGGTCTGACGGGCCCGCTTCCACATGTGGAGCTTTGGCACGGCCTCGCCGACGCGCTCCTCGGCCGAGTCGTGGCCGAAGTACCCGGTCAGGGGCTTCTCGACAATGATGTGCTTGCCCGCGCGGGCCGCGGCAATGGCCATCTCCGCGTGGAGGTGGTTGGGCACGCACAGATCCACCGCGCTTATGTCGTCCCGCGCCAGGAGCGCCTCGTAGCTGGAAACGACGTGTGGGACGCCGTGTCGCCGTGCAAACGCTTCCGCCCGCTCCTGCCGTGCCGCGCAGACGGCCCAGAGGGCAGCACGGCCTTCCAGGCCTTTGAGCGCGTGCGCGTGGATGTCCGCGACGAAGCCTGCTCCTGCCAGTCCGATTCTGACCATCTCTACCTTGCACCTCCGGGACGCGGCCTGAGGGCGCCGATCCTTGCTGCTATCCACCGTGGTAGGGGTGTGCGGCTCAGTACCGTCAGCGCCGAGAAGGTCACGAGTATCGCTGAGATCGGCCGGGTGAAGAAGGGCGTGGGATCGCCCGCGGTCAGCGTGAGCGCGCGCCGGAGGTTGTCGTCGGCCATCGGGCCGAGGATGAAGCCCAGCACGAGCGGCGCGATAGGGAAGCCGGCTGCCTGCATGAGGAACCCCAACACTCCGAACCCCAGCATTACGTACACGTCGAACTGCCGCGCGGCGATTGCATAACTGCCCACCACAGCCAGCACGTACACGATGGGCATGAGCGCCTGGCGCGGGACCAGCAGGACCCGCACCATCGGCCGCACGAAGATCAGGCTGAGGAAGAAGACGGCCAGCGTGGCCGCCACAAAGATCGCAACGATCTCGGCGATCACGTGGGGGTGCTTGAGCGCCAGCAGAGGACCGGGCTGGAGGCCGTGGATCGTCAGCGCCGCCAGCAGCACCGCTGCCGGCGCGCTGCCCGGCACTCCCAGTGTGAGCACCGGGATCGTCGCGCCGCCGATGCACGCGTTGTCGCCGGTCTCGGCGGCGATCATCCCCTCGATCGAGCCCCGCCCAAACTGCTCCGGCGTGCGACTGGTACGCTTTGCGGTGTCGTACGAAACCCACGAAGCGATGTCCTCGCCCACGCCGGGGACGACGCCGATTGTGGTCCCGATCAGCCCCGAGCGCAGGATGTGCCTCCAGTGCCTCAACACCTCGCGCACCCGTGGGATCACGCGTTCCAGGTTCGTCGCGACCACCAGCCGCTCGTCGCGGCGCATCACGCTGAGAATCTCGCCCATCCCGTAGGCGCCCACCAGCACAGGGATGAGCGCGAAACCGCCCTGCAGCTCGACCCGGCCGAAGGTGAAGCGAGGGAAGGCGTGAATGCCGTCCAGGCCCACGGTCGCCAGCAGCAGGCCCAGGAACCCGGCCATCCAACCCTTGATGGGGTCGGTGCGCGCGGTGAGACTCCCGGCGATCACAATGCCGAAGATGGCCAGCCAGAAGAACTCCCAGCTCCCGAACTTGAGGGCAACCTGTCCCAGCAGCGGTGCGAAGACGGCCAGCATGGACACACCAAACAGCGTGCCCAGGGTGGAGGCGGTGACGGACAGGCCGATCGCCTCGGCGGCCCGGCCCTGCATCGCCAGCGGGTAGCCGTCCAGGCACACCGCCGCCTGCGCGGGGGTGCCCGGGATGTTGATGAGCACTGCGGACCGGCTGCCGCCTGTGATTGCGCCCACATACGTGGCGATGAGCACAGCGATGGCGTAGTCAACCGGAAGGCCGAACGTCAGGCCGGTGAGCAGCGAAAGCGCCATCGTCGCGGTCAGGCCAGGGAGCATGCCAAAGACGATGCCGATCTGGGCGCCCAGCAGAACCAGGCCCAACATGATCGGGTTCGTGACCAGACGGGCGAACTCTGCAAGTAGGGCCCAGGGTGTCATGGCTTCAGGGCAGCGGCACGAGGAACACCCTCGTGAACACCCAGGTTACGGTGGCCGCCGTGATGAGCGCCGACGCGGCGGCCTTCCATGCGCTCGTCCCCCTGAACGCCACGGTCATGGTGAAGACGAAGAGGGCGGTCAGAATCACAAACGGCATGCGACCCATCAGGAGGGCAAAGCCGAGGGCAAGTACGAGCGTCAGGGCGACCCGGCCGGCCCCCCACTGGAGCGCCCCGGCGTGCCGCGCTGCTCCCTGCCGGCGGGCGCGCAGGTGTCTTGTCCCCCTGGCTGCGAGGAACAGGGCCTGAGCCAGCAGCGCGGCGGCCAGGGCCGCGGGCACCAGTCCCGGCGCGTTGAGCCAGGTCCAGTGCATGGTGTGGATTGGCATCCGCAGGGCTCCGATCAGAAAGGCCAGGGAGAGCGCGCCGAGAGCCAGACCTGCGGCGACGTCGGACATGGCTGACCGGGACGCGTGCGGAGCCGGCAGGCTCAAGGCTTTGGGATGCCCAGATCCGCGGGCGAGCGCTTGGCCAGTCCCGCATCGAACAGCGTCCAGGCCACCCTTCTTGCCTTGGCCTCGGTCACATCAGACGCCCGCTTCCCTGACAGGGCCGCGTGCGCGGTGCCCACGTGCTTGGCAAAACTGCGCAGCGTGAACGTGTCAGCTGCGTACTGGAACGCCTCGTCAACCGCAGCAACCACTGCCGCCGGGAGGTCTCTGGGAACCATGACCCCAAAGTATGAGCCTGTCTCCGGGAAGTTGGGAATGAAGGCCGTAATCGCGGGGATGGTGCCGTACCCGTCCAGTTCGAGCGGGGTGCTGGACATCACAGCCAGCGCGCGCAGCCGCTTGGCCCGCAGCATCTCCGCGGCTTCCATGGAGAGCTGCATGACCACTTCCACCTCGCCCGCCACTGCGGCGACCACGGCAGGCGCCCCGCCCGCGTAGGCAATGTGCCGGTAGGTCGTGCCCGCGGCCAGCCTGAAGGTCTCGGATGCCAGGTGCCCGGAACTGCCGGCGCCCGCCGATGAGACAGTAACGGCGCCGGGCCGCGCCTTCATGGCGTCAATCAGTCCCTTCACGTCCTTGATCGGCGAGTCAACCCGCACCGCGATCACGTTTGGGGCGTAGAGCGAGTAGAAGTACAGCCAGTCCCTGTGGGTCAGGTCAAGCTGGCCCAGTACCGCGTAGCTGATGGCCGCCGTGCTCGAGTTGGCGGTCCAGGTGTGACCGTCGCGGGGACGGTCCCAGACTTCCTTCATGCCGATCGCGCCGCCAGCGCCAGGGCTGTTGACGATCACGATCTTCTGGCCCAAGGGCTTCTCCATCTGGCTCGCCATGATCCGCGCGGTCATGTCCGTGGAGCCGCCGGCCGCCCAGGGAACAATGATGGTGATCGGCCGGGCAGGTCGCCACGGGGCCGGGCCTGCCTGGCCTGGATCCACTCCTATCAATCCTGCCACCAGGAACATCACAATCGCGGTTGTTGCCAGTCTCGTCACGTCGGGTGCCTCCCCTCGGTTCCAAATGTCGTCATCTTGTCATTTCACCGAAGCATCGCGCAGACCTTCTCAGGAGCCGTGCGATGGCCCGCTCCTTGATTGTACCCTACCGGGTGGTCTGATATCCTCAAACAATGAACGCGTGGCCTCGGGGTGTCGCTTGGAGGTAGTGCTTGCCAGGCATCAAGGGTTTTGCGGTGGAGTCCGGCGCGCGGTGGAGATGTCCGAGGCCGCGGCGCGCGGGCATGCCGGAGGCGTCCAGACCTGGGGTCCGTTGATCCACAATCCCCAAGTTGTAGGGCGGCTCGAGGAGGCCGGCATCGGCGTGGCCGATGACCTCCCTGACCTGGGCGGCAAGGTCTTCGTCGTTTCCGCCTACGGGGTCGAGCGCGCGGTGCTGGAAGCCGCCAGGGCGCGCGGGATGACCGTGGTGGACGCCACTTGTCCGGTTGTCACGCGAGCCCACTCGCTGGCCTACCGCCTGGTCGAGGAAGGCTACCAGGTGATCGCGGTCGGGGATCACGGGCACCCCGAGATGGTGACCCTCAAGGAGGCGCTGGGCGACCGCGTGACCGTGGTGCACAACCGCGCTGAAGCCGCGGCGGTGCGCCTGAGGGGCAAGACCGGCGTGATCTCGCAAACCACGCAGTCCGTTCAGAACTTGAGGGAGATCGTGGGCGATCTCGCGCTGCGCACCAGAGAACTCAAAGTTCTCAACACCCTCTGCCCTGCCATCACGGTCAGGCAGGAGGAGGCCGAGGTAATGGTCACAGAGGTGGGCGCCCTGGTAGTGGTGGGCGGACATCACAGCAGCAACACCACCCGCCTGGCCGAGATCGGCCGGTCGCGCTCATTGCCCACCTATCACATCGAGGTCCCGAACGAACTCGATCCGGCCTGGTTCGCAGGCGTCGAACGGGTAGGCGTGATGTCCGGCGCATCCACTCCTGACTGGATCATCGCCGATGTCGTCGAGCGGCTGCGGCAGATCGGGCTCGAAATGGAGCAGGCCGCCGCCCGGCCGGTTCCGTGACCGCCCGGACCGCCACGCCCGTCGTCGCCATCATCGGCCGGCCCAACGTCGGCAAGTCCGCCCTGTTCAACCGGCTGGTCAGTCGGCGGCACGCCATCGTGGAGGACCATCCCGGCGTCACCCGCGACCGGCTCTACGCGGTTGCCGAGTGGACCGGCCGCCGTTTCACAGTGGTGGACACAGGTGGGCTGCGGTCGGCACCGGCAGAGGGCCTCGAGGCGCGGGTCCGGGTGCAGTCCGACGCGGCGCTCGGGGAGGCCGACCTGGTCCTGTTTGTGGTGGACGTGCGCGACGGGATCCTGCCCGAGGACCGCGACATTGCTGAGATCGTTCGCCGCGCGCGCGCCCCGGTACTGGTCGTGGCCAACAAAGTGGACGGGCCGGCTCAGGAGATCGGGGCGCAGGAGTTCTTCGAGCTGGGGCTGGGGGTTCCGTTTCCGGTCTCCGCGCTCCACGGCCGCGGCACCGGTGACCTGCTGGACGCGGTGTTGGGCCTCCTGCCGGCTGAAGCCCCGCTGGCCGAGACCGGGGAGGTAGTTGGGGAGCCGATCGCGGTGGCGATCGTCGGTCGGCCCAACGTGGGCAAGTCGTCGCTGGTCAACGCGATGCTGGGCGAGGAGCGCGTGGTGGTGGACGCCACACCGGGCACCACCCGCGACTCCGTGGATACGCCGTGCGAGCGGGGCGGCCGCACCTACGTGCTGGTGGACACCGCGGGATTGCGTCGCCGAGCGCGCGTCGCCGCGGCCGTTGAGGCCTACAGCGCAGGTCGTACTCGGGCCGCGATCGCGCGGGCGGACGTGGCGGTGCTGGTGCTGGACGGCTCCGAGCCGCCCTCTGACCAGGACCAGCGGATCGGCCGCGAGATCGCCGATGCCGGCCGCGGGGTGCTGGTGGTCATGAACAAGTGGGACCGCATCGCGACCTCGCCCACAATGGACCGGCCGCGCGAGCAGGCGGCCCGTCGGGCCCTGCGCTTCCTGAGCTATGCCCCGATCCTGGCCGTTTCGGCAACGGAGGGGTGGGGGATAGCGGAGATATTCGACGCGGTTGCGCGCGTGGCAGAAGCCCATCGCGGAAGAATCGCCACCGGCCCGCTCAACCGGGTCATAGGCAACGCGGTGGCTCTTAGAGAGCCGCCCGCCGATTCCTCGGGCCGGCGATTGAAGGTCTTCTACGCCACTCAGCCTGCGACGCGGCCACCCACGGTGGTGCTGTTCGTGAACGATCCGGCCAGGATGCCGCAGGCCTATCTCCGGTATCTAGAGCGAGCAATCAGGGCGGCATTCGACCTGACCGGCACGCCGCTGAGGCTGGTGCTGCGGCGGCGCAGGGGAGAGGAGGGGCCCGCGTGATCGCCGTGGCGGCGGTCGCCGTGCTGGGCGCCTACCTGCTGGGCGCCGTTCCGTTCGGCCTGCTCGTGGTGCGCGCCGCCACCGGAGGGGACATCCGCAAGGAAGGTAGCGGCAACATCGGCGCATCCAACGTCTATCGCGTTGCCGGCCCGGCGGTCGGCATCCTGGTGCTCGCGCTGGATCTGCTCAAGGGTCTCCTACCCGTGATCGTTTCGCAGCGCCTGGGCCTGGATCCCGCGACAACCATTGCCGCGGGCCTGGCAGCTATCGCAGGGCACAACTGGTCGGTCTTCCTGCGCGGGGCAGGAGGGAAGGGGATCGCCACCTCCTACGGCGTGCTGCTGGCGCTCTCGCCGGTCGCCGGCCTGGTCGCCGCCGCGGTGTGGATCGCCGTGATCCTTGCTACCCGGTACGCGTCGCTGGCTTCTCTACTGGGGGTCCTGTCGGTGCCGGTGGCCATGCGCCTGCGATCGGAGCCGGCCGTGCACCTCGCCTTCGGTGTCGCCATCGTGGTCTTCGCTTTCTACCGCCACCGCGCCAACATCGGCCGCCTGCTGCGCGGGCAGGAGCTGCGGATTACGGGTAGGGCTGGGAAGGTCGCGAGCAAGTAGCCTGGTAAGGCAGGGTTGGTTGTTCACCAATCCGGTGGGGTGCTATACTTGGCGTCGGATGTCGGGCCGTAGCGCAGCTTGGTAGCGCGCCTGAATGGGGTTCAGGAGGTCCGGGGTTCAAATCCCCGCGGCCCGACCAGATCAAAGGCAGACAGGACGCGGGTTCTAGCCTGAGGGCGGGACTCGCGTTCGTGCTTCCTGCTCTCCAGCGACCCCGGCGCACCAACGCCAGGGAGCGACAATACGCGCAGACCGGAGGGAACAGATGGCAGTCAGGGAGTTCGAGGAGTCCCGTGAGAGGATTGAGAGGATCTTGGTGGAGGAGACCGTGGGCTACTTGGGGCTGTCGCTGGACGGACAGCCATACGTCGTCCCACTGAACTACGCGTACATCGCCGGCAAGATCCTGTTCCACTGCGCGCTGACCGGGAAGAAGCTGGACTACCTGAAGGCGAACCCGCGGGTCTGCTTCACGGTCGGGCACCAGGTCGGGCCGGTCAGGCGGCATCCAGAGGGCGATCCCTGCCACCAGGACAACGACAGCGCCATCTGCTACGGCAGGGCGCGAGTGATTGAGGACCTTGGGGAACGTAAGAGGGCACTGAACGACTTCAACCAGTGCCTGCGGCCCGGTGCTGAGGAGATATCACAGGACGCCGCGTCCAAGTGTCTGGCTGTTGAGATCGCAATCACGGAGATGACGGCCAGGCAGGAGCGAGAGAAGGAGCGCACCTACTGGCGGTACCGATTCCATCCATAGCGCAGGGCCTTCACCGCGCCGTCCATGGTATCGGGTCCACCCTGACCCCGTTCACCCGCAGCCCCCAGTGGAGGTGGGGGCCGGTGGAAAGCCCGGTGCTCCCCACGCGTCCAATGATCTCGCCCCTGCCAATCCTCTGTCCGACGCGCACGCCGACCTCCGAAAGGTGAAGGTACGAGGTAACGATCCCCAGGCCGTGGTCAACCAGCACCGCGTTACCGCTCAGCGGTAGGGGCTCAGCCAAGCGCACGATGCCGCGATCGGCTGCCCGGACCGGTGTGCCTTCCGGCGCCAGGATGTCCACGCCTCCGTGGAAACCCCTGACCTGCTTCTGGTAGATGCTGAGCGTACCGTAGCCGGAGATCACCTTCCCTTCAAGGGGCAGGGTGAGCGGGTCAGTCCAGAGCTGGGAGGGGTGCAGGACCCGGAGGGCTTCCCTAACCCGCTTGCGCTCGAGCTCCGCGGCCTCCCGCGTCAGGAGTGGCGCCAGAGAGGGATCGAAGGTGATCTCGCGCCTGGGAAAGGTGACACGAACAACGGTCACCGTACGACGGGCGACCAGGCTGGTTCCCCCTGCCGCGGACGCCTCCACCGTCAGGGTGTGGCGGCCAGGTCGCGTGGTCGGGTCGGTGCCCAGGATCGTGCGCCATTCGGCCGCCCCGACGCGGAAGGCAGGCCACTGCCGCCCGGCGAAGCGGACCTCCACCCG
>CAYLKW010000045.1:0-3264 GCA_964384245.1 uncultured bacterium
CGGTCCGTATCTTCGTGCTGGCGCTCGCCTTCGCGCTCGTGACGGTTTCGGCCGGCCCCACCGGGGCGCAGCAGCCCCGCCGCGGCGGGGTATTTCGCATGGCGCACATCGGCGAGCCGCCCACCCTGGACCTGCACATGACCACGGCGCTCATCGTCCAGGACATCATGCTGCACGTCTACGAAGGGCTCTTCACGCTGAACAGCAAGTTCGAGCCGAAGCCCATGCTGGTTGACACCTGGAAGATCAGTCCGAACCGGCTGGTCTACACGTTCAACCTGCGCAAGGGCGTGCGTTTCCACCACGGCCGCGAGCTGAACGGCGATGACGTGGTGGCGTCGCTCACCCGCTGGGGGCGGCTTTCCACGCGCGGCCGGGCGCTGTTCGCGGTGACCCAATCGCTATCCGCGCCGGATGCTCACACCGTAGTGCTCCGGCTCAAGGAACCCTACGGGCTGGTCCTGGTGGACCTGGCCCTGGCGCTGCAGGGAGCGGTCATCTATCCCAAAGAGGCCATCGAGGAGGCCGGGGTAGGACCCGTTCGCCGCTACATCGGCACCGGGCCCTACCGGTTCGTAGAGCACGCACCCGACCGGCACGTGCGTCTAGACCGGTTCGATGGTTACAGCACGCGGACAGAGGAGCCCGATGGGTTCGCCGGCCGCAAGGGGGCCTACTTCGACTCGCTGTACATCGTGCCCGTCCCGGACGTGGCCGTACGCATCGCTGGCGTCACCCGCGGCGAATTCCAGTTCGCCGAGAGCGTGCCCCAGGACGACTTCACCAGGCTGCAGGGCGACCCCAACCTGGCGCCCTTCATTCCGCCGGTGCCGCTGTGGCTAACCACCGTGTTCAACAAGCGCACAGGTCCGTTTGTCAACCCCAAGATGCGGCAGGCATGGCTGGCCGCGCTCGACATGGAAGCGATCATGCGGGGGACATTCGGCAACTCGAAGTTCTGGCGCCTGGACCCGGCGCTGCTTCCCAAGCCGCACTACATGTGGACCGACATCGGCAAGGAGCGGTACAACCAGAAGAACGTCGAGCGGGCGCGGCAGTTGCTGGTTGAAGCCGGGTACAAGGGCGAGCCCATCAAGTGGATGACCACGATGGAGTACCAGGCCTACGGGATCTCGGCGCAGATCGCCAAGCCGATGCTCGAGCGCGCCGGGTTCGTCTTCGATTTCCAGGTGGTGGATTGGGCTACTCTGATCTCGCGCCGGGCGCGTCCTGAACTCTGGGACGCCCTCAACACGGCGCAGCTCACCTTCCCGGACCCCACGCAGGTGCTGGTCCTTAGCCCGACTTGGCCAGGGTGGTACGAGAGCCGCGACATGGCGGCGATGATGACGCTGCTCGCCCGGCACACCGACCCGAAGGTCCGCATGGAGGTCTGGAAGCGCGCCCAGCGGCTGTTTTGGGAGGACGTGCCGGCGATCAAGTACGGCGACTACTTCCCCCTGCACCTGCACCGGAAGGAGTTGAAGGGCTACACCGGGCAGCCGGGGCACGCGTTCTGGAACGCGTGGTGGGAGGGGAGGTAGGGGAGCGCAGACTAGGCCGGGGGTATCCATCCGGTGGCATCCGAGGGCTGGAGGTGTCAAGGGGCTTGACAATTCGGTTGTAGTCGAATAATTATTCGATTGTGACCGAATTTCGTCTCGACTACTTCGCCTGTCGGGCCCATCTCATCGAGCGCCTGGCCGAGCCCGCCCCCGGCCGTCTTCAACTCCTGACTGGCCCACGCCAGGTCGGGAAGACCACGCTCCTGCTGGACCTCGCCCACCAGTACGGGGAGGCAGCGTTCTATGTGTCCTGTGACGGGCCGGAGGCGGCCTGGCCGGGATTCTGGGAGCGGGTCTGGGACCAGGCGCACGCCCTTGCTCACAGACACCGAAAGGCCGTTCTCCTCCTGGACGAGGTGCAGCACGTCGGCAACTGGGCCGCCCGTCTCAAGGGGGAGTGGGACCGGCTCCGCCGCCGCCGGATTCCCCTCCACGTGGTGGCGACGGGTTCGTCGGCGCTGCGGCTCGGCGCGGGTTCCCGCGAGAGCCTGGCAGGCAGGTTCGAACGGCTGACGCTATCGCACTGGTCGGCAGCCGCACTCAGCCAGGCATTTGGGATGGGCCGCACGCAGGCGGCGGAATACCTCGCGCGCTTTGGCTCGTACCCCGGGGCATTCGGCCTGCGCGATGACCTGCCCAGGTGGCGTGCCTATGTGCGCGACGCAATCGTCGAACCCGCGATCGGTCGGGACATACTGGCGCTCGGCGTCGTTCGTCGGCCGGCGCTGCTCCGGCAGGTCTTTGCACTCGCGGCCAGCCTCCCCGCGCAGATTGTGTCGCTTCAGAAGTTGCAGGGGCAGCTCCAGGACCCGGGCACGCTGGAGACCATTGCCCACTACCTGAAGCTGCTCGAGGAGGCGTATCTGGTGGCGCCGCTAGGGAAATTCTCTCCACGTGCACTGCAGCGCGCCGCACCGCCAAAGCTCGTCGTCTTGAACAACGCGCTGCTTGCAGCCACGGACCCGAGTGGACCACCGGACCCGGTCGCGGACCCGGCGCGGTACGGCACATGGGTCGAAAACGCGTGCCTGGCGCACGCGTGGAACGCCGGGCAGCGGGTTGCATATTGGCGGCAGGAGCCCCTGGAGGTCGACGGGGTGATCGAGGGGAGCTGGGGCGCCTGGGCCATCGAGGTCAAGACAGGTTCGTCTGAGACCGGCGACCTCCGAGGCCTCCTCGAGTTCTGCCGTCGGAATCCACGCTTTCGGCCGCTTGTCCTTGTGGGTGTTGTGGGAGAGGAGATGGCCAGACGCGCGGGCGTCCAGGCGCAGCCCTGGACGGAATTCCTTCTTGGCGGTCCGATTGAAACGCGGTGACATGATCAGCGAAGCAGAGGAAGTGTCCACGAAACCAGTGCACTGCGTGCAGTGCACACGCCCTCTTTCCAACGACAAATCAATCGCCTCGATATCGGGCAGCATCATGGGGGATGAGCATACTGACTCCTAGCGCCACACTGGAGGGTGTCTATGTCCATGCTGTCATTCCTCTACAAGAACGGGTTGTGGATATCAGTACCGCTGTTCGGCCTCGGGGTGCTTCTGCTCTGGTGCTCCATCCTGAACCTGGTAAGGCTGGGGGACAGGAGTCGCATCTGCAATGTCCCGCTCTTGGAGCAGCAGCAGGTTGAATTTGCCGAGGCGGGCCGGGCGGTTCTCTGGGTGGAGGGGCCGATGTTCACTTCCCGTTTTGCGAGCCT
>CAYLKW010000045.1:3364-15433 GCA_964384245.1 uncultured bacterium
TACCGCCCAGCACACGATCCCTCATGTGGACATCCCAGCCCCGATAGGGTCGGGGGCCCGAGGCAGGACCGCGATCGGCTGCACATCGAACCAGAGGGGGATCCTCTTGCTGGCTGTTTCCGCGCCATGCTAGACTCGCTTCATACACGGCGATGACGGGGCACACCCACCCCCGAGCCGCGGCCGAGAAGGCCGCCGGGCGCGCCCGATACGGCGCACAGAGAGCCGTACAGGAACAAGGGTGGTACCGCGGGAGCCTCCCGTCCCTTGGGGTGGGGGGCTATTTCGTTTCAGGGGGATGTATGTCTACCGAGGGACAGGCGTTCGTCAAGGAGATTCCCAGCAAGTCCGAGCAGTTCTCGGACTGGTACACCGCCGTCGTGCTCAAGGCCGAGCTGGCCGACTACTCGCCGGTGCGCGGGTGCATGGTCATCCGGCCCTACGGCTACGCGCTGTGGGAGGGCATTCAGCGCTGGCTCGACGAGCGCTTCAAGGCCACCGGGCACGTCAACGCCTACTTCCCGCTCTTTGTCCCCGAGGCGTTCCTCAAGAAAGAAGCCGAGCACGTCGAGGGGTTCGCCCCCCAGGTCGCCTGGGTCACCCACGGCGGCGACGAGGAGCTGGCCGAGCGGCTGGCGGTGCGGCCCACCTCAGAGGCGATCATCCTGCCGATGTACGCCAAGTGGATCCAGTCGTACCGCGACCTGCCGGTGCTGCTGCTGCAGTGGAACAGCGTGGTGCGCTGGGAGAAGTCAACGCGGTTGTTCCTACGCACCAGCGAGTTCCTCTGGCACGAAGGGCACACGGCGCACGCCACGCTGGAGGAAGCCGATCAGGAGTGTCGCGTGATCCTGGAGATCTACCGGCAGCTGCTCGAGGACGTGCTCGCCATCCCGGTGCTGGTGGGCCGCAAGTCGCCGACCGAGAAGTTCGCCGGCGCTGACTGGACCTACACGCTGGAGGCGCTGATGCCCGACCGCCAGGCCCTGCAGGCAGGGACCAGCCACTTCCTCGGACAGAACTTCGCCAAGGCCTTCGGGGTGAAGTTCCTCGACCGCGACAACGCAGAGAAGTTCATCTGGTCCACCTCGTGGGCGGTCTCGACGCGCCTGATCGGATCGCTCATCATGGCGCATGGGGACGACCGCGGCCTGGGCCTGCCTCCGCGCATCGCGCCGATTCAGGTCGTGATCGTTCCGATCCTGGGGAAAGACGGCGAGCGCGTGCTGGTCGCTGCCAGGGAACTCGCGGATCGCCTGGGGAAGGTGGCACGGGTGAAGCTGGACGAGCGGGACGAGTACACACCCGGCTGGAAGTTCAATGAATGGGAGATGCGGGGCGTGCCGCTCCGCCTGGAGATCGGGCCGCGGGACGTGGCCGCGGGCGCCGCGGTGATGGTGAAGCGGACCGGCGGCGGCAAGGCGACCGTCGCGCAGGACAGCATCGAGCAGACGGTGCTCGCGGCGCTGGAGGAAGTGCAGAGGGAGTACTTCGACAGGGCAAAGGCGTTCCTGGACGAGCACACGGTTGCCGTCGAGACGATTGAGCAGCTCGCGGAAGCGATCCGGGACCGGCGTGGATTCGCACGCACCGGATGGTGCCAGGAGCAGGCGTGCGAGGACACCATCCGCGAACGGACCGGCGCCTCGCCGCGGGTCACACCGCTGAACGATGCTCCCGAGGGGACCTGCCTGGCGTGTGGCAAACCCTCGACCGCAACGGTTTACTACGCGCGGGCGTACTGATGCCGACCGGTCGCGGCGGGGCGCCCGGGCGATGAAGCACATGGTCTTGCGCCGCCCGCTCGTCTTTCTCGACCTGGAGACCACGGGTGTCAACCCCGCTTCCGACCGCATCGTGGAGATTGGCCTGATCAAGGTCCATCCCGATGGCCGGCGTGAGACGCTGACCCGCCGCGTGAATCCAGGGGTGCCGATTCCTCCTGCCTCCACCCGCATACACGGGATCACGGACGCTGACGTGGCCGGCGCGCCGCGGTTTGCGCAGATCGCGGCCGAGGTGGTAGGGTTCATCGGAGACGCCGATCTGGCCGGCTTCAACGTCCAGAGGTTCGACATTCCGGTGCTCCACCGCGAACTGGCGATGGCAGGAGCGCGCCTGGAGATGGAGGGCCGCGTGGTCGTGGACGCGCAGGTGATATTCCACCGAAGGGAACCGCGCGACCTGACCGCCGCCTACCGGTTCTACTGCGGCAGGGATCTGGAGGGAGCCCACGGCGCCCAGGCAGACGTTGAGGCGTGCGTGGAGATCCTCGACGCCCAACTCGCGGCCTATCCCGACCTGCCGAGAGCCCCGCAGGAACTCGCAGACCTGTTCAACCCGCGCGATCCCAACGCGATAGATCCCGACGGCAAGTTCGTGTGGGAACACGGGGAGGCGGTGTTGATGTTCGGGCCCGACGGCGTGCGCGGCCGGTCCCTGCGCGATCTGGCGAAGAAGGATCGGGGATTCCTGGAATGGATCCTGCGCAAGGAGTTCGGCCCGGAGGTCAAGGCGATCGTGCAGGATGCGCTGCTGGGCCGGTTTCCGTCAAGGGAGTAGGCATCTCGTGTCCTCGGCCACCGATCGCGTGCAGAAGGCCCTCCTGGAACTCGGCCTGGCAGCGCATGTACAGGAGTTCCCGCAGGGAACGCGCACGGCGCAGGAGGCTGCCGATGCGATCGGCACCACGCTGGGCCAGATCGTGAAGTCCCTGGTGTTCCTGGCAGACGGGCGGCCATTGCTGGTCCTGGCCTCGGGCAAGAACAGGGTGGACATGGGGAAGCTCGCCCGCGCCGCCGGTGCGGCGCGGATCGAGCGCGCCGACGCCGACCGAGTCCGCGCGGCTACCGGGTTTGCGATCGGCGGCGTCCCACCCGTGGGGCACGCGACGCCGCTGGAAACATACATAGACGAAGACCTGCTCTCGTACGAGATTGTCTACGCCGCGGCGGGTGCGCCTACCGCGATCTTCCCCATTACCCCGCCCGACCTGGTGCGGGTGACCGGCGGATGGGTCACGGAGCTTGCCCAGCCGCAGTAGCCGAAACAGGAGGAGTGACCGTATGCACTTCCCGCATCGTCGCATCGTTTCGATCCTGCTCGTGCTCGCCGTCTGTGCGCTTGCACCCGCGCCGGTCGTAGGGCAGCCGGCGCCGCCGGCGCCATCCGGGGAGGCGGCGTTTGCGCACGTGCAGCACCTGGCCGGTGTGATCGGGCCCCGGGTTGCCGGGACGCCATCCGAGCGGCAGGCCGCGGAGTACCTGGCAGCGCAGTTCCGCCAGTTCGGGTATCAGGCAGACCTGCACTCGTTCCGGTTCCCGTATTTCGAGGCACGCCGGGTCGAGCTGCTGCAGTTGAGCGCGGCCCCCCGTGCGGTGCCTGCCCTGATCTTCACCTACTCGGCACCCACCGCGTCCGGCGGCATCGAAGCCGACGTCGTGCACGCCGGGCTGGGCCTTCCTTCGGACTACGAGGGGCGGCAGGTCTCCGGCGCGATCGCGCTCGTGGCGCGGGGGTCGATCCCGTTTGGCGAGAAGGCGGCGAACGCGGCCGCGCGCGGCGCCGTGGCGGTCATCATTTTCAACAGCGCGCCCGAGGGGATCATGGCCGGCACGCTGATGCAGCCGTCGCGCATTCCGGCCGTGGCCATCTCCAACGAGGAAGGCGTGCGGCTGATAGAGGCGACGCGGCAAGGCCGCCTGCGCGTTCGCCTGCTGGTGGATGCCTCAACCGAGATGCGCGCGACCGCGAACGTCGTGGCGACGAAGCGCGGCACGAACCGGCCGGAGGAGATCGTGGTGGTCGGGGCCCACTACGACTCGGTGCCGGGCAGTCCCGGCGCCAACGACAACGCGTCAGGGGTTGCGGTCGTGCTCGAGACGGCGCGCGTGCTGGCCGGCACGCCTACCCCGCGCACCGTGCAGTTCGTCCTGTTCGCGGCGGAGGAGCTGGGTCTGTTCGGATCGGTCGCGTTCGCGCAGGAGCGGCGCAGGGGCGTCGTCGCCATGATCAACGTGGACATGGTGGGATGGGGCGAGGCGCTGACGGCGGGCAACTCGCCAGGGCGCGATGAAACCATGGTGAACGCCGCCGTCGAGGTTGCCCGGACGCTCGGGATCCCGCTGACCCGGTTCCGGAGCGCGGGTAGCGACCACGCCAGTTTCGAGCAGGTGGGGATCCCCGCGGTCTTTCTGCACCGGGGGGTTGACCCGCACTACCACCGGCCGACAGACCTCCCGCCGATCGTGGACCCGCGGAACCTCGAAGAGGCGGTCCGGCTGGTGGTGGGGATGCTGCTACATCCAGCGATCCCGACCGCTGTAGTAGATCGCCGGTTCATCGGGATGGTTGCGCCTGAACTCCCGGTAGGCTCGCAGCAACCGCTCGTAGCGCGCGTCAGATGAGATCAGCGATCGGTGGGGCTTCTCGATCAGGTAGCGCTCCAGCCACCACATGTTGCGGCTGTTGAGGCGCCAGTCGTAGCCCCCGAGATCGCGGAGGTCCACCAGCGCGTAGCCGGTGAGCCGTCCGGTGAAGTCCACATAAGGATCATAGTAGCTCCACACTAGATCCCGGATTGACCGAAAGACCGGCCGTCGCCCGTGCAGTCCGGCGTCCCGGGATCGCGCCACTGCTCCCCAGCGGGTGCCCCACAACCCGCGCCGCCTGAAGACGAAGAGCACGTGATCCAGGTCGTCCTGCGACTCCAGGCTCACCACGAGCGGCGGGTAGCCGTGCTGCTCGAGGATGACCGCGGCGACGAGCGCGGCCTCCATGCACATGACCTCGCCCGCCCGCACCACCTCCCGGAACGACGCCAGCGTGGTCCCCACGCGATGGTGGTTGTAACGCACCGAGTTGAGAAACCGCTGGACCTGTCGGGGCGTGCGGTGTGCCTCGATGATGGCTCTTTCACGAGGCAGAAACGCGGCTCGAGGCGGAGGGGCGGCGTGCTCCATGGCTCGTGTAGTTCGCATGACAGCAGACGGATGCCTTCCTGCTGCGGCGTTCAGTGTTGCCCATGACCCCGCCCGGTGGTAAACTGGACTTGTAGTTCAATCGAATAGCAGACCTTCAGGGCAGGGTGAGCCGGTAGCGCGAGCGCTGGCAATTCCCGATCGGCGGTACAGCCCGCGAGCCCGGCTGCGTGAGCAGCCAGGCAGATCCGGTGAGACTCCGGGGCCGACGGTATAGTCCGGATGGAAGAAGGTCAGGATTGGAACCCGGGATTCGGTCGCCGGGACCGACGGCTCGCTTTGCGTGCGCCGTGGCCTCCAGCCCGAACCCGCGTTCCGATGCACCTGCGCCCGGAGGTCTCTGGACCCCGGGCGTGATTGTTTGCTCATGGTAACGCGCGACGACAACAGGATGATGCAGCAGGCCCTCCGACTCGCACGGCGGGCCGCGGGCCGCACCAGTCCGAACCCTCTGGTTGGGGCGGTCCTGGTGGCGGACGGCATCGTGGTCGGCCGCGGCTATCACGCCAGGGCCGGGACCGCTCACGCCGAGATCGTTGCCCTTCGCAAGGCAGGCGGCCGCGCCCGCGGAGCCACCCTTTACGTGAACCTCGAACCGTGCGCCCACGCCGGGCGCACCGGTCCCTGCACCGAGGCGCTGATTGCCGCGGGCGTCCGCCGCGTTGTGGCGGCGATGTGCGACCCTGACCCCAAGGTGAACGGCAGAGGCCTGGCGCGGCTGCAGGAAGTCGGCATCGAGGTGGAGGTCGGCTTGCTCGAGGGTCAGGCCCTGCGGGTCAACGAGTTCTACGTGAAGCACCGCCGCACCGGAATGCCCTTCGTGACGCTGAAGTGGGCTATGAGCACCGACGGCAAGATCGGGGCGGACCGCTGGAGCGCGACCGCGCTCACCGGAGCGGAGGCACGGCGGTACGCGCACTCCCTGCGCAACACCCACGACGCGGTGCTGGTCGGCGTGCAGACCGTGCTGGCCGACGATCCCGAACTGACTTGCCGCGTACCCGGCGGCCGCAATCCGCTGCGCGTGGTCCTGGACTCGCGGCTGCGCACCCCGCTCGCGGCGCGCGTGGTCGAGGGCGTCACCGAAGCTCCGACCCTGATCGCCACGACCGCCGCAGCGTCCCCGGCGCAGGTTGACGCCATGCAGCAGGCCGGCGTCGAGGTGCTCGTTCTGAGTCAGGCGCCACAGGGGGTGGACCTGCGTGCCCTCATGGAGGAGTTGGGGCGCCGGGGGGTGTTGAGCGTCCTGATCGAGGGCGGCGGAGCCGTGAACGCCTCCGCGCTTGCCGCCGGCGTTGTGGACAAGGTGGTCGCACTCGTGGCGCCTTGGCTGATCGGCGGAGCCCTGGCGCCCACCCCGGTGGACGGCCCCGGACTCGCGGGCTCATCCGGCGCGGTGCGGCTGTCAGAGGTGCGCATCCAGAAGTTGGGCGAGGACGTACTAATCGAAGGGAAGGTGGAAGCCGAATGTTTACCGGCATAGTCGAAGAACTCGGCGAGATCGTGAGCATTACCGGCAACGCCGACGGCGTGCGCCTGAAGGTGCGGGCCGGGGCAGTGCTCGACGGCGCGAAGGTGGGAGAGAGCATCGCTGTCAGCGGCGTGTGCCTGACGATCGTGGATCTCGATGGCCAGTCGTTCGCATCCGACGTGGTGGCCGAGACGCTGCGACGGACCACGTTGGGCGGACTGCGGCCGGGGGACCCTGTTGACCTGGAGCGGCCTCTTCGGTTCGACCAGCGCCTGGGTGGGCACATCGTCCAGGGACACGTGGACGGCGTGGGCACGATCACCGCGATCAAGCCGGAAGGCGAGGGCATTTGGATGGAGATCGCGCCGCCGCCGGCGTTGATGCGCTACCTGGTAGAGAAGGGCTCCGTGGCGGTGGACGGGGTCAGTCTCACCGTGGCAGCGCTCACGGATGCCCCTGGGTTTGCGGTTGCGCTGATACCGCATACCCTGGCTGTCACGACGCTCGGGCGGTGGGGCGTGGGTGGTCGCGTGAACATCGAGGTGGACATTCTGGCCAAGCACGTGGAGAAGCTACTGGAAGGGGTGCAGGGACGGTGGACAACCTGAGGGGCGAGGCGGCGTTCAAGCTGGCCTCTATCGCCGAGGCGGTTGAGGATCTCCGCGCCGGGCGGATGCTCATTGTCGTGGACGACGAAGATCGCGAAAACGAGGGCGACCTTGTCATGGCCGCCGAGTTTGCCACGCCCGAGGCGATCAACTTCATGATGATGCACGCGCGCGGGTTGATTTGCGCGCCGCTTACCCCTGAGCGGTGCGACGAGCTGCGCCTCCCGGTCATGGTCACCGACAACACGTCTCACCACGGGACCGCGTTCACGGTGTCGGTGGACGCGCGGCGCGGCGGGACCGGCACCTCGGCCCACGATCGCGCGCTGACGATCCGGTTGCTCGCCGGAGCCGAAGGGGACGGCGACACGAGCCCCGACGACCTGGCGCGTCCGGGGCACGTCTTCCCCCTGCGCTCAGCGCCGGGAGGCGTGCTGCGCCGCGCCGGGCACACCGAGACCGTGATTGACCTGACCCGCCTGGCGGGATTGAAACCGGCCGGGGTGATCTGCGAGATCGTCGGGGAGGACGGGACCATGGCGCGTCTCCCTGAACTGCGCGGGTTTGCCGCCCGGCACGGCCTCAAGATCCTGACGGTCAGGGAGTTGATCCGGCACCGGCTGCGGCACGATCCCTTCGTGCGGCGGGAAGGGCGGACCCGCCTGCCCACCCTGGCCGGGGAGTTCTCCGCCGTGGTCTACGAGAACACGCTTGACGGCTCGCACCACCTGGCGCTGGTGAAGGGAACCGTGGACGACGGCGCGCCAGCGCTCGTGCGGATGCAGTCGGAATGCCTCACAGGCGAGGTCTTCGGGTCACTGCGTTGCGATTGCCGCGACCAGTTGCAGACGGCGATGCGGACGATCGAACGCGAGGGCCGCGGCGTGATCGTCTACGTCCGGCAGGAAGGCCGCGGCATAGGGCTGGGTAACAAGATCAAGGCCTACGCGCTCCAGGACCAGGGGAAGGACACGGTGGAGGCCAACGAACTTCTGGGATTCCCGCCGGACCCACGCGACTACGGCGTCGGCGCGCAGATCCTGGCCGATCTTGGGTTGAAGCAGGTGCGGCTGCTAACCAACAACCCGCAGAAGCGCGCGGGCCTCGAAGGGTACGGCATTCAGGTTGTTGAACGCGTGCCGTTGGAGATCCCGTTCAACAGCGAGAACTACACCTATCTCAAGACCAAGCGCCACCGCCTCGGGCACCTCCTCAGCATAGAGTGAGGGAAGGGTGATGATCCAGATGGGAACGACCTTCCGCGGTGGCGGTGACGCCGCCGGGTTGGCCTTCGCGATCGTGGTCAGCCGGTACAACGAGCCGATCACGCAGCGCCTGCTTGACGGGGCAATGGGGGTACTGACAGCGCAGGGGGCGGCGCGCGTTGACGTGGCCTGGGTGCCCGGCGCGCTGGAGATCCCGCTGGTCGCGCGGCGCATGGCCCAGGCCGCAGACGGGGCAGGCGCAGGGCCGCGCCGCGCGCTGTACGCTGCGGTGATCTGCCTGGGATGCGTCATCAAGGGCGAAACGCTTCACTTCGACCTGGTGGCCCAGCAGGCCGCGGCAGGGATCGCCCGGGTCTCGTTGGAGACCGGCGTTCCGATTATCAACGAGGTGCTGGCGACCTTTGATCCAGAGCAGGCCGCGGCGCGCGCCGGAGGCAGGGTCAACCGCGGCGCAGATGCCGCCCACGCGGCAATCCAGATGGCGACCCTGATGCGGGCGTTGCCCTCCGCCGGCCGATGAACGTCACCGTGTTCGGGCCCGCGGACGTGCGTCCCGACGGCGGAACGGCGTCGCGGGGAGAAGCCTTGGCCGTTGCCGGCGGCCGCGTGTTGGCCGTCGGTGGCGCCGCCGACCTCGCCGCTGCCTTCCCCCGCGCGCGCCGCGTGGACTTGCTGGGGCTGACGGTCTTTCCCGGGCTAATTGACGCCCACATCCACCTCATCGGCTACGGCCTCAGCCTGATGGAAGTGGAGCTGCGGGAAGCGGTCTCGCCGGCAGACGCTGCCCGGCGCATTTACGTCGCCTCGGCAGGCCTGCCGGCGAATGCATGGGTGTTGGGGCGGGGTTGGGACAAGAACGCGTGGCCCGAGGACCGCTTTCCCACGCGATACGATCTCGATCCGACCACGGGCGGCCGGCCGGCGCTGATGGCGAGCAAGGACGGCCACCTGCTCTGGGTCAACTCCGCGGCCCTGCGAGTGGCCGGGATCACGCGCGACACCCCTGATCCACCCGGAGGCGTGGTGGGTCGTGATGCTGCCGGCGAGCCCGATGGCATCCTCATGGAGGAAGCCGCCGCGCTCGTGCGGCGGGTCGTACCGCCTCCGACCCCTGCGATGCGGGAGCGCGCCGCGCTGGAGGCAATCGCTGACCTTCATCGCCTGGGGCTCACCGGGGTTCACACCTTCACGGGCACGACGACCGAGGGGCCCGAGGGCTTCGTGGCGTTACAACGCCTGCACGCCCGCGGCGAGTTGAGCATGCGGGTCGTGACCTCCTTGCCCGACCGGCACCTGGAGGCCTCTGCCGCGGTGGGGTTGCGCACGGGCGTGGGTGACGCGATGCTGCGCGTCGGGCCGGTCAAGATCTTCGCCGACGGCGCTCTCGGATCGCAGACCGCGAGCATGCTCGCGCCTTATGACGGGCAGCCGGGCAACCTGGGAGTGCAGGTGCGGTCGCCCGCGGAGCTAGACCGGCTCGTGGCGCAGGCGAACGAGGCCGGGCTGTGGACCGCGATCCACGCCATCGGCGACCGCGCTAATCGGGATGTCCTCGACGTCTTCGAGCGCCACCGGGCCGCCTCGCAGCGCCAGGGAGCGCGCCACCGCATAGAGCACGTGCAGCTCCTTCACCCCGACGATCTGCCGCGACTCGCCCGGCTCGGTGTGGTGGCCTCGATGCAGCCGATCCACGCTACCGAAGATCGCGCGATCGCCGAGCGCTACTGGGGCCCGCGCGCACGGTGGGCCTACGCCTGGCGCTCGATCGCATCCAGCGGCGCCACGCTGGCTTTTGGTTCGGACGCGCCTGTGGAGACGCCGGATCCGTGGCGGGGTATGTACGCGGCGGTCACCCGGCGCCGCGAGCACGGGCAGGACGGCCGCGCATGGTATCCACAGGAGTGCATCTCGCTGGAGGAGGCCTTCCGCGCCTACACCTCAGGCGCCGCGTACGCCGGCGGGACCGAGGGGTGGCAGGGAACGCTCTCCCCTGGGAGCGTGGCCGACTTCATCGTGCTCGACCGTGATCCCCACGTGGGCCCTCCCGAGGACCTTCTTCAAGTTAGGGTGCTGGCGACCGTGGTGGGCGGGCGCCCGAGGTACGCGGCCGGCGCACTGGGTGGGATGGTGGAGTAACGGGCATACACAAGGTAGGCGGCAGCGTTTCACCTTGTGCAGGCACAGAGTGCCAGCGTTGCGCGCCAGCACGGCGCGCCAAGAAGGGGTGAGCAGGGTGGCATATCCAAAGTACGAGCCCAAGAAGTTTCGTTCGTTTGACGTGGAGTTGGACGGCATTTCGAAGAAGACCATGGAGGAGCACTACAAGCTCTACCAGGGCTACGTCAACAAGGCCAACGAGATTCACGAGAAGCTCGCGGCCCTGGACAAGGACCCGGCCAAGGCCAATCCAACATTCTCAGAGATCCGCGAGCTCAAGGTCGAGCTCACGCGGGCGGTCGGCGGCGTGAAGAACCACGAGATCTACTTCTCTCACCTGGGCGGCAAGGGAAGCAAGCCGTCGGGCAAGCTGCTGGACCTGATCGAGCGGGACTTCGGCAGCATCGAAGAGTGGCAGCGCGACCTGAAGGCCACGGCGATCGCGGCCCGCGGCTGGGCCTGGACCGCGTTTGACTGGGACACAAAGAAGCTCTTCAATTACATCGGGGATGAGCAGAATACCTTCCCGGTCTGGAACGCGACCGTGCTCGTTGCCCTGGACGTGTTCGAGCACGCGTACTGGTTGGACTACCAGACGGGCAAGGCAGCCTACATAGACGCGTTCTTCCGCAACCTGGACTGGACGGCCGTTGTGGATCAGGCGAAGGCGGTGCTGGACAAGGTCCAGTAAACCGAAGGCGCCCTTCCGGCCGTCACAAGGTTGGCACAGAGGGGGCGGGCGTGGACGCTGAGGACCGGCAACTGCTCCGGGCTTTCGCGCGCGGGGAGGAGAGCGCCTTCACGGCGCTCGTGATCAAGTACCGGGAGAGCGTCTACCGCGTGGCGCGCCGCATGCTGGGCAGCCACGAGGACGCCGCGGACGTGGCCCAGGAAGTGTTCATCCGCGCGCACCGGGCGCTGGCGCGCTTCGACGGCCGGTCGCAACTCTACACCTGGCTGTACCGCATCACCATCAACCTGTGCCTGGATATGCGCGGCCGGTCCTCCAGGCTGCTCCTGCTTGACGATGAGGAGGGCGCGCGCGATCGCAGCGGCATCCCGGCCGCGGAGGACGAGGCCGAGGGTCGGGAGGTCGGGCGCCTGGTGGCGCTCGCGGTGGCCCAACTGCCGCCGCGCCAGCGGGCGATGACCGTCCTGCGGCTCTACCAGGATCTGCCCTACCAGGAGATCGCCCGCATCATGGGCTGCTCAGAAGGCACGGTGAAGGCAACGATGTTCGCGGCGCTACGCAAGCTGCGTCGCGCGCTGGTCGAGGAGGGCGTCCGCGCCCCATGAAGGACCGCTGCGCTGAGGTGCTGGAGCGCCTGGTCGAAGGTGTGACCGGGACGGTCCTGCCGGACGAACGCGCCGCGCTCGCCCGGCACCTGGCCGTCTGTGAGCGCTGCCGCGACGAGGCGGCCTCGCTGGAAGCCGTTGCCGCGCGTCTGCGTGCCGGCGGCAGGTTTGTGGCGCCGCCCGGATTCTGGGACGAGTTCATGCGGCGGCTTGCCGACCGCATCGAGGAGGAGCGGGTGCCGGTGGGCGCCCGCCTCCGTCGGTGGCTGGCCTCCCCGCGCCACGCGTTGGGCACGGCGGTGGTTACCGCGGTCACGGTGCTGGCGGTCTTC
>CAYLKW010000046.1:0-1628 GCA_964384245.1 uncultured bacterium
GCTCGGCGCCATGAACGGCATCCTCTTCAAGAATGCCATCGCGCTCGAACAGGCAAGCAAGATCCAGGCGGTGATCTTCGACAAGACCGGCACGCTGACGAAAGGCGAGCCCCAGGTGGTCGAGGTGGTGACCGGTGCGGGCGCCGTCGAGGGTCCGAAGCCCGCGGCGGCCCGGTCGTCTGTTCCGCCTGTGGAAGGCGGAGCGGACCCGCTGCATGAGGTGGAAATCCTCCGCCTAGTCGCCGCGGTCGAGCAGGGGAGCGAGCATCCCCTGGCGCAGGCTATCGTCGCGTACGCGAAGGCGCAGGGACTGGAAGCTCTTCAGGCGGCGGACTTCGAGGCCATCCCCGGGCACGGCGTCCGGGGGAGGCTAAACGGCCACGAAGTGCTAGCCGGCAACCGAAAGCTCATGCGCGATCGCGGCGTCAGCCTGAACGGCCTGGGCGAGCGCGCGGCCGCTCTGGAAGGCGCGGGACGGACCGTCGTGCACGCGGCCGTTGACGGCAGGCTGGTTGCACTCATCGCGATCGCCGACGCCGTCCGCGAAACGTCGAAGCTGGCCGTGCAGCGCCTGCGGGAGCAGGGCATCCAGGTGGCCATGCTCACCGGCGACAATCGTGCCACCGCGGAGCGCATCGCACGTGAGCTGGGGTTGGATACCTTTTTCGCCGAGGTGTTGCCCGGCCAGAAGGTGGACAAGGTAAGGGAGCTGCAGGCGCAAGGGAAGAAGGTGGCCATGGTCGGCGACGGGATCAACGACGCGCCGGCGCTGGCCCAGGCGGATATCGGGATCGCCATCGGTGCCGGGACCGACGTGGCCATGGAAACCGCGGACGTCGTCCTGATGCGCAGCGATCCCTACGATGTGACCAAGGCGATCCGGCTGAGCAAGGCCACGGTCCGGAAGATGAAGGAAAACCTCTTCTGGGCGGTCGGCTACAACACAGTCGCCTTCCCGATTGCCGCCGGGCTCTTCTATCCCTCGTTCGGGCTGATCCTGCGCCCGGAGATCGCCGCGCTCTCGATGGCCGGTAGCTCCCTGATCGTGGCGATCAACGCGCTGGCACTGAAGCGGGCGAAACTGGCGGAATCCTGAGGAGGACGAACGGTGACCACCGCGGTTGGTTTGGTAGAGAGCTACCTGCGGCTGAACGGCTACTTCACCGTGACCGAGTATCAGGTGCAGCATCCCGTGGCAGGCCAGCCGGGGATGTACGAGACCGCCACAGATCTTGACATCCTGGCGGTACGGCTTCCATGAGCCGCAGAAACGGTGCTCCGTCATCCCCAGCGAACCGAGGAGGTACGGTGCGAAGTGCTGCTCGCCGACGATCAGGTCCTGGCCGCGGCCCGCGACGTGCCCGATGTGCTCATCGGCGAGGTTAAGGAGGGAGCGGCTGAGTTGAATCGAGGGCTCAGAACGCCGGAAGTCCTACACGCGGCGTTGCGCCGGATAGGGTGTTGTCCAGAGGCGCACCTCGCCGACGCTGCCGGCGCCTTGCTCCGACAGGGGCAGGTGGCGCTCGAGCCCGCGCGCGGAGTCGCCTGCCGCGTGCGGCTGGCAGCGTTCTGCGGCTACGTTGATGCGTCCCGGGCGCCTGTCGTCCTGACCATCACACTGGATCATA
>CAYLKW010000046.1:1728-4996 GCA_964384245.1 uncultured bacterium
ACAAGCTGAACGTCGGACTTGACTTCCGGCGGACGACGGCGTGATCGCCGTTGCCTGTCCTTGCCCCCTACGTCCTGCACACAAACACCTGGACGGTGCCGAGGATTGTTCGCCACGCGGTCGGTGACTCTACGCTGCCGAAGGAACCGCAGAGCATCTTCTCGAACGCGCCGTCCCGGTGTGGCCTCGTGTTCTCCGCGCCGTCAAGCCAGCCGACGATCGAGAAGAGCACCCACTGGGGCGCGCCGCGGGGTCTGCCGAAATCCGCGATGACGACGTGGCCGCCAGGCACCAGCACTCGCCTGAGTCCGCTCAGCGCTTCCTGCTTACCTGTAGGGCTGAGATGGTGAAAGACGAACGTGGAGTAGATGCGGTCGTAGCGGCCCGTCTCCGGCAGGCGCGTGATGTCGGCTTGAGTGAAGGCGATCTCGACGCCGGCGTTCGCGGCGTTCATCCGGGCGACCGTCAGGATCTCGGGATCCCCGTCGAGCGCATGGACGGTGACATCGGGTGATCGACGCTTGATCTCGATGGCCAGGCGTCCGGGTCCGCATCCAAGCTCGAGTAGCCGGAGCCCCGGCTGCAGATCCAAGGCTGCGATGACCGCCTGCCGCAAGAGGCCGGCTGCCGTCCACCGCTCCATGAAAGGATCATAGAGCCGGGTCAGCCAGCGAAACCGGAGCGCGGGGACGTAACGGTCCCCGGCACCTTCTGAGGCTGCCCGTGTCACAGCTACCGAACCCCCAGCGCAACGTACAGGGGACCGTTAACCACGTGAATCCCAGCTCGGTTCACGGGACATTTCGTCTCCCTGCCCTCGGACCACCCGGTCGATCCGGGTCCACGGTACCGCCCGGTTCCTGGTCGTGAGCGTGTCCACCGTGACCTTGCAGCAGATGGCTCAGCGGGCACAGGAGGATCAGCGCCCAGAGCAGCACCTGGCTCACAGGGATGCGAAAGACGAAGACCGCGGTCAGCACGGCCAGGGGCGCCACACAGAATATTAGGGTCTTCCACCGCCGGCGTGAGCCGGTAGGTACCGTCACTTCGCGCATTCAGACTCCTCCTACGGACATTGCCACCCGTGTCATCGACTCCACGCGGACTGAACTAGTGCTTGCCGTGCCCGCGGGCGCCGTGCTCACCGTGGCCGACGTACCGCGCGGGGTCCTTGTCGAACGCAGCCTTGCATCCCTTGGCGCAGAAGTAGTACGTCTGGCCCTGATACACGGACGAACCGGCTGCCGTCTTGGGGTCAACTTCCATGCCACACACGGGATCCTTCATCATCGAACCTCCTGTTCATCTATGCCGTCAGCAGAATGACCAGGCCCAGCACGACTGTCACCATGCCGACCACGGCCTTCACGGCCCGCTTGCGCTGGAGATAGGCGTGGGCGATGTGATTGAGCACGCGGCGGCTGCCCACAATCGCCAGGAGCGCGAGCAGCGGCGCCACAAACATCGCGTTATACAGCATGAGATACGAGAAACGCGCCGGGAGCGGTTCCCGGGCGATCAAGGCCAACACGCCCATGTAGATCGCGCCGCTGCACGGCAGCGTGCAGAGGCCCACGAGCGCGCCCGCGGTGAACAGGCCCGCTGGCGTGGTCCGCGAGAGCGCCTGCCTGATCCGCCCGCGCCAGCCTGCTGGCATGGCCAGGGGGACGCCGAACCCGGGCACCGCGACATCCTTCAGGGTCCACAGGCCCATGACAACGACCAGGAATCCCATGAGCCGGATCGGGAGGTGGGTCGCAGTAAAGAGCGAGACCGTGGCGATGAGGCCGAGCCCGAGCAGCAGATAGGTCAGGAACATGCCGGCCACGTACACGCCGCCCGCCCGCCAGATGCGCGGCCTGGCATCTTCAGCGAGGGCGACACTGGCGAGGATCACCGCCACAAACGAAAGCAGGACGCCGAAGGCGCATGGGTTGAGGCCGTCGAGCAGCCCGCTCGCGACGACGACGGGGAAGGTCACGGTGTTCATCCCGTGACTTCGATCACCCCGCGCATCGTCGGGTTCTCTTTCCCGCCGCAGCAGATGTCGCAGTAGAACTCATATCTCCCCGGAGCCAGCCCGGCGAACGTCTGCATCTTGTCGGACCGTGGTGGAACGCGAACATCGATGTTCAGGGCCTCTACGCGGAGTTGGTGCCACCCTCCGCCATCGGTGTGGAACGGGCTGTCGGGATTGACCAGGCGTACCGTAAACGGCCGGCCAGCCGGCACGCGAAGCGCCTGTGGATCGAATCCGGCCATGGTAGTGACGACCTGCCGGACTTCGCCGGCGGCCGCAGGCGCGGCTGGTGCGCGTGCGCGCACCGCCAGAATCGGGGTGATGACAAGAGACGCCGCAATCCCGACAAGGGCGATCGCAGCAATGGTGAATAGCCCGATCTTGATCCGCCGGAGCATGGTATTCCGGCGCGCCTCCCGGCGCCGCGCCAGCGCGAACTGCGAGTTGCCCTTGGGCATACCCATCGCCTCCCTGGTCTCATCCTGACCGAAGAGGCGGGCGCCGTGGTTAAGGAGCGATTAAGGCGAGAGATCGGTGCAGGGGCGTTCGTTAGTCCGGGACGCGCTCCGGTCCCTTGTTGCGGTACGCGTTGATGAACGCCACGACCCGACCCTCGTCGTAGGTGTCCAGCTTCAGCAGCCGCTCCCAGGCCGCGACGGCGATCGGGCTGTCGTTCCGAAGCCGCGGAGTCAAGATGACCTTCGACCTGTAGCGCGCCACCAGGGTCTCGAGCTTCCCTACCAGCGCGGCGTCACCTGGGTCCTTGTACGAGATCCAGATGCCTCCGTGCTCGAGGTTATGCAGCACGATCTCATCCGGGATCTCGGTCTGGTGCGCACCCCACCGGGCTTCCTGCGGCGTGTGCCACCCCGAGGTCGGGGGGTTCGAGTTGTACGGCGGGTGCGACTGCCCGAGCTGCACGTGGGCCTGACCCTGGCCTGGGATCTTCTCGCCCGGTTCAGGTGGAGCAGGACGGACCGAGGCCCATACGATCAGGGCCGCGGCCGCGGCCACGATGACAGCAACCCCGCCATAGATCGCCAGGGACCGCCTGCGCCGTTGCCCCTGACGCCGCCGCTGCTCCTGACGCCGTGACTCGAGCCCCGCCTCGCGTCGCTGCCGTTTCGCGTCCCTGGACGTACTGCCTGGTGTCGTCATGAGTTCAACCTCGTGATCTACTACGGTTACACGGACCGCCTTATTCCAGTGGAATGGCCTGAGATCCTCCTGGAAAGGGGCCGAGAGGCG
>CAYLKW010000046.1:5096-12012 GCA_964384245.1 uncultured bacterium
TGGAGGTCGCGATCAGGACCCGGCGCAGCGTGGCTCGGCTCAAGCCCGATCCCGTCCCGCAGGAGGCGATCGAACGGATGCTCGACGCCGCGGTCTGGGCGCCGAACCACTACCTCACCCAGCCGTGGGAGTTCATCGTGCTTGCCGGAGAGAGCAAGCGGCGCTTCGCCGAAATCCGGCGGGAGTTCCGGCGCGCCCTGCTTAAGAATCCTGACGCGCCGGAAGCGCGGCCCGTCCTGGACAAGACCTACGCCGATACCGTCGCGGCGCCACGATGTGCGCGATCCAGAACATGCTGCTGCTCGAGTTCCTCGGGGTCCCGGACGACCGACGCGTCGCCGGCGTGGTCTACGCGGGATACGCCGCCCATCTCCCTGAGCGCCGGCGCATCCCCTGGCGCGAGAAGACCCGCTGGATGGCGTAGCCCACCCGGCTCATATGAGCCAGTAGATCACCGTGTCGTTCGCGCCTGCGAGCAGGAACACCACTCCGGCAACGACCCGCAGTATCCGTTCCGCGCGCACGGCCCTGCGTGTGAAAGCCCCCGAGTCGAGACCTACGGCCAGGAGGCTGGCCGCCAGCGCCACCGGCAGGGTGGTGCCCAGCGCGAAGGCGCCGGGATAGAGGACGCCTCCAGCCCCGCTGAGACTCCAGGGGATAACCCAGCCGAAGAACAACACGGCGAAGGTCGGGCACCAGGCGAGGGAGAAGGCGGCCCCGAGACCGAAGGCGCCGGCGATGCCGCGCCTGGGCGACGGATCGCTCGTCGCCGCACGAACAGCGGCGCGGCCAGGAAACGGCAGCCTGGGCCTGATGATACCCAGCATCACGAGCCCCATCGCGAGCATCAACGGCCCGAGGAGCCTCCGGGCCACCACGGCGACGGGCACGGAGGCCGCCTGCATCCCTTCACCCAAACCCACGGCAGCCAGACCGATGACCGTGTAGACGCTCATCTTGCCCAGGATGTAGGCTGTAGCCTCGAGGGCCGTGGCGCGCCGGGCCATGCCCCGGGCGAGATAGGCGAACGCCGCCGCGTTCGTGCTGAGCTGGCACGGGCTCAACGCGCCCAGCACGCCCAGCAGCAGGGCCCCGGCCAGCGACGCGTCGCCGCCGACCACCGCGCGCAACGGCTCGCCGGCGACGGCGTACACGCTGCTCAGGAGGCCGTACCAAACTAGGGCGATATCGCGCACGGCGCTAGGAGTCGGCCTCGCTTCCCCTCGAATTGTGCACGCAGGCACGCACCATCAGATGGCAGTCGCTCCTCCCGCATTGTACGAGGCGCGGAGAGGTGGGGGTTTAAGATGAGCTTAAGAAGTTGCGGCCTGCCCTAGGGCTTCTCCGACCCACCCTCTGCTAGCAGCGGCATGAGCCGCGCGTGATGACGTGGCGCACCGAGGCGGTGCACTACCTGCAGGTCCGGGAGGACGCGCCGGTCCACCACCTGGATCTGGCCGACGAAGCGCCGCGGTTCTTCGCCTGCCCTCCGTTGACACTATCTCTGCCAGCGCTGCGGTCCGACAGCAGGCCGCGGTGGACGGACCGAACGCGGCGGGCCGGATGGAGATCTTCATGTCCTCGCGGCCGAACGCGCTGGGGCTGATCCGGTGCGTCAGGGCGGCAGCGTCACCGTAAGACGCGTGCCGCCCCTTTGGGATCAGCGCAGTCCCTTCAACCTCATCCGGAGCTCGGCCGGACTCTCGGCGGCGGTCATCGCCGTCTCGACATCCACCAACCCCTGTTGGACAAGCTGGTAGATCGCGTAGTCGAAGGTCTGCATCCCCTCCTGGATGCCGGCGGGCGATTGCATGACGCTACGGATGGCGGTCAGGTCCATCTTGCGCAGCAACTCCCTCACGCGGGGCGTGGAGAGCATCGCCTCAACGGCCACCACGCGTCCCCCACCGTCCTTGCGCGGTATCAGCCGCTGGGAGATTATCCCGTTCAGGTTCAACGAGAGCTGGAGCGCTACGCCGGAGTGCGCCTCGGCCGGGAAGAAGTGCAGCAGCCGCTCCAGCGTCTGGCTGGCGTTGTTGACATGCAGCGTGCTCAGCACCAAGTGGCCGGTTTCGGCGAAGTGGACCGCGGCAGTTGCGCTCTCGGTGTCGCGGATCTCGCCGATCAGGATGACGTCGGGCGCCTGGCGCAGGGCATCGCGTAACGCCAGACTGAACGACTCGCAGTCGGTCCCGACCTCCCTCTGGCTGACGATGCTCCGGGCGTCGGGGTGGACGAACTCTATCGGGTCCTCGATGGTCACGATGTGCCCCGACCGCTCGCGGCTGCGGTGGGCGGTCATCGCGGCCAGGGTGGTGGACTTCCCGGACCCGGTCTGGCCCACAACAAGCACAAGGCCGCGCGGCGCCAGCGCAAGCTGGGCGACAACCGGCGGCAACAGCAGCTCCTCGAAGGACGGGATCTGGCTCTTCACCCGGCGGACCACCACGGCCGGGGAGCCGCGCTGTACGTAGACGTTCACCCGAAACCGGCCCAGCGCGGGCGAGGTGTAGGCGACGTCGGCCCGGTGGCGCTCCTCGAACTCCTGGCGGTGCCTGGGAGCCATCACTTGGTCGGCGTACGCCTGGATGGCCTCGTCGGTCAGCGGCGCCTCGCCCACCGCGACCAGCCCCTCGGCTACCCGCAGCATCGGCGGCACACCGGCTTTCAGGTAGAGGTCGGAAGCGTCGCGCGGTTCCATATGGTTCAGCAGGTCGTCCACGTGCGCGGGAAGCATCAGGTCATCCCTCCATGCGCGGCCGCGTTCCTCAGCGCCTACCCACGAACCCCGACATCTCTCCCGACGGAGCGTGAGCCCCCCGCTCCTGCAGGAACGCCTCCCGCTCAACCGCGCGCTTGAGCGCCTCCTCTGGCGCGATGTGCCGCGTCTTCACCAGCGCCTTGAGGTGCTGGTCCAGACTCTGCATCCCGTCCCTGGCGCCGGTCTGGATGGCCGACGGAAGCTGGTGAACCCTGTTCTCTCGGATCATGTTGCGGATCGCCGGCGTCGCCACCATGATCTCCACCGCGGCCACCCGGCCTTTCCCATCCACGGTGGGAATCAAGGTCTGCGCCACCACGCCCAGCAGCGCTTCGGCAAACTGCACCCGGATCTGCTCCTGCTGGTGCGGCGGGAAGACGTCCACGACCCGGCTCACGGTCTGCGGCGCGCTGTTGGTGTGCAGCGTGGACATCACCAGGTGGCCGGTCTCGGCCGCGGTGATCGCCTGCGCGATGGTCTCCAGGTCGCGCATCTCGCCCACCAGGATGATGTCTGGGTCCTCGCGCAGCGCGCTGCGCAGCGCCGCGCTGAACGACTGCGTGTGGGCGCCCACCTCGCGCTGGTTGACGTTGCACTTCTTGTGATGGTGAACGAACTCGATCGGGTCCTCGATCGTGATGATGTGTTGCTCGCGATTCTGGTTCATGTGATCCACCATCGCGGCCAGCGTGGTGGACTTCCCCGATCCGGTAGGACCGGTCACCAGGATCAGGCCACGCTCCTTCATGGCCATGTCCCTGAGCACCGGCGGCATCCCCAGATCGTCCAGACTGCGGAGCTTGGAGGGGATCAACCGCAGCACCATCCCCTCGCCCAGCCGCTGCATGAACGCGTTGACGCGGAACCGGCCCACCCCTGTCAGCTCCAGCGAGAAGTCGAGGTCGTGCGTCGCCTCGAACCTGGCCTTCTGCTCGTCGGTCAGGATGTCATAGAGCAACCCGTGCATCTCCTCGCGGGAGAGATCAGGCGCACCGTCCATCCTCACAAGCCGGCCGTGGATTCGCAGCGTAGGCGGCGTGCCGGCCGCCAGGTGGAGATCGGAGGCGCCACGCTCCCTGGTCAGGACGAGGAGATCGGCTATGTCCATGTCCCGTCTCCCATAACCCTGGCCAGCTCGTCGGGCGAGGTCAGGCCGTCGGCGACGAGGCGCCTGCCCTGCTCCAGCATGACGGCAGGCGACTGCTCCAGCCGATCCAGCACCTCCACGGCCCTTTCGGTGCGGAGCCGCCGCCGGGACTCCGCCTCGGCGAGCCAGGCGTCCGTGAGCAACCGGATGCCACGGAAGCCGGTGAAGCCGCAAGCCGCGCACCCGATGGGCGCGCCGGTCTGCCTGCACGCAGGGCACAATGTCCTGATCGGACGCGCCGCCATGAGACCGCGCAGCGACGAGGCCACCCGGGCGGGACCGGCGATGTCCAGGGCCTGACTGAGTAGACCGGCCAGGTCGTCTTGGGAATGCCCGGCCAGCACAAGACGTGCTCGGGCGACCTCGTGCGCCGCGACCAGAGCAGCGTCGTCCGAGGCGTCGTCCAGGGCGATCAGGTCGGCGCCGGAGGAGGCCGCGGCCCGTAGGGTCGCCGCGGCCTTAGCCGGAGAGGCGATGAGGGTCTGGTTGAGCGTGGGCCGCCGGTAGATCGGCACCGTTTCCATGACCCACACCTTCCCGCGCCAGTCGCGGGGTATCAACGAGTGGAGCAGCGTCGAGCGCGCCCACCGGTCGGCGCACCCGATCAGGATCAGCCCCCGCGCCGCCTCCGCGGCCCTCTGCAGCCGCCGGAACGGCTCGCCGGTCGCGGCCAGACCCGCGACGTCGGGCGCTTCGACCTGCTGCCGGTAGAGACCCACGGTGCCGGCCGGACCGGCCAGCGTGGGCAGGAACGCCGCTACCAGGGTCAGGCCGGCCTCCTCCATCTCGAGCGTGGTCGAGGCCGTGGCGACCGGCTCTTCGCCAGCCCCTGTGAGCGCACGCAGGTGCCGGAGCATCGCGACGTGCAGCTCGACGGGCTGCGCGCTGCGGTCCACGAGCACATCCTCGATGCGGTAGCGGACGCGGGCCTGCCCGTCACCTGTGAGGTCAAAGTGTATTTCCGCCGCTCCCTGCCGCAGCGCCTGCACAATGTGGAACTGCAGGTACTGCGCCCCGGGCGCGCTCTCTGGCAGCGGGGCAGTCCCTGCCGCGGCGGCCCGGCGGGCAAAGAACCGCTCCTGCATCTGGGCGATGTTAGAGGCGAGCGCCAGGGCGCGCTTCACTTGCAGGCCGGTCCGCTGCGCCACCTCGTCCACGGTGTGCTGGTCGGTAGGATCGGCCATGGCAAGCGTCAGTTCCTCGCCAAACGCCAGCACCGGGAGCACGCGGTGTTCGCGCTGGAACTCCTCGGGCAGCAGGCGGACCGCGGCCTCGTCCGCGATGTCGGCGGTGAGGAACATGTAGGGATAGCCAAGCTGGTTGCTCAGCGCCCAGGCGAGGTCGTCCTCGCTGATGGCGCCCTGCTCGACCAGGGTCTGCCCCAGCCGCTTGTTGCTGTGCGCCTGGGCGGCCAGGGCCTGATCGAGTTGCTCCTGGGTAATGAGCAGGTTGGTCAGCAGGATCTCACCGATCCTGCCTGGCCGGCGCCCGGCCGGCCGTTCGGGCTGCGGCTCGGCGGCGCCGGTCCGCTCCGGGGGAGCGGCTGCCTCGCCGGCCGCCAGGCGCCTGATCAGGCCGGCGAACGTCTTCACTTCAATTGGCTTCTCTATAACCCCGACGCACCCGGCCTCCAGCCACGCTCGCTGGTCCTCCGGACTGGCCATCGCGCTCATGGCCGCGACCCGAAGACCTGCGCCCCAGGCGCTCTCGCGCAGGCGGCGCAACACGTCGAGGCCGTGCATATCGGGCAGGTGGATATCCAGGAGAATCAGGTCCGGGATGGTCTCCCGGGCTACGGCGAGTGCCTCCCCACCCGAGCGGGCCTCGAGGACGTCGAATCCCGCGGGTTGGAGCACCCTAGACACCAACAGCAGGTTCGCGGGTTGGTCGTCCACTACCAAGACGCGGGGACCCTTGCTCATGTCCACACCACCCGGGATGCGGCGCGCTCCACGGCCTCCCCTCCTCCGGCCGTTTCGGCTGCAAACAAAGAAGCCAGCTACTGCCTGGTCACAATAGAACATTCCCGACTGGGCATTTGTCTATACCTGCTTGGACCCTGCGCGACTGCCAGTGGTCCACCATCCGGGCTCCTTCGGCGCACCCTCTGCCTGCAGGGAAGAGGTAGATGACACGCCAAGACACCAGCATGCAGGATCTGCCCGGACAGGTCGAGGGCGAAATCCGGCTCGTGGCCGCGGGATGAACCGCGCGGGCCGGCTCCGGTTCGATCGCGGATCCCTCCGCCTCGACCTCCCCCGGGCCACCCGGGTGCCTCCCTACCTGGTCTGGGACCCGCGCGTGCTGGCGTGGCGCACCGAAGCCGTACACTACCTGCAGGTCCGGGAGGACGCGCCGGCCTACCACCTGGACCTGACCGACGAGGCGCCGCGGTTCTTCGACTGCCCGCCGCTAACCCCATCGCTACCGGTGCTGCGGCCTGATCAGCAGGCCGCGGTGGAGGCATGGGAGCAAGCCGGAGGCCGGGGGGTCGTCGTCAAGCCCACGGGTACGGGCAAGACCGAGATCGCGCTGGCCCTGATCGCCCGCCACCGCGTCTCGGCGCTGATCGTCGTGCCGCTGCGCGACCTGATGTACCAGTGGCAGCGCCGGATCAAGCAGGGGCTGGGCTTCGACGCCGGGGTCCTGGGCGATGGACGCCACGAGGTCTGGCCGATCACGGTCACCACCTACGACAGCGCCTACATCCACATGAAGGAGATCGGCAACCGGTACCGCCTCATCGTCTACGACGAGGCGCACCACCTCCCCGGGGCCACCTTCCGCGAGAGCGCGCTGGACTGCCTGGCGCCGTTGCGCCTGGGGCTCACCGCCACCCCCCGCCGCGCCGACGGCCTGGACCGGCTGCTCGACGAGCTGATCGGCCCGATCGTGTACGAGGAGCAGATCACCGACGCCAGGGGGAAAACCCTGGCTGGCTACAGCATCATCCGCGTGCCGATCGCCTTGACCGAGGACGAGCAGGCCGAGTTCGACGGGCTCTCGCG
>CAYLKW010000046.1:12112-15198 GCA_964384245.1 uncultured bacterium
GAAGGAGCGTAACGCCGTGCTCGACGCGTTCGCCAGGGGCACGCTGCGCGCGCTCGTCGCCTGTGAGGTCCTCAACGAGGGATGGGACGCGCCCGCGTTGAAAGTCGGCGTCGTGCTCGGAGGCGAGAAGGGCGTCAAGGAGGCCGTGCAGCGCCTGGGGCGGCTGCTGCGCAGGTCGGGCGACCGCTCCGCGCGCCTCTACGAGGTCGTGGTACAGGAGAGCCCTGACGTCACCAGGGCACGGCGCCGGAGCAGGGTGGATGCTTACCAAACAGCTGCGCGTCTATCGGTGGATCAAGCCCGGCAGCTCGATCTCTTCTGACCGGCTGGGTGACGAGGACCTGCCGCACCTGGCGCGGGCCATCGCTGTTTACCGGCGGTCGGTCGGCGGCCGGCGGGGACGCGTGCGGGATGCGGCACGGGGCGCGCTCAGCGGGATCCAGCCCGATCGGGTCGAGGGGATCATTAAGCTCCTGGACGACGCGGCGACCTACGAGTGGCCGCGCGGCCCACGGCAGGCCGAACAGCGGGTGCGGGTGTTCGAGGCAGCGGCCCGGGATCACCCGGTGCTCGAACGCGATCGTGCCCGGGACCTCCTGGCAGCGAGGTTCGATCCGGCGCCCCGCGGCCTTGAGGACGCCGTGCCCCTGCTCTACGCCGACTACCCTGAGTTCCACCGGCTGAGCGCCTTCCCCCTCGACTACACCGCTGGCGACCTCCGTGCTGACTACGATCTCGCCCAGGCCCAGGCGCTGCTGTACGATGCGGTCCGGATCACCGTTCTGGCCCGGCGCGACTTCAGGCACATCGTCCAGTACGCGCGCCTCTCGCGTCTGCTGCACCGGGGCGAGCGGCTGCGCGGCGGGACGTACCGGCTGGTCTTCGACGGGCCCAACTCCATCCTCCGGCACACCCATGCCTATGGGGTTGACTTCGCGAAGTTCCTGGCGGCGCTCGTCCAGGCCCGGGGCTGGACCTTGACCGCCGAGGTCGTGATGCGCAAGGGGTGGCGGCCGGTTCTGTTCGCGCTCTCGGACGCCGACGGCCTGCGCTCGCGGGTGCCCGTCCCGGCACTGTTCGACTCGCGCCTGGAGGAGACTTTCGCGCGCAAGTTCGGCCCCGAGCGCAGCGGCTGGCGACTCGGCCGGGAAGCGGTCATCCTTGAGGCGGGCGAGGCGCTGGTGGTGCCGGACTTCGTCTTCACCCACGAGGATGGGACCGAGGTGGCCATGGAGATCGTCGGGTACTGGACCCCGGAGTACCTCAAGGCGAAGTTCGGCAAGCTCGCCGCGGTGCAGGGACCGAACCTGATCGTGGCCGTCCGGAAGGCGATGGCCGTGGCAGCCGGGAGCCTTCCGGCGACGGTGCTGCCGTTCTCGAGCGGAATCCTGCTGCGGGACCTCATGCCGCGCTTGGAGGCGTTCCGGCCAGCCCGAAAGAGGAGTGGTTGACCATGGCACCGCTCGTCACCGTCGTAGGCAGCCTCAACACCGACCTTGCGGTCAGGGCGCCGAAGCTGCCCGAGCGCGGGGAGACGGTCCTGGGCGGCTCGTTTGCCGTCTTCCCGGGAGGCAAGGGCGCCAACCAGGCCGTCGCGGCGGCTAGGCTGGGAGCGAGCGTGGTCATGGTCGGCCGCGTCGGGGACGACGCCTTCGGCGGTCAGTTGCGGGAGGGCCTGGCGCAGGAGGGCATTGACGTCACGCACGTGCGCGCCACCGAGGGCACCGCATCGGGCGTCGCGCTCATCACCGTGGATCCCGCCGGTCACAACACCATCGTCGTGGCCTCGGGCGCCAACATGCGCCTGACGACCGCGGACGTGGATGCCGCCGGGGCCGCGATAGCAGGGAGCCAGGTCCTCCTCCTGCAGCTCGAGGTGCCGGCAGACGTGGTCGCGCACGCCGCGGCCCTGGCGAAGCGCAGCGGCTGCCGCGTCGTGCTGGACCCGGCGCCTGCGCCACCCAGCGGGTCACTGCCCGGCGACCTGTACCGGAACCTGTACGTGATCAACCCCAACGAGGTGGAAGCCAGGACGCTCACGGGGATCGAGGTGACCGACGATCAGGGCGCATCGGCCGTGGCCCGGCGCCTCCTCGAGTTGGGATGCCAAGCGGCGGTCATCAAGCGCGGCGCGCAGGGAGCCTTCCTGGCAACGGACGCGGCGCGCGAGACGGTGCCGGGGATTCCGGTTAGGGCCGCGGACTCAACCGCCGCGGGTGACGCGTTCGCCGGAGCGCTCGCAGTGGCGCTCGCCGAGGGCAGAGAACTGACCGGAGCGGTCCGGTTCGCGAACGCCGTGGGCGCGCTCTCGGTGACCCGGATGGGCGCGCAGCCCTCGATGCCGCGGCGGGAGGAGTTGGAGGCGTTCGCGCGTTCGCGCGGCCTATTGCTCTGAGCCGCTCCCGGCCTCGTACGCGCGCCGGGCCTCGCTGACCAACCGCCGCGCGTCCTCAGCCCCGGCCCAGCCGTGGATCTCCACCGGTTTCTGCTCGAGCGTCTTGTAGACCGTGAAGAAGTGCTGCACCTCCTTGAGGAAGTGCGGGGGCACGTGCTCCAGTTCGGTCACGCCGTCGAAGCGAGGGTCGCCCACGGGCACGGCCAGCACCTTCTGATCGTGTCCCTTCTCGTCGTGCATGTCCAGCACGCCGATGGGACGGACCTCAACCAGGCAGCCCGGAAAGGTCGGTTCATAGGTGAAGATGAGGACGTCGAGGTGGTCACCGTCGTCGGCCAGGGTGTCGGTGATGAACCCGTAGTCGGCGGGATAGTGGAGCGGCGAGTAGAGGACGCGGTCAAGGCGTAGGCCCCCGCGCGCGGGATCAAGCTCGTACTTGTTGCGGCTGCCGCGCGGCACCTCGACATAGGCAACCACATCGGACCGGCGATCGCTCATGCTGGTTCTCCTCCCAGGTCGTGGATGAGGGTGCGGATGCGCGCGGCCAGATCGTCCCTGAGTTCTCGAAACCGCTCGATGCCGCCCCCTGCCGGGTTGGGCAGGGGCCAGTGCAGGCTGCGTACCCCGGGGATGGCCGGGCAGGCTTCCTCGGCACACAGGCCCACGACCAGCCGGACGTTGGCGTCCATCG
>CAYLKW010000047.1:0-10153 GCA_964384245.1 uncultured bacterium
CCGGACATGACCCCGGGCAGCCAGGAACGAGTTGGCCTGGCCGCCGGGGAAGCTCAACGCCGCCGCGGCGATTAGGATCTGGGCCACGAGAACGCTCTCGCGGTAGTGCGCGGTGAAGAGTGCGGGTACCAACACCGGCATCGCGAGGACCATCGCTCCTCCAACTGCGACCGCGATCGGAATGCCGGCAGCCAGGCTGCGCCGCAGGAGACGGCGCGCATCGCCATCGCGGACCGCGGCCATGCGCGGCAGCATCTGGAGGTTGATCAGCGATGTGGCCTGCCGAAGGATCTCCCACCACACCATGCCGATGGAGAACACCGCTAGGCTGGCCGGTCCCAGGACGGTTCCCACGATAAGGCCCGCGAGGTAGGTCTGGCCGGTCGAGATGATGTACACCGGCGAGATCTGGCGGCCGTACCGCACCGCTTGGGGGTCGGCGGCTGCCCGAAAGTCCGCGTCCCGCGCCGTTGCCCGCAAGAAGGTGGCGTGGAGAAGAACCGTGGTTGCCAGCCATGCGAACGCTGCGGCCTCCAGCCGCCCATGCGCGAGGAGCACGAGCGCCACCATCGGCACCGGCAGCACGGTAACCGCGCTCTGGAAGAGGGCATACTTTGGAAAATCCTGCCTGCCGCCGAGAAACGGCAGGTAGAGCTCCAGCGCGGCCAGCAGTGGAAAGCACAGGGCTGCCAGCGCCAGTGTGCGTCCCATGGCCGGTTGGCCCCTGGCGCCGAGGGCCAGGGCCAGCACGAGCAGGATGCCTACCCCTATCGGCGACGCCCTGGCGCGGGCGCGCACGCCCTCCCTGAGCGCGCCGTCGTCCCCACGGGCACTGGCCCGCATGATCGCCACGGTCATGCCGGGGAGGGCGGTCAGCCCAATCACCCCGAGGAGCGCCATCACGTACCGGTACTGCCCGTACACTTCCTGGGTTGAGAGGTGGGCGAACGCCATCGCCATGCCGAACCCGGCCAGCATCGAAGCGCCCCTGCCGCCGGCCAGGAGTGCGCTGTCCAGGGCAGGCCGAAGCCAGCCCTGCGGCTTCACGCGGTCTCCCCCAGCACACCGCGGTACGCCTGAAGGACTCCTGCGGCCATCCGCGCCGAGGTAAACCGCTCGGCCACCCGCAGCCGCCCTGCCTGACCCATCTGCCAGGCGGTGGCGGGATCACGTAGCAGCGTCACGATCGCCTGACCGAAAGCATCGGGGGATTCCGGGGTCACCAGCAGGCCGGTTCCACCGTCTTGCACGATCTCGTCCATCGGCGGGATGCGAGCGGCAACAACTGGCTTCCCCGCGGCCATCGCTTCGGTCACGGCCAGCCCGAAGCCCTCCGACCGGGAGCCGAAGGCGAAGACGTCCACCGCGTGCAGGAAGGAAGCTATGTCTTCCTGGAATCCCACGAGCCGCACGTGATCGCGCAGCCCCAGGCCGCCTATCAGGTCTGCGAGCGCGCGCCCGTATCCCGCTGAGCCGGTCCCTGCAATCAGCAGCACCGCGTCCGGGAACTCTCGAAGCACGCACGACATGCCCAGGATCAGGAGATCGTGCCCCTTGCCGGGCTCCAGCCGACCCACCGTGCCGATGGCCGGCCGCGCACCCATCCCCCACTCAGGCCGGAGGTCGCGCGGGGCTGAGGCGAACGCCTCGACCTCGATTCCGTTGTGGACCACGCGCGCGGTCTCCGGGGTCAGCCCGCATGCCTGAACAAGCCAGGAGTGCACGGCGCCGGATGTCGCCAGCACGGCATCGGCGCGGCGCCAGATGCCGGCCAGCACCGGCCTCAGCAAGCGCCAGGGTCCCTGCGTGCCATAGGTGCCGTGCACGGTCACCACCCTGGGGATCGGCATCCGCCCGCGCGCCACTATTCCAGCAATGTCCGCCCTGGGCAGGTGTGTGTGCAGAATGTCCGGGCGTTCCTCGCGGATCACGGCGTGTAGAGACCAGGGACACGTCGGATCGTAGCGCGCACAGTCGAGGTCGCGCACCACAATGCCTGCGCGCTCGAACTCCGGCCGCAGCGGCCTCGTATCGCGCACTTGCTCGTGCAGGCACACGACGGTCAGGTCGAGCCCGGCCGCCTTGTGCTGCCGGCACAGCGCCAGCAGCGTGACCTCCGCCCCGCCGGCCGCCACCGAGTTGGTGACGTGGAGGATCTTCACGGTCCGGCGACCACCGAACGCAGGAGGGCCTCGGTCGCGTCGGCCACGCGGGACACGGTGAAGCGCTCTGCCGCGCGGCGGGCGCCGGCTGCCAGCCATGCCCGCTCGGAGGGCGAGGCGATCAGGCGCTCAAGTGCCCTGCGGAGGGCATCGGGATCCGAAGGGGGAATCAGCAGCCCGCTCTCTCCGTCCGTAACAACCTCTGGCACCCCGCCGACGGCGGTGGCGATCAAGGGCATCCCAAGGACCAGGGCGTCGAGCACCGCGTGGGGCATTCCCTCCCACGTGGAGTTCAACGCGAAGATGTCGCAGGAGGCCATGATGCCGAGTGTCTCCTCGCGTGACTTGCGGCCCGCGAAGAACACGCGGTCGGCCGCGCCCAGGTCTCGGGCGACCTGCTCCAGCCGGGCCCGGTCCGGACCATCGCCGACCACGACCAGCCCCAGGTCAGGCATCTCAGCAACGGTGCCGATCAGTTCCGCGATCCCCTTCCAGGAGGTAAGACGGGCCGCGGTAACAAGCGTCACCGGCGTCGAGAGCGGATTGGCCGCGGGGACGCTTGTGGTGGGTGCGAGTGCCTCGGGAGGCTCGACCCCGTTGGGAATCACCGTGAGCCTGGAGGCCGGGACTCCCCACAGTTCTACCCAGCCGGCCATCCATTGCGAGTGGACGATCACGCGGTCCGCCCGCCGGATCCACCAGGAGCGAAGGCGCCTCAGCGCCTCCACCCTCGCACCGTACCTCCGCTGCTGGAATGCGTCGAAGGTATCGTGCGCCCATCCCCTTAGAACAGAGCGTTCCCATGCCAGGTCGCCCACGACCTTCATCACCAGGGGCCGTCGGAGCAGCGCGTTGGCAACCACCGATTCCAGGGCCAGGCCGTACACCAGCAGGACATCGGCCCGGGTGCCCAGCCTCCGGACCAACTTGATCGTGCGCAGCCACCTCAGCGGTCTGGGAAGGAACCGGGCGAGGCGCACAACCGCGAACGGATACTGTGCGTCGTCGCAGTCCGTGCGGTCGCTCACCGTCACTACGGTCACCTGGTGACCGCGCATGCAGAGCTCTCTCGCAAGGGGCGGGATCGCCGTGGCGTGCCCACCGATGTCGGGAGGGAAGACCGGGGTGACTGCCAGGATCCTCATCGTCCCTGCATCGCGCATCCCCCGCCGCGGCGGATGCGCGCGCCGAATATGGCACCCGCGTCTACTCGCCCCAGGTTTCGCGCAGGACCCTTACCCAGTTTCCGTGGGCAAGCTTGCGCAGGTCCTCTCCCTTGTATCCGCGGTCCGCGAGCGCCTGCATGAGCCTGGGCAAACCGGCGGCATCCTTCAACTCAGCAGGCATGACCGCCCCGTCAAGATCCGAGCCCAGGGCGACGCAATCTATCCCCATCCGCTCAGCCATGTAGTCAATGTGCTCTACCATCCGCGATATGGGCGTCTCGGCGTTCCGTGCGCCGTCCTCGCGCAGGAAGCCCACGTGGAAGTTGAGACCCACGACTCCCCTGCTCTCGCGGACCGCGTCGAGCTGCCGGTCCGTGAGGTTCCGCGGCGACGGCGTCAGCGCGTGGGCGTTGGAATGGGTGGCAACCAGCGGGGCATCGGTCAGCGTCGCCACGTCCCAGAAGCCCTGCTCGGTAATGTGGGAGAGGTCAATCATCACCCTGCGCCGGTTGAGCTGCCTCACCAGCTCCTTACCGGCATCGGTGAGCCCCGGGCCGGTGTCGGGCGAGTGAGGGAACCTGAACGGCACGCCCTGCGCAAAGCGGTTGCGGCGGCTGTGCGTGATGCCGACCGAGCGCAATCCCGCGGCGTAGAATGCCTCCAGCGCGCGGCCCTCGGGATCAAGCGGTTCCGCGCCCTCGAAGTGCAGCAGCATGGCAAAGACGCCCCCATCGAGGCATTGCTGCGCCTCGGCCGCGCTGCGAGCGACCTTCACCTTCCCCTCCGAGGCCTGCTCGACCTGCAGCAGCCGTCCCAACAGCCCGAGAGCGGTCGCCTGCGCGTACTCCAGCGACATCGGCTCCGGCCACGTGCTCTCGTCCCCGTACACGCGCATCGAGTTGTCAACGGCAGCGGAATCCGCCGAGGGCTTCTCCGACACGCCGGGGTCGCGTATGTAGATGGCGAAGAAGCCGCCTCCGAGGCCGCCGTCCATCGCCCGCGGCAGGTCAACGTGCCCGACCTCGGAGCGATCGAAGAACGATCGGTCCGTATCAAGGAGGCTGAGAACCGTGTCGTTGTGACCATCGAAGATCAGAGGGTGCTCCATCCGCGGACTCATCACTTCGTCGCATTCCCTTCCGGCAAGCCTTCGCCAGCGATCCTTTGAGGTTTGCCATGCGGGAACCCCAATCCTGCCGCGTGCGTCTAACAGCGCGTGGGGGACAGGGAAAGGAGTGGCCTCGAAGAATAGCACCAAGAAGACTCAGTATGGACGGAGGAGATGACCAGTGCAGCTACTCGCAGCAATCGTGTTGGTGGTGATGAGCGCCGCGGTCGCAACGCCGGCGGCATTGCCGCCTGAAGTCACAGGGGTACTGCCGCCTCCCGAGGGCAGGGTCTGCCGCACCCCTGAGGTCAGCGTGAACCTGCGGCTGACCGACGCGATGCGGCGGTACGGCAGTCTTGACCTCACGCTGGTGACGCTGAAACTTGACGGCAAGGATGTCACGGCGAGCGCAAAGGCGAGCGGGACTAAGGACCTCCCTCAGAGCATGGCCACCATCACGTACACGCCCCCGGCCCCTCTAGCGGTGGGCTGGCACCGGGCTTCGTTCACCTTCCCATCGAGCAAGGGGCACGTGACCTACGACTGGAAGTTCCAGGTCGCGGAGATCGCGTGTCGCTAGACCGCTGAAGGAGCGCTGGCGCGCCTGGAGGGACTCGAACCCCCGGCCCGCTGCTTAGAAGGCAGCCGCTCTATCCGCTGAGCTACAGGCGCGCGGCCAGGCACGAGTATAGCACAGATGTCACGCCTCACCCTTCGCCCGGCTCCCTATGGAATCCGGTGCACTGCGAGGCGCGACGACACCACCGCTGCCACCAGGAACACGAGCGCCGCGCCGGCGGCGAGCGCGGTCACCTCTGTGGGGCGGCGCTCCCAGCCGATCTCCCGGCCCAGTTGACGGTACACCTGGCGCAGCTCGCGGAGGTTCGTGGCCCGGTAGTACGCGCCGCCCGCGGTCTCGGCCATCCCGCGCAGGGTTTCCTCGTCCAGGCGCACCAGGATGCTGCGCCCGGCGATGTTGAGGGTCGTGCCCTCAGGCGTGCCGATCCCCACGGTGTAGACCTTCACTTGAAGATCGCGTGCGATGCGCGCCGCTTCGATTGGATGGGTTCCGCGGTTGCTCTGACCGTCGGAGAGCAGCACGACCACTCCCGCGGGGAGCTTCCCAGCCGGTGCTGGCGACGCCGCGCCCCCTGCCAGCGGCCGAACGCGGCCCGGCAGAGCCCAGATCGCCTCGAGCAGACCCTCACCTATCGCGGTAGCATACTCCGGGGTGAGCAGGTCAATCGCGTCGTGGAGGCGAGCCCGGTCGGCGGTCGGCGGCACGACCGTCGTGGCGTAGCTGCTGAAGGTGACCAGGCCCACGCGGAAACCGCCGGGCAGCGCCCGGACGAACTCGTGAGCAGCCATCTTTGCGCCATCTAGCCGGCTGGGCCGAATGTCATCGGCGAGCATGCTGCGGCTCACGTCAATGGAGAGCACCACCACGCCCTCGCGCGCGGGTACTGGCAGCGGCGCCGCCGGCCGCGCCAGCCCGATCAGGACCATCCCGATGCCCAACAGGTACAGCGCCGGAGGCGCCCACCTGCGCCACCTGCCGCGACCACCGGCGGCCCGCGCCAGCATCTCGACGTTGGGGACGAGCACTAGCCCGCGCGGGCGCCGCAACTGCAGTCTGAGGTACGCCCACGCCAGCAGCGGTAGCGCCACCAGCAACCAGAGCACGAATGGCCACTCGAAGTTCATAGCGCCAACACGACCCCGTAGGGCGGGCCCGACTTCACGGGACCCTCCCAAACCAGAGCAACGATAGCCCGCCGCCGGCCAGCATGAAGAGACCTGCCACCGCCATCAGGAGAAACGACACTTCCTGGCGGGCGAACTCCCATCCCAGGTCTCGCCCGAGCATCTGCGAGAGCGCCCGCAAGTCCTCCTCGCCCGTAGCTGGGAAGAACCGCCCGCCAGCCATCTGGGCGATGCGCTGGAGGCCGCCCGCGTCGAAAGGCACGAGCACGAGCTGCCCCTCCACCCGCATCACGGTCCCGCCCGGCCTGCCCACGCCAACGGTGAAGATCCGAACGCGCGCGTCGCGCGCCAGGGCTGCTGCCTCTTCCGGATTCGGGCCGAAGTTGCTCACGCCATCGGAGAAGATCACGATGGAGCCCGGGACGAGAACGCCCGCGCCGGGGGGCGGCTGTGGACGCTCGCCCGGCGCCCCTGCGCGGCCCCGCAGCACACGCAACGCTTCCAGGATGCCACCGCCCATCGAGGTGGCCGACTGCGGCTGGAGACGATCCAGCGCCTCGACGAGCGCGGCACGGTCTCTGCCAGGCGGGAGCAGCACCGTTCCATACTCGCTGAACGCCACGAGCCCAACCTGGGTCGAACGGGGAACGAGATCCGCGAACACCCGCGCCGCCCTGCGTGCGGCCTCCAAGCGCGTCGGCTGGGCGTCGGTGGCGATCATGCTCTTGCTCGTGTCAACCGCGATCACCACCGCGGCGCGGTTGACCAGCAGGGGCAGCGCCAACACCGGACGCGCCATTGCCACCGCCAGCAGCGGCAGGGCGATGAGGTAGCAGGCAACGGGAAGGGAGCGCTGCCATCTCGGCGGGCGCACAACCAGTTGACCGAACAGCCGCGGTTCGGCGAACTGCTCGGCGGCACGACGCTGTCGTCGGAGGAGGAAACGGTTCCCCCACCACAAGAGCGGGGCCAGGGCCAGCGCCCAGAGCATCAGCGGCCAGATGAACTCCATAGGCGCCTCCGTCGCCGCAGCACGAAGTCCACGAGGGGATCCACCAGCGTCGTGGCCGTGGACAACACCAGGTGGTCCACGCGGGCGCGCCTGAACGCCGCTGTCACGCTTGCCCGGTGCGCGCTCACAAGCGCCTCATGGGCAGAGCGCACTCGCTCGTCTGACGTGTCAATCCAGCAGTGCTGGCCGGTTTCGGGATCCCGTACCGGGATCACGCCCACGTCAGGCAGAACTTCTTCTGCCGGATCGCGGATCCATGCCGCGACCACGTCATGCCGGCGTCCCAGATCACACAGCGGCCTATCCCAGCCATCAGGCGCGATGAAGTCCGAAACCACGAAGACAAGGCTACGGCGGCGCAGCATCCCGGCCGCGGCATGAAGCGTACCGGCGAGGTCGGTCATCCCAGGCAGATCGGCAGTCCCAGGGCCGGAGGACCCGGCCTGCAGCAGGGCGTGCGCAATGCGCAGGGCATGGCGCCGGCCCGCGCGGGGCGGGACGGCCGGCAGGCCCCGCCCCGGAAACGCGACCGCTCCAACCTTGTCGCCGTGGCGGGTAACGATGTAGGCGGCGGTCCCGGCGAACTCCACCGCCATCTCGCGCTTGAGGCGGCGCCGGGTGCCGAACCCCATCGAGGGCGATAGATCCACCAGCAGCCACGCGGTCAGCTCGCGCTCTTCGTGATACTGGCGGACAAAGAGACGGTGCATCCGCGCGGTCACGTTCCAGTCTATGCGCCGGACCTCGTCCCCCGGCTGGTACTCCCTGACCTCGGCCAGGTCCAGACTGGGCCCGTAGAAGATCCCACGGTAGTCGCCGAACAAGAACCCGTCCAGGCGGCGTACGACGGTGAACTCCAGCCGCCGCAGCAACTGCTCAGGGGTTTCCAGCAACTCGACTGCCGGCATGGCCGGCTATTCTCCCTGGGAGAGCCCGCCCCCGGCTGCCGCGGCGCGCTGCGACTCGTGCGGATCGCCCAGCGCCAGGCGCGGCGCCGGCACGGCCGCGACCACCTGTTCCACAAGGGCATCGGGTCCGATCCCGTCTGCCAGGGCTTCGTAAGATAGGACCAGACGGTGGCGCAGCACCTCGGGCGCTATATCCCTAACGTCCTCGGGCATCACGTACTCCCGCCCCCGCAGCAGCGCCAGCGCGCGGGCGCCCAACACCATGTTGAGCGAGGCGCGCGGGCTGGCCCCGTAGGCGACGTAGCGGCGCAACCGGTCCAGCCCCACCTCGTCCGGGCAGCGGGTTGCCGTGGCCAGGGCCACGGAATACTCGCGGATTCTCGCGTCCACGTAAACCGCGTCGGCGATGGCCTGCAGTTGGAGCAGCTCAGCGGCGCTGATTGCCGGACCCACCTCCGGCATGGCGCCGCTCATCCGTTCGACGATCGTGACCTCCTCGTGCGTGCTGGGATAGGTGATAACCACCTTGAACATGAACCGGTCCACCTGCGCCTCAGGCAGCGGGTAAGTTCCCTCGCTCTCGATCGGGTTCTGGGTAGCCATCACGAGAAACGGGCGCGGCAGGGGAAAGGTCTGCTTGCCGATCGTCACCTGCTGCTCCTGCATCGCCTCGAGCAGCGCCGACTGCACCTTGGCCGGGGCGCGGTTGATCTCATCGGCCAGGACGAAGTTGGCGAAGACCGGGCCCAGTTCCACGTCGAACGTTGCAGTCTGTCGGTTGTAGATCCGCGTGCCCACCAGGTCGGCCGGCACGAGGTCCGGCGTGAACTGGATGCGCTTGAACTCGCAGTCAATCGCCCGGGCGGCGCTCTTGATGGCCAGGGTCTTGGCCAGGCCAGGAACGCCTTCGAGCAAGACGTGCCCCCGCGCGAGCAGCGCCACCAGCAGCCGCTCCAGCATCAGGTCCTGACCGACGATTACACGCTTGACCTCGTAGAGCACCTTCCGCATCGTCGCGGAGGCCTGTTGGAACAGTTCCAGCGGCTTCGTCACCTGGTTCCTCCCTCTTGCTCTTGCACGCGCTACCGCCACGGTAACACCGCCCAAAAGGGGGGTCAAGGCGAGTCGCGGCGAATTACTCATCCCTATGTGTCGTTCGATTCTTCACGCCGCGAAGCACTTGCTCGCCGGGACTTGCTTGCTCGCTGGGTTCTGTCTGATCGCCGCTGCGCCGATGCGAACGGCTGCCGCTCCACCCGATGCGTGGCTGATCGTCCCTGGACAGTCGCTGGGTACGCTGCGACTGAGTGTCCCGACCCGAACCCTCTATCAGGCCCCTGGATGGGGGCAGCCCGACCGTACGCACGCGGCGGGGTCGGTCTCGTACCTGTACTACGATCGCCAGCGCACCGCCGCCGGAGTGCGCGACGATCAAGTCGTCCTGATCCTCACCACGAACGAACGCTACCGCACCGAGCGGGGAGTGGGCGTGGGCCAACCCGGTTCCACCGCGGTGGCGGCCTACGGCGCGCCCTCGGCAGGAAGCGGCGACGAGCGGGTGCTCTGGTACGACGCGATAGGGCTCGTGTTGGGAACGGGAAGTGGCACCATCATCCGGATCGGGGTGTTCGACCCCAAGGCCTTCGTGCGGGCGCTGCTGGCTGATGAACGGCCTGCCCGCGACGTTGTGCTGACCGCGCGCCCTGTGAAGTACGGCGATGCGCCGGGCGCCGGTGCGCAGGCGCGCTCGGCGTTGTTGACCATTACCTTGAAGAACCTGAGCCGGGGCGCGAAGGTTCTCAATCCCAACTTCTTCGCGCTCGCCGACCGCGAGGGCGAGACCTATCGCTACGACCCGTCCTCGTTCCGGCAGGCCGACGCCTGCCGCTCAACGATCTCGGTACGGCCCGGAGAAGCTGGAACCTGCTCGCTGGTCTTTGTGATTCCCGCTGGACGCAGCGCCCGCACCATCACATTCAACGATGGCGCAAGCACCGACGAGCACTACTTCAACTAGTCTCTGCGACTTCCAGGAGCGGTTCGCGCCGGGAAGTGAAGAACCTGATCAGGGCTTGTGTTTCCTTGATCGCCAA
>CAYLKW010000047.1:10253-15114 GCA_964384245.1 uncultured bacterium
TGATGGTCGGGGCGGGCGGATTTGAACCGCCGACCTTCTGGTCCCAAACCAGACGCGCTGCCAAGCTGCGCTACGCCCCGACGACGCGATCGTAGCAGAGGTATCACAGGAGGGTCAACTCGGCATCAACGGCCGGACCGTCATCTACCCTGCCACCACGGGCATACCATCATTAGCCGCACTCCGATAGCAGGCGGCAACCATCTCCACCGCCCGGTGGCCGTCCTCGGCGTTAGCCATGGGTGTTCGATGCTGGGTGACGGCCTGAACGAACGCCTGATCCTGCTGGACATATCCCAACCGCTCTTCCCAGGGCAGGGCGCTGAAGTCCTGGATGACGGCGGGCTGGCCGATGGCCCGAGCATGGATGAGACGATCAAAGCCCTCGGTGATGGCGGCCGCGTGGTCTCCGAACAGCTCGATCCGCTCCGTGGGCGGCGTCCAGGTGGCGTGCCCACAGGTAGAAAAGGTCACGAGGGCTCCGCTTGCGGTTGCGAGGAGCACTACCGCATCGTCCATGTCGGGATAGCAGGAAGATCGCGCCAGGCAGCGGACCGTATGGATGGGGCCCAGTAGCCACCGGGCCGCGTCGAGCAGGTGGATCCCGGTGTCGTAGATGAACCCTCCTGACACGGCCGGGTTCGAGAACCACGGCGGGCTGCGCATGTCGCCGTCGTTCATCTTCATCGCGCCTGAGAATACGGTCATCCCCCCGGCAACCAGGTCGCGCATCCCGGCGTAGGCTGGCGCGAACCGGCGGTTGAAGCCAATCTGATAGACGCGGCCCGTGCGCTCTACGGCGTCCAGGACGCGCCTGGCATCCTCAACTGAAGTCGCCATGGGTTTCTCGCAGAGCACGTCAACGCCGCGGTCCAGTGCCTTCACGCAGGCGTCGGCGTGGAGAACGTTGGGAACCGCGATGACAACCGCATCGAGCCCAGAAGCGAGCAGCGCCTCTAGATCTGCGGCAGGCCTGGCTTCGACGGAGGCGGCCACCGTCCGCGCCCGCCCTTCATTGGAATCTGCCACGGCCGCGATCACGACACCCGGCGTGGCCGCCAGCACCCTGGCATGGACCGATCCGATGGTCCCGGCTCCATAGATCCCAACCCGCATCAGCAGGCCTCCTGTGATGATCTCGCGAGCAGTTGGCCCTAGGCTTCAGGCACCACACGCTTTCCGGCGGAGGCGGAGTCCAACAGCGCGTCGGTCAGCACGGCGCACCGGTACCCGTCGTCGAACGTGGCGCCGACTCGCGCCTGGTCCTCTCCTGCCACCGCCCGGAGGAAGCCGTCGAGCTGGTGCACAAACGAGTGCTCCCATCCCAGGATGTGCCCGGTCGGCCACCAGACGCCTCCGTGGGGATGGGTCGGCTCCGTGACCAGAACCGTCCTGAAACCGCCCAGCTCCGGGTCTCCGGTAGTGTAAACCTGCAGCTCGTTCAAACGCTCCAGATCGAAGATGACCGTTCCGCCCGAACCGCTGATCTCGAACCACAGCAGGTTCTTGCGCCCGGGGCAGAACGTCGAGGCCTCCAGGGTGCCGATGGCGCCGCCCTCAAACTCGAGGGTGGCCACCACCGCGTCCTCGACGTCCACTTCCTCGTCGCCTGCCCCCCCAGGGCGGCGCGGCACGAAGATCCGGCTGGCTGCGCTTACCGCGGCGATCTCCCCCACTAGGAATCGGGCAAGATCGAGTATGTGGGACGCCAGATCACCCACCGCCCCGCTGCCCGCGCGGACACGCTCCTGCCGCCAGGTCCGGGGCGCCGCCGCGTTCAACAGGGAGTCGTCGCAATACCGAGCGCGGAAGTGGTGGATCCTTCCCAACCGGCCCTCGCAGATGAGGCGGCGGGCGAGCAGCACCGCGGGCACGTGGCGGTAGTTGAAGCTGACCTGGTGCACCACCCCGGCCGTCCCCGCGGCAGCGGCCATCGTCCGTGCCTCGGCGGCGTTGCGCGCGAGCGGTTTCTCGCAGAGGACGTGCCGGCCAAGGCGCAGGGCCTCGAGGCACGGCTCGGCGTGCAGGTCGTTGGGCGCGGCGTTGATCAGTATCTCTACGCGCGGGTCTCGAACGAGGTCCTGCCATCGCGTGTAGAAAGCCGGCGCCCCGTAACGGTAGGCCGCGGCCTCAACGTCCGAAGCCGTCCTACCGCAGAGCGCCACCAGAACCGGGCGCGGCCGGGGCCGCATGGAATAGCCCACGCGCAATATCGCGTGCACATGAACCCTGGCCACGCCTCCGTACCCCAGCACCCCTACCCCGATCTCGCGAGTCTCCCCCAACGCTATTCCTCCTTAGAGCAACGCCCGGGCAACCTTGTGCAGGGCGAGGATGATATCGTCCACGTCCTGATCGGTGAACAGGGGATGGATGTCGAGATGCACGGCCCGCTTGAGGATCTCGTCGGATCGGGGGAACTGTCCCTTCGCGATCGTCGCCTTTCCGCGGTAGTGTGGGCAGTCCCAGGCACAGTGCCGGCGCGAGAGGAAGCGCCGCTCGATGAACTGATCGAAGTGGTAGTAGACGTGCTGCCCGCTGGTCCACGCCACGCTGGCGGGAACGCCCTCGGCGGTGAGGGCCTTCGCGAACCGACCCGACTGCTCCGCGGTCGCAGCCGAGAAGATGAAGGTCGCCCCGGTGTCTCCCTCGGGATCGGGAATGGGACGGACGGTCAGGCCCTTGATGCCGGCCATCGACCCGAGGAGCCGGGCCTTGTGCGCGCGCATGCGGGCGATGATCCAGTCCATGCGCTCGATCTGGGCCACGCCCACCGCAGCGGTCAGTTCGTTCATCCGATAGTTGACGCCGATCAGCAGGGGGTTGCCTCCAGCGGCCACCTCGTCGAGCTCGGTGATGCGGACCGATCCCTGATCGTGGTACCGGACCGCCCGCTCGAACAGCCGGGGGTCGTCGGTCACGACCATGCCGCCTTCTCCGGTCGTGATGACCTTGTGATACTGGAGACTGTACACCCCGAGCTCCCCCAGGGTGCCCAGGCGACGCTTCCTGTACATACCGCCCACTGCCTGGGCCGTATCCTCCAGGACCGCGAGCCCGTGCCTGTGTGCGGCGGACAGGATGGGTTCCATGTCGGCGCCGGCCCCGCGCATGTGCACCGGAATCACCGCGACTGTGTGCGGGCTCACCGCGGCCTCCAGAGCCCGGGGATCCATGGTGAGGGTCTCGTCTATGTCCGCGAACACCGGCACGGCCCCAAGCGCCACCACCGCTCCTACCGTGGCCACCCACGTGTAGGTCGGGACGATCACCTCGTCCCCCGGACCTATCCCAAGGGCTGCCAGACCGCTGATCAGGGCCGCTGTGCCCGAGGTGACGGCCAGGGCGTGACGGGCTCCCACTATCTCGGCAAAGCGGCGCTCGAGCTCGGCGGCCTTGCGCCGTGGGCGCGGCCCGTAGTGCCGGAATAGACTCTGGCTCTCCAGCACGTCCAGCACCTGGGCCTTTTCCTCCTCGCCGATCAACAGACCGCCAGGCCACCCCGGCAGCAGCGGCTCCCGGCGCACCGGCGAACCCCCGTCCACCGCCAGTCTGTCCTGCGATCCAATGGAATCATGCGTAGCCAAGGCTCGCAGCCCTCCCTTCGGGCGCGGGGGCACTACCGGCGGCCCCGCAACTCGTTCGGACGATCAGAGTCCCTGGCAGTTCGGCGATCCTGGGCACCGGGGATTCTCCCCGGCTCCAGGCCATCAGCCGCTCGGCGGCGAGGCGGCCCATCTCTTCCTTGGGCACGCGCAACGTCGTCAGCGGAGGATCGGTGTGCGCGCTCATCTGGATGTCGTCCATGCCGGCAACCGCCAGATCCTCGGGAACCCGCAGCCCGCGCTCGCGCGCGGCGCGCAGCGCCCCGATCGCCATCATGTCGGTAACGGTGACCAAGGCCGTGGGAGGATCAGGGAGGTCCAGCAGCCCGTGCGTGACCGCAGCCGCCGCATCAGCGCCAATCGCGGTCAGCCGGACCAGGGCGGGATCGCAGTCCAGCCCGCGCGCTGTCAGGGCAGCGCGGTAACCGTCCTGGGTCTCCCGTCCGAACGGGTAGGCCACATCAGCACCCACGAGCCCGACGCGGCGGTGCCCCAGCGCCAGCAGGTGCTCAGTGACCAGCCGGGCTCCGCCGCGGTAGTCATGCACAACCGCGGGAACCTTCGTTCCCGGAAGGTGGTTGTCCACAACGACCACCGGAAGGCCCCGTTCGAGGATGGCAAGAACCCATTCCGGATCGAGAACTCCAACGATCAGCACCCCGTCAACGGTGCCTGGGCCTACGAAACGCATCAGGTGGTCCACGCCCACTCCGGGGCGCAGCGCGGGTGCGATCACTAGACTGTAGTCCGAGGCATGCACGGCCTCGCCTACCCCGGAGAGCACCAGCCGGTAGAACGCGTCGCCGAACAACGTTGTCATGTTCAGGCCCTGGATGACGCCCAGCGCGTCCGCGCGGCCCCGTGCGAGGCGGCGGCCGGTGAGGTTTGGAACGTAGCGGAGCTCGGTTGCGACGTCTTCGACCAGCTTCCGGGTCAGTGCGCGCACTCCGGGTCTGGCGCGGAGCGCCAGTGAGGCGGTGGCAGGCGAAACCCCAGCAAGCCGGGCCACATCGCGGATGGTGGGCATCAGCGGGACCTAAAACGGTTTAGATTCGACCCAAATGTACGCGGATTCCGCCGCCATTGTCAAGGATGCGCTGCCTTTTGGGCCGCGCAGCCGCCCTGTTACTGCCTCTCCGAACCGCGTGCGCCGGCCAGCGCCTGGTAGACCTCGGCGCTCACGTGAATGCCGTCGTAGAATCGCTCCAGACTCAGGTTCTCGTTGGGGCCGTGGTTGTTCTCGTCGGCGTTGGCGT
>CAYLKW010000048.1:0-15067 GCA_964384245.1 uncultured bacterium
CCCGCCCGCGCTGGTGTACCTGGCGGCCAGCCTCGGCGCGCAGAGCATTGACCGGCCAGAAGCGGAGGCATTGGAGATGGTGGCCGCCTCTATCGCAGGACTCGCGGTGTTGGCAGCGGTGGCGTTTGCCGTGGCGCTCCACATACTGCAACAGCGCGGCCGTCCGGCGGCGCCCGCAGTTGCCGGGGGCGGCTCTGCCTCCGGCGGGGTTAATCGCCGGGAGTTCCTGGCGCGGTCGGTGTTGGTGGTGGGCGCCGTTGCGGGCGCAGGAGCGCTCGTCCAGTGGGTGAGCGCGACGGGTGCGCGTGCCGCGGCCGCGGCGACGGGGCTCTTTGAACGCATCAGGGGCCTACCGCCCGAGGTGACGCCCAACGACAAGTTCTATGTCGTAAGCAAGAACCCGGCCGGGCTCGATCCTCGGCTCGATGCGAAGAGGTGGACCCTGGAGATCTTCGGCCTGGTGGGGAAGCCGGTCAAGCTCACCTACGACGACATCAGGGCCATGCCGTCGTTCTCCCGCTATCACACCCTGGAGTGCATCAGCAACGAGGTCGGCGGCGACCTGATCGGCAACGCGATGTGGAAGGGCGTACGGTTTCGCGACCTGATCGAGCGGGCCGGCGGCCTCAATCCCAAGGCGGTGCGGTTCGCCCTGCGCTGCGCGGACGGCTACAGCGAGGGCATCCCGGTCGGCGACGCCATGATGCCCGACGTCATGCTGGCCTACGAGATGAACGGGGTGCCGCTACCTCCCTCACACGGGTTCCCGGTGCGGATGCTCACTCCCGGCATTTTCGGGATGAAGAATCCCAAGTGGCTGACCAAGATCGAAGCCGTCTCGACCAACTTCACCGGGTACTGGCAGGCGTCAGGATGGAGTGACGAGGCGGTCGTGCAAACCATGTCCGCCTTCCGGGCACCGGACCGCCGCGACGTGGCCCTGGGCGGCGTCGAGCTGGGTGGCGTCGCCTACAGCGGGAACCGTGGCATCAAGGACGTCGAGGTCAGCACCGACAACGGCAAGACCTGGGGCAAGGCGGAGACCAAACCGCCGTTGGGGCGCTACACCTGGGTGCTGTGGGCGGCGATCTGGAAGCCGACCGGGCCGGGCGAGTACACGCTCAAGGTGCGTGCCCGCGACGGCGTAGGGGTGATGCAGACGTCGCGGGAATCGGCGACGCTGCCCGACGGCGCCACCGGATACCACGCGGTACGCGTTCGGGTGAAGCCATAGCCGAGGGGAGATCCAGAAGACGTGAAGCCCAATCCTTACGACCTTGTAATCATCGGCGGCGGTCCGGCCGGGTACGTAGGCGCGATCCGGGCAGCACAACTGGGGCTGCGGGCCGCGGTCGTCGAGCGCCACAAGCTGGGCGGCGTCTGTCTCCACTACGGCTGCGTCCCCACCAAGGTGCTGCTGCACACCGCCGAGCTGGTTGAGAAGCTGAAGAAAGCCCAGGCCTTGGGCATCGAGACCGGGCCGGTGCGCGTGGACTACGCGCGCCTGCAGCAGCGCAAGGCGACCGTGGTCGAAGGCCTGCACAAGGGCGTTCAGTTTCTGATGCGCAAGCACAAGATTGAGGTCTTTGAGGGCACCGGCAGCCTGCTGGGCCGCACCCGCGTCGGCGTAGCAGCCCCTGACGGCTCCGGGAACGAGCTGGAGGCCAAACATGTGCTGCTGGCTACCGGGTCCGCGCCCAGGAGCATTCCCGGGGTAGTCCTGGACAACGAGCGCGTGCTCGACAGCACCGGCGCGCTGGCGCTCGCCGAGGTCCCCCGGACGATCGCAATCCTCGGTGGCGGCGCCATAGGCGTGGAGTTCGCGAGTTTGTTCTCCGCGCTGGGCAGCGAGGTTACACTGATCGAACTTCTCCCGACCCTGCTCCCGCTGGAGGATCCCGAGATAGGGCGGACCATGGAGCGGCTGTTCACGCGGAGGGGCATGAAGGTCTACACCGGCGCTACGGCCAGCGGCGTTGCTCGCTCCGGTGACGGGCTGGCCATCACGCTGAGCCGCGGCCAGGAGACAACGAGCGTGGAGGCCGACTACCTGCTCGTGGCTGTCGGCCGGGGCCCGCTCACGGATGGCCTGGGGCTGGAGGCGACAGGCGTCGAGACGCAGAAGGGCGCCGTGGTGGTGGACGCCCACCTGCGTACCTCCGTGCCCGAAGTGTTCGCGGTGGGTGACGTCATCGCTCGCCCGTTCCGGCTCGCGCACGTTGCCTCCGACGAGGCGATCCACGCGGTCGAGGTGATCGCCGGGGTCGAGAGCAGGTCCCTGGACTACCAGGCGGTTCCGCGGCCCACGTTCTCCATCCCACAGGTGGCCTCGATGGGGCTTTCCGAGCAGCAGGCGCAGGAGGCAGGACACGAGGTCAAGGTGGGGCGATTCGCCTTCCAGGCCAACAGCAAGGCGACGATCGAGGGTGAACGCGACGGGTTCGTCAAGGTGGTGACGGACCGCCGGACCGGTGAGATCCTGGGCGTACACATGCTGGGCCCTGCGGTCACGGAACTACTCGCGGAAGGGGTGCTTGCGAGGCACCTGGAGGGAACGGTGGTGGAGCTGGGCGGCGCGGTCCACGCGCACCCCACGCTCTCTGAGGCACTGAAGGAGGCGGCGCTGGACGCGCTGGGAAAGGCCGTACATGCCTGAGCCGGACCACCATGACCGGGGCAGCCGGCGCCCCCCTTGGCTGAAGGTCCGCCTGCCAGGAGGCGAGAACTACGCCGACCTGACCCGGATCATGCGGGGCGGAGGCATGCACACCGTCTGCGAGGAGGCCCGCTGCCCCAACATCGGCGAGTGCTGGGACCGCCGCACCGCCACGTTCCTGATTCTGGGCGATACCTGCACCCGCCGCTGCGGGTACTGCGCGGTTGCCCACGGGAGGCCCGGCGCGCCGGACGTTGCCGAGCCCGCGCGGGTTGCCGACGCGGTCGCCGCCATGGGCCTGCGCCACGCGGTCGTGACCTCGGTGAACCGTGACGACCTGAGTGACGGCGGCGCGGGCATCTACGCGGAGACGATCCGCGCCGTGCGCCGGAAGATCCCCGATTGTACCGTGGAGGTGCTTGTTCCCGACTTCAAGGGCGACCCCGAAGCGCTCCGCGCAGTATTGGAGGCCGGCCCGGAGATCCTGGGGCACAATCTGGAGGCTGTGCGCAGGGTGTTTGCGGGCGTGCGGCCCGGCGGCAACTACGACCGGTCCATCGAGTTGCTCCGACGATGCAAGGAATGGGGCTACACCTCGCTCACCAAGAGCGGGATCATCGTTGGCATGGGAGAGACCGAGGAAGAACTGCTTGAGGCAATGAACGATCTGCACGCGGTGGACTGCGACGTGCTGACCCTGGGCCAGTACCTGCGGCCGGGCTCTGACTTCCTTCCGATTGACCGCTACTACACCCCTGACGAGTTTGCCGCCCTGCGCGAAGAGGGCCTGCGCCGCGGGTTCAGGTACGTGGAGGCCGGACCTCTTGTGCGCTCTTCCTATAGAGCCGACGCGCAGGCGCAGGCGGCGCGCGCGTACGGGTCTGCACGGACCGGAGGGCTGTCATGAGGGGCAAGTCGGTCCCTGACGCAGCCCCGCTGCTGAACAAGGAGCAGCTCGCCCGCTACTCGCGGCAGGTGATCCTGGGAGAGGTGGGGATCCCCGGCCAGCGCCGCCTGCTCGACGGCAAGGTTCTGGTGGTGGGCGCGGGCGGGCTGGGTTCGCCGGCGGCGCTCTACCTGGCCGCGGCCGGGGTGGGCACCATCGGGATCGTGGACGGCGATCGGGTGGACCTCTCCAACCTCCACCGTCAGCTTCTCCACCGCACGCGCGATCTCGGCTGCCCCAAGACCGAGTCCGCCGCGCAGACCCTCGAGGAGATCAACCCCGGGATCACCGTGGCGACGTTCCCGACGGTGCTCTCCTCTGCCAACGCCCTCGAGATCCTCGGACAGTTCGACGTGGTGGTCAACGGCAGCGACAACTTCCCCACGCGCTACCTGGTCAACGATGCGTGCGTGCTGCTTCGCAGGCCGCTGGTGGACGCCAGCGTCCTGAGGTGGGAAGGCCAGGCGACGGTCTACCTGCCTGGGCGCGGCTGCTACCGCTGTCTGTTCCCCTTCCCGCCCCCTCCAGGTGCGGTGCCTTCTTGTGCCGAAGCCGGCGTCATCGGCGCGGTGGCCGGACACATGGGTACGATCCAGGCCATAGAGACGGTGAAGCTGCTGCTCGGGGTGGGCGAGAGCCTGGCCAACCGCCTGCTGCTGGTGGACGCGCTCTCCGGGGAGACGCGCGCAGTCCAATGGAGCCGGAACCCGGAATGCCCGATCTGCGGAGATCACCCGACGATCACCGCGCTGATTGAGTACGAGGAGTTCTGCGGCCTGCCCGGTCGGCCGAGCGCGCCGGCCACAGCCGGTGCTCCTGATGCGGTCGCAGAGCCGGTCGCAGAGGTGGACCCGCGCGAGGCCGCCCTGATGATCGAGCAGGGAGCCCAGTTGATAGACGTGCGCGAGCCCTGGGAGTGGGCTGCTTCCCGCATACCCGGCGCCAGGCTCATCCCGGTGGCGGAGGTGTCCAGGCGAGCATCTGAGATTGATCCGAACCGGCCCGTGATCGTGCAGTGCGCGGTTGGGGGACGTAGCGCCGGGGTGGTCGAGGTGCTCCGCAAGGCAGGGCATACCCGGGTCCACAACCTGGCAGGCGGGATCATCGCCTGGACTAATCTCGGCTTGCCCACCGAGACCGGCCCAGGGCAAGGATAGCCCGGGCCGAGGGCGGTTGCGCCGTGCGACAAGCGATCCTACGTGCTCCGCGTGTGCTTGACCTGGCAGAAACGGCAGTACCATCGCCCGGCCCGGGCGAGGTGGTCGTGCGCATTCGAGCGGCGCTGACCTGCGGCACCGATCTCAAGACCTACCGGCGCGGCCATCCCCGGGTTGCCTTCGGTCCCTTTGGCCACGAGGCGGCCGGGGACGTCGCGGCCATGGGTGATGACATCGAGGGGCTCTCGGAAGGGCAGCCGGTGGCGTTCGTGCACACGGCGGGGTGCGGGCGGTGTGAGCCGTGCCGGCGCGGGCGCGAGAACCTGTGCGCCACCCTCTTCGATGAGATCGCGCTTGGCGCCTACGGTGATTTCCTGCGTCTGCCGGCGCGCATCGTACGCCGGCACCTCTTCCCAAAGCCGCAGGGTCTGTCCTACATTGAGGCTGCGTTCCTCGAGCCGCTGGCCTGTGTCGTCCATGCCTGGGAGCGGCTGGGCCAGGCCGCTGGTGCGCGGGTGGCGGTGATTGGTCTGGGACCGATCGGCCTCCTGCACATCCATGAGGCGCGGCGCCGCGGGCACGAGGTGATCGCTGTTGGGCGCCGGAGGCCAGGGCTGGGGCTGGCAGAACGGGCAGGGGCCGGCCACACGCTGGATTCCTCCACGACCGAAGTTGGCCAGGCGCTGCGCGCCCTCACGGGCGGAGGACCTGACCTGATCATCGAGTGCACCGGTTCTCCCGAGGTCTGGAATGCGGCGCCTGACTGGTCCGCGCCTGGAGGCCGCGTCCTCCTATTCGGCGGGCTTCCGGGCGACAGCCGGGCAGAGTTCGATGCCACTCGTCTCCACTACGGCGAGGTGGATCTCGTCAGCGCATTTCACTACCGTACGGCGGACGTCCGGCAGGCGCTCCATCTCCTGGCCGCCGGCGCCGTGAGACCCTATGACATGATCACCGGGACCCGGCCCCTGGGCGCCATTGGCGAGGTCTTTCAGGACCTGGACCGCGGGATCGGGACCAAGTACGCCATTCTGCCCGAGGGCGTGGCGTGACGATGGCGCCTGTGGCGACCGCGCTCGCCGCGGTCTTTCGCGGACCCGGGGATCTGCGGTTGGAGGAGGTGACGGTTCCACCACCTGGCCCCGGCGAGTTGTTGATCCGCATCACCGCATGCGGGCTCTGTACCGGCGAGATCATGGACTGGTACGTCGCCCGCAAGGCCCCGGTGCCCCTGGGCCACGAGCCAGTGGGCGTGGTGGTTGAAGCCGGACCTGGCACGGCGTTTCGCCCTGGCGAGCGGGTCTTCGTCCACCACCACGCACCCTGCATGTCCTGCCGCGCCTGCCGCCGCGGTGATCACGTGCACTGTCCGGCCTGGGCGCCACGGCGCCTGATACCCGGCGGCCTGGCAACGCTTGCGCTGGCCCAGGCCCCTGCGGTTGCCGCCGATACCCTTCGACTGCCGCCGGAACTGTCCGACGAAGCCGCCACCTTCATCGAGCCGTTGGCCTGCGTGGTCAAGTCCATACGCCGGGCCAGGATCCGGGATGGCGATCGCATCCTCGTGATTGGGATGGGCGTGATGGGCCTTCTGCACCTGCTGGCCCTGCGCGCGATCGCCAAGCCATCGGTGCTGATTGGCGCCGACCTGCATCCGGCGCGCGCGGCGATCGCGGCCCACTACGCTGACGTAGCGGTCGATACCTCACAGCAGTCCTTAGGCGAGGCGGTCCGCGAGGCAACCGGTGGCGGGGGCGCAGACGTAGCCATAGTCGGCCCGGGCACGGTGGAGGCGTTGGAGGCCGGCTGCGGCAACCTAGCCGCCGGAGGGACTCTCGTGGTCTTCGCTCCCACGATGCCCGAGGCACGATGGCCGCTGCCGGTTCACGACATCTACTTCAAGGAGATAACCATTACGCCGGCCTATTCCGCGGGCCCGGAGGAGACGCGCGAGGCGCTGCGCCTGCTCGTCGCAGGGCTGCAGGTTGAACCTCTTGTGACGCACCGGCTGCCGCTTTCGGAGGCGGGGAAAGGGTACCTCCTGTTGCGAGAGGCAGGAGATGCCCTCAAGGTGGTGGTGCGGCCGTGAAGCCCGTGATCGCGCGTTTCGACCCTGCGCGGTTTCGCTGGAAGGGGTTTCCCTCGACTCCCTACAAGGCTACCGCCCGCGGACCGCTGGCGTGGAGCGGGGTCGAACGGTTTGTGCTGGTGGGCGGGCAGGACGAGCCCACGGCGTTCCAACTGCGGTACTTTGAGATCGCTCCAGGCGGATACTCGTCGCTGGAGCAACACCGTCACGCGCACGCGGTGCTCGTGCTGCGCGGCCGGGGCCGGGTACGCATCGGCGGCACCGAGCACAGGGTCGGGACCATGGACTTCATCCTCATACCTCCAGGGACACCCCACCAGTTCCGCGCCGACAGAGAATCCTTTGGGTTCCTCTGTCCGGTAGACGCGGTGCGGGATCGGCCCAGGCCGGTGCGGGCGCCTCTCCCGAAGGCAGCGGCTGCAAAGCGTATTCCACGACGCCTTGCGCGGTCGGCCAAGCGCCGCTATGATTGAAGAGTGCATTCGTCAACAATGCCGGTGGAGGCAGTCATGACAGATCAAGCAAACACCGAACAGCCCGACCAGAGCCTACAGAGCAGGGTGGAGCGGGTGCTGGACACGATCCGTCCCTACATCCAGGGCGACGGCGGCGACATCGAGCTGGTGGGCGTGACCGACGGCGTCGTGCAGGTTCGCCTGGTGGGCGCGTGCGTGGGCTGCATGCACGCCATGATGACGCTGCAGTCAGGGATCGAGCGGATGGTGAAGCAGGAGATCCCAGAGATCCGTGGGGTGGAAGCGGTTCCCTTCTAGCCGCTCTTCGGATTGCTCGAACTGGCCCCCCATGGCACGCATGCGGGGGTCTTCTTCTGCGGGAACAGGTGGGGAACCGTGACGACGCCCTGGACGCAGATTCTCAGGAAGATGGACGACTGGCGGTGGGAGCTCCCGGTCAGCTACAAGCCGGGCATGCGCGTCCCGGGCATGATCTATGCCGACGAGCGCATGCTGCGCGCCATGGCCGAGGAGCAGGCCATCGAGCAGGTTGCCAACGTGGCGACCCTGCCGGGCATCGTCGGGAGGTCGCTTGCGATGCCCGATATCCACTGGGGCTACGGGTTTCCGGTGGGAGGCGTGGCGGCGTTTGATCTCGAGGAAGGCATCATCTCGCCCGGCGGCGTCGGGTACGACATAAACTGCGGCGTCAGGTTGCTCCGTACCGATCTCACCGAGGACGGGGTCCGGCCCCAACTGGCCGCCCTGGTTGACGCCCTGTACAACGCCGTCCCCTCGGGCGTCGGGGTCGGCGGTCGCGTGAAGGTCGGGATGGGAGAGATTGACGAGGTGCTGTCGAAGGGCGCCCGCTGGGCGGTGGCGCGCGGGTACGGCACGGCCGACGATCTGGAGGTGACCGAGGCCAGTGGCGCCCTGGAGCAGGCCGATCCCGCCTCGGTCAGCGGCGAGGCCAAGCAGCGTGGCCGCGGGCAGGTAGGCACGCTTGGTTCGGGGAACCACTTCCTGGAGATCCAGGTGGTGGATCAGGTATTCGATGCGTCCACCGCGGCAGCCCTGGGGATTGGGGAACCCGGCCAGATTGTCCTGTTTGTCCACACTGGTTCGCGCGGACTGGGACACCAGGTCTGCACCGATTACCTGCGCGTTTGCGAGCGCGCGTCGAGCCGCTACGGTATCCACCTGGTGGACCGGCAGCTCGCCTGCGTGCCGCTGCGGTCCCCAGAGGGACAGCGGTACTTCGGCGCGATGAGCGGGGCGGCCAACTTCGCGTGGGCCAACCGGCAGCTCATCACGCACTGGGTGCGCGAGGCATTTGAGCGCGTGCTGGGTCAGGCTTGGGAACGCCTGGGCCTTCGCCTGGTCTATGACGTGGCCCACAACATCGCGAAGATCGAGTCGCACGATGTGGACGGCAGGCGAAGTGGCGTCTGCGTGCACCGCAAGGGCGCCACGCGTGCCTTTCCGGCCGGACATCCCGAGGTCCCTGCCCGCTACAGCGAGGTCGGGCAGCCGGTGTTCATTCCCGGCGACATGGGCCGGTACTCGTTCGTGGCCATAGGCGCCGGGGGCGCGATGCGCGAGGCGTTCGGCTCCACTTGCCACGGCGCCGGGCGCGTGCTCGGCCGCAAAGCCGCGATCCGCCACCTCGCGGGGCGGGACATCAGCGACGAGCTGCGCAGGGCAGGTATCCTCGTACGCGCCCGGGATCGGAGCCTCCTGGCCGAGGAAGCCCCGGAGGCCTACAAGGATGTTGGCGATGTGGTGGCCGTCTGCCACGCCGCAGGGTTGAGCCGCCGGGTCGCGCGGATGCGCCCGATCGGCGTGGTCAAGGGATAGCCCAGGACAGGAGGAGCATGGTGCACACGCCCGCCACCGAGGATCTGCGGCTCGTCCACCGCACGATCAGGGAGTTCGCGCGGGAAGAGCTGCGTCCGCACGCAGCGGTCTGGGACCGTGAGGGGCGTTTTCCCCTTGAACTTGTCCCCCGGCTGGCAGGCCTGGGGCTGCTGGGCATGACCGTGCCCGTTGAGTACGGCGGGTCCGGTCTGGATGCGGTGACCATGGCGACCATCATCGAGGCGCTGGCCTGGGGCGATGGGGGCATCACGCTGTCGGTCGCGGCGCACAACTCGCTGTGCGCCGGGCACATCGCCGCGTTCGGCAGCGAGGCACAGCGACGCAAGTACCTTCCGCGGCTCGCCAGCGGGGAAGCGCTGGGCGCCTGGTGCCTGACCGAGCCCGGCGCCGGCAGCGACGCCGCGGCGATCAAGACACGCGCCGAGCGCCACGGCGATCGCTGGGTTCTCAACGGCACCAAGGTGTTCGTCACCAACGGCAGCCACGCCGGGATCTACGTGGTCATGGCGGTGACCGCGCCCGGGGCCGGGAGGAAGGGGATCAGTGCCTTCGCGGTCGAGCGCGGCACCCCGGGGCTGGAGATCGGCCGCAAAGAGGACAAGCTCGGGGTCCGCAGCAGCGACACCTCCGAGGTTCACCTTGCGGACTGCGAGGTGCCGGACGAGCACCTTCTAGGTGAGGCCGGGGACGGCTACGCCCAGGCGACGCGCGTGCTGGAGCGGGGCCGCATCGGGATCGCCGCCATGGCGGTGGGCATCGGGAACGCGGCGCTCGACGCCAGCCTGGCGTACGCCCAGGAGCGGGTGGCCTACGGTCGGCCGATCGCCGACCTGCAGGCAATCCAGTTCATGCTGGCCGACATGGCCACCGAGGTGGACGCCGCCTGGCTGCTGACCGAGCACGCCGCGGAACTGGCCGACCGAGGCCAGCCGTTTCGCCGCCAGGCCTCGATGGCCAAGCTCTACGCCTCCGAGGCCGCTGCCCGGGCCGCATCCCGCGCGGTGCAGATCCACGGTGGGTACGGGTTCACCAAGGACTATCCTGTGGAGCGCTACTACCGCGATGTGAAGCTGTGCGAGATCGGTGAGGGCACGAGCGAGGTTCAGCGGGCGATCATCTCCAAGTCCGTCCTTGCGGACTCCGGGCGGTAACGCGAGGTGCCTGGATTGATCCGCGCCGAGGGACATCGGGTCATCCGGGCCCCGGTGCAGCGTGTCTGGCAGTTGCTGAGCCGGATCGAGTCACACCCGCGGTTCACCAACATCTGGATGGCCGCAGAATTGAAAGAGCGGTCCCCTGCCTCTCCGCTGGTGGAGTTCCGCGGGTTCTTCGGAGGCCTGCCGGTTGCGTCGGTGCAGAGGTTCTCGCTGAAGCCCCCTGGCCGGATCGAGTTCAGGCAGGTGCGCGGGACGCTTCTGGAGCTGGCCGGAACGTACATCATAAGGGACGCCGACGGCGAGACGGATCTCCTCGTGCAGATGGCGGTGGACCCTGGCATCGCGCTCTTTTCCGAGGCGGCGGTGCGCCAGGTCCTGGCAGGCCACATCGAGGGCGCGCTGGCTAAGATCAAGGCCTCGGCCGAGCGAGACCTGGCGCGTCCGTCTGGCCGGCGCCGGCAACAACCCGCTGCTGAGACGCCCGCGATGGTTGAAGACGCCGGCGCCGAGGGCGCCCGCGCGATCGAAGAGGAACCGGAGGGCGCCGTGGAGCCGCCGGCCGCACCGGATGCGCCCGCTGCCGCACCCGCTGCCGCGCGGCCAGCCGATGTCAGGGGAAGGCGGCGCCGCCGGCGGCGCCGGCACAAGGGAGGAGGAACACAATGACCGGCCGCAAGAGCGGACCCACACGAGAGCAGATCCTGGAAGCCCTTCGCGATGTGCAGGACCCCGAGCTTCACAGGAGCATCGTCGAGCTGAACATGGTTCGGGAGATTGCCGTGGAGGACGGACGGGTGGCCGTGGAGGTGCTGCTCACCATCAGCGGCTGTCCCCTCAGGGAGACAATCGCCCGGGCGGTCACGGAGCGGATTCGGGCCATTCCCGGGGTCAGCGACGTTGACGTCCGGCTCGGGGTGATGGACCAGGAACAGCGCCAGGCGCTCGTCAGGCAACTGCACGGCGGAGGACTCCCAGCCGCGATGGACGGCGCGACGCCCCCCTCCAGCCCGCAGGGGCTGCTCGCAGAAGGCTCGACCACGCGCGTGATCGCGATCGCCAGCGGAAAGGGCGGCGTGGGGAAGTCCACCGTAACGGCAAACCTGGCCGTGGCGATGGCGCTCGAGGGCCGGCGCGTGGGCGTGATTGACGCTGACATCTACGGCTTCTCCATCCCCCGGATGCTGGGCGTCACCGGACGGCCGACCGCCATAGACCAGATGTTGATCCCCCTCGAGAGCGACGGCATCAGGGTGATGTCCATCGGGTTCCTGCTGCCCGACGAGTCGGCTGCGGTGGTCTGGAGGGGCCCGATGCTGCACAGGGCCCTGGTCACCTTCATCTCCGAGGTGCACTGGGGTGATGACCTGGAGTACCTGCTGATTGATTTGCCGCCCGGTACCGGAGACGTTTCGCTTACGATCGCGCAGACGCTGCCCCGTGCCAGCATGCTGATCGTGACCACCCCGCAGCCCGCCGCGGTGAGCGTGGCAACGCGCGCCGCGAAGATGGCTGAACTCGTCAACATGGAGGTCATCGGCGTGGTGGAGAACATGTCGGGGTTCACGCCGGCGCCCGGGGCGCCGACCGTTGACTTGTTCGGTCGGGGCGGCGGAGCGCGCCTGGCCGAGATCCTGGGTGTTCCGCTTCTGGGGGAGATACCATTTGATGTGGCCTTGCGCGAGGGCGGCGACATTGGGCTGCCCGCGGTCAAGGCCTACCCGGACAGCCCTGCCTCGAAGGCGCTGCGGGAAGTGGCCCGGAGGGTTGTGGCGCGCCTGCCGGTTGCCATCCTGGGGTCATGATCCCTGCCGTGCGCGCCCTGAAGATGGCTGCGGCCCCGATGCCGCTCGCGGCCTTACTCACGGCGCTGTTGCTTGCGGTGCCTTCCCAGGTCGCGTTCGCGCAGGGCACGGCCGCGGAGTGGCCGGCCCTGACCCGACGGTTCGAGCAGCATGTCCGGCAGACCCCTTCGGATCCCAGCGCGCGGTTTACGCTCGCCATGCTCTACGCGCGCAGCGGGCGAGTTCTGGATGGCTTCAAGCAGCTTCAGGAGGCCGATCAGGCGATCGGTTCTCCTGCCGGCAGGCCGGCGCTGGCGCGGCAGATCGCCGCCGAAGCCGAGGGGCTGCTCGGCCGGAACCGCCATGATCTGCTCGCCCGTTACCGGCTGGCGTTTGCGCGCTACTTCCTGGAGGACCCTACGGGTGCCGCGGCCGAGTTCGAGCGAATCGTCGCGGCCGATCCGCGGAACGACTGGGGCTACGGCTACCTCGGACAGGCACACGCCAACCTGGGACAGTTGGACCGCGCAATCGCCACTTGGGAACGGGGGCTCGCGGTCAACCCACGGAACGCGGTGCTCCACTACGTGCTGGGTCTCAGTTACACCCGCAAAGGCGACAAGAAGAAGGCCGCGGCCCACCTGGCCGCGGCGTACCGCGATCGGACGCTCTACGACTACATCACGCGGAACCCCCAATGAAACCGCCTGCGCGTATCGCGCGTGTAACGCTCTCCGCGCTTGCCGCGGCCGTGCTCTGGCTCGGGACGGCGGTCGTGCTCGCCGCCCCCTCCCCACGGCTTTCGGTGACCGCGGATGAGTTGCACGCTGACGCCCCAACACGCGTGGTCACGGCCGCGGGCCGGGTGCGCATCACCGACGGCACCACCACGGCCACCGCTGCGAAGGCGACCCTCTACCATAGGGAGGGGCGCGGGGTCCTGACAGGCCAGGCAAAGGTGGTCACCCCTCAGGGCGTGCTGGAGGGCGGCGAGATCACGGTGCTGTACACCACGACGGCGATCACTCGCGTCGTGGCGCGTGGGAAGGCCAGCCTGGACGTCGAGAGCGGCCTGGTCTCCGCCGCCCAAATTACGATCGTACCGGAGACGGACACCGTCACCGCTGAGGGTGAGGTCACGTTCTTCACCCCGCCCGACGTGATTGCCACCGGCGCGAAGCTGGTCTACCGGCGCACCCGCGGCGAGGCGGTCCTGGAAGGCCGTGCCCGCGTGCAGAGCCGGGACGGATTCATCCAGAGCGAGCGGATCGAGGCCTTTGGCCGTTGGGAGCGGGCGAAGGCCGCCGGAGGCGTGCACGCTGTCCTGCGCGACATGGAGCTCCGAAGCGTGTCGGCCGAGGTCTTCTTGGGGGAGCGCAAGGCCGTATTCGCTGGCGAGGTGCGGCTGGCACAGGCGGGCCGTCTCCTGGCGACCGAGAAGTTGACGATCTGGTATGCTGCCGGCCGGTTCGTGGCGGAAGGCCAGACCAGGGCGCGGATCGAAACAACACCTTGACCATGTCCCCGGGCCGCAACGCGGCCCGGGTAGGGGAGGCACCAACATGACCAGCAAGCGCGTCCCAAGACCGCAACTTGATTCGATGTCGTTTGAGCACGGCAAGCGCGCGCGACTGCACCGCCTGCTCTACCAGCACGGGCCCGGGCAGGGCACCATGCTCGTCCTCCCGGTGGACCAGGGTCTCGAGCACGGTCCGGTAGACTTCCTTCCCAATCCGCCGAGCGAGAACCCGGAGTTCCAGATACGGATGGCGATTGACGGCGGCTACTCCGCCATCGCCTTCCACTACGGCATCGCCGCGCGGTACCTGGCCCCCCACGCTGGCAAGATCCCGCTGATCCTCAAGATCAACGGCAGCACGAGCATCCCGCCGTCGGATCGGGCGTTCTCAGGGATGACCGCACGGGTCGAGGACGCGGTCCGGCTTGATGCCGCCGCGGTTGGCTACACCCTCTACGTGGGTTCGCCCCGGCAGGATGAGGACATCGCCCAACTGGCCGCGGTGCGCGCCGATTGCGACCGCTACGGGATGCCCCTGGTCGTCTGGTCGTATCCCAGGGGCGAGGCGATAGACAAGAAGGGCGGGCGCGACAGTCTGTTTGCCGTGGACTACGCCGCGCGCGTGGCGACCGAGCTCGGCGCCGATGTGATCAAGCTCAACGTGCCCGTCTTCGATCAGAAGTCGAAGGAAGGTTCGCCCAAGCCATACAACGGTATGGTCCTCGAGTACCGCGAGGCGGTGGAGAAGGTCGTCCGCAGCGCCGGTCAGGCGTTCGTGCTGTTTAGCGGCGGCGGCAAGGTCGGCGACGTGGACCTGCTGGAGAAGGCAAGACTGGTGATGCAGGCAGGCGCCACCGGGCTGATCTTTGGCCGAAACATGTGGCAGCGGCCGATGGCCGAGGCGCTGCGCCTCACCGCGGAGATCAAGCGACTGATGCTGGAGGAGTAGGACCGATGCAGGCCGTTTATATCCACCAGCACGGAGGCCCTGAGGTTCTGGTCTACGAGGTGGCCCCGGAGCCATCCCCCGGGCCGACCGACGTCCTGGTCGAGGTCAGGGCGGCCGCTCTGAATCACATTGACCTGTGGGTGAGGCGTGGCCTGCCCAGGCTGCGGCTGCGGTTTCCCCACATTCTGGGCGCCGACGTGGCCGGCGTTGTGGCAGGCGTCGGCGATCGTACCACCGGCGTGGCCGTTGGCGACGAGGTGATGGTCTCGCCCGGGGTCTCGTGCGGGCAGTGCCCGGCCTGCATATCCGGCCGCGACACGCTGTGCGATTCGTTCTCGATTCTGGGGGAGCACATCCCGGGCGGCTACGCCGGGTTCATCGCCGTTCCTCGCGTGAACGTACTACCCAAGCCGGCCCACCTCGCTTTCGAGGAGGCCGCGGCCGTGCCCCTGGTCTTCCTGACCGCGTGGAACATGCTGG
>CAYLKW010000049.1:0-13469 GCA_964384245.1 uncultured bacterium
GTCTTGCCGGCCTCCTCGAAGACCGCGTCCACGGACTCGGCCGCCACGTCCATGTGGGCCTGCGTGTAGACACGGCGGGGGATGGTCAGGCGCACGAGCTCCAGCTTCGGGTAGCGGTGCTGACCGGTGGCCGGATCGCGCCCCGCCGAGACCACGCCCCGCTCCATGCTCCGCACCCCTGAGTCAATGTAGAGCTCCGCGGCCAGGGTCTGCGCCGGGAACTGGTCCTGGGGAATGTGCGGGTAGAAGCGCGCCGCGTCCAGGTAGATGGCATGCCCGCCGATCGGCTCGACGATCGGGATGCTCCACTCGAGCAGCTTCATCCCAAGGTACTCTACCTGGCCCACTCGCGCCCGGATGTGATCGTCCTGCACCGACTCCTCGATGCCCCGGGCCATGGCCTCCATGTCGCGCCCGGACATCCCGCCGTAGGTGTGCAGCCCTTCATAGACCACGACCATGTTGCGGGCCTCGTCGAAGAGCGCGGGATCGTTGAGCGCCAGCCAGCCGCCGATGTTCACCAGGCTGTCCTTCTTGCCGCTCATGGTGCAGCCGTCGGTGTAGGAGCAGAACTCGCGCAGGATGTCGGCCACAGGCACACCGCGGTAACCCTCATCGCGCTGCTGGATGAAGTAGGCGTTCTCCACGGCGCGGGTGGCGTCCAGCATGATGCGGATGCCGTAGCGGTCGCACAGCGCGCGCAACTCGCGCGCGTTCTGCATCGAGACCGGCTGGCCGCCGGCCATGTTGACGGTCGCGGCAAGGCTGACATAAGGGATCTTCTCGGAGCCGACCTTCTGTATGAGGGCCTCCAGCTTGCCGAGGTCCACGTTGCCCTTGAACGGCAGCCAGGCCCGCGGATCGTGGGCCTCGTCGATGATCACGTCCACGAAGGTGCCCCCGGCCAGCTCCTGGTGCAGGCGGGTAGTGGTGAAGTACATGTTGCCCGGGACGAAGTCGCCCGGCTTGATGAGCAGTCGGGAGAGGATGTGCTCGGCCCCGCGTCCTTGGTGGGTCGGCACGACGTAGGCGTACCCGTAGTACTTCTGGATCGCGGCCTCCAGGTGATAGAAGTTCTTGCTGCCCGCGTAGGATTCGTCGCCCAGCATCATCCCGGCCCACTGGTAGTCGCTCATCGCCGAGGTGCCGCTGTCGGTGAGCAGATCAATGTAGACGTCCTCCGAGCGCAAGAGGAACGTGTTGAAGCCGGCCTCGTTCATGGCCCGCTCGCGTTGCTCGCGGCTCGTCCACCTGACCGGCTCCACGACCTTGACCTTCCACGGTTCGGCCCAGGACCGGCGGGTCGGGCGCTTGCGCGTCTCTGGCATGGCGTGATTCCTCCTCTTTCTCGTCGGCCGCCCGCCCCGGACGGCGAACCGCACGGAGCGCGGGGACCAAGATCATGCTTCGAGATTGGCTGGGGCATCTCCCTGGGGCATTTCCCTGAACACCCAGGAGTCTGTTGCCGATGTCTGATACGGGGGAGAGACGTAGGCCCCGGGCACCGCCTTGTGACCGAATAGCGGAGGCCACCCCCTCCCCAGGCCTAGTACTGTGGTGGCACATATGATACCATGAAATCTAGGGGCCGGGCCGTCCGGCTGCGCAGGCGCCTGGAGGGTGCCAGGGAAGCACGTGTGGCGGAGCTGGAAGCCTACCTGCGGGCCTGCGGGTGGACAAGAAGGCTGACCAGGAGCGGGCATCGAGCCTGGGTGAAGGAAGGCGAGCGCACCCTTGTGATTCCCGTTCACGGGACCACCGTGAGGGAGTACGTGATCCAGCAGGTTCTGGAGGCGACGAGTGAAAAGAGCGAAAACCAGGGTTGAGCTTGAGCGACTCCTGGGCCTTCCCTGGACCATGGAATTGCGGCGCAACCACGACGGGACCTTCTTCGCCCGGGTGATGGAGTTACCGGGTTGCATGACCGAAGGCGCCGATGAGCACGAGGCACTTCGAAACCTCCGGAAAGCCCAGCGACTGTGGCTTGAGACCGAGATCGCTCGCGGCGCGCCCGTTCCGGAGCCGAGGCTTTCCCGTCAGTACTCAGGGAAGTTCACGGTGCGTACATCATCGCTCGTTCACAGGCTCGCCGCCGAAACGGCAAGACGGCTCGGAGTCTCGCTGAACGAGTTTGCCAGCGAAGCCATGGCGCTCGTGGTAGGATCGATCGTCGGACGCAGCCCCAAGACCTGACCCAGGCCCTCGTAATCATCCGGGGGTAGGGATGCCACGATGGAGGGCGAACCGAGTAGCATGACACAGGAACAGGTTCAGGCGGTCGTGGCTGCCAGCCGCCCGGAGCGTCTCTCGGATCCGACGAAACACCCCATCACTGCCGACCACGTAGCGCACATCGCCCAGCTCGTCGACTGGGGGCGCACCGCTCTCGCGGCGGATCACCTACTGTTCCCCGAGATCACCGGCGCGCTCCCGACGGTTGTCGCCGGAGCGGTCCGCCGGCTCAACATCCGCTTCGCAGAAACCCGCATTCAAGCTGCCGACGGCGAAGAGACGGCGAAGACCAAGATCCGGACCCGGCAGTTCGTGTACGAGTGCATGCTGGAGATGGCGCTCAACTTCCAGGGCATGGAGAGCCGGTGGCTCGATGCCGGGGAGAAGCGTCAGGCAACCCGGTACATAAGGCACGCCCTGGCCGAGTGGGAGGCGCAGGAAGTCCGCGAGGGCAGGATCTCCGTCGCCGTCGCGGTGGTGCGTCACTTCCTGAATCGAATGAAGCTGGTCCAGAAGGGGACCAGCATGGTCGCCGGCACCGCGGTTCGGATCGAGCAGGCCCTGAACTTCGGGGGAACCGTACTGACCGCCTTCCTTGACAGAGCGCAGGTCGAAATCGAAGGAAACATCTACACCCGCATGGTCCGAGAGGGCCGCTGCCGGTTTGGCAACGATTACGCGCTGGGGCTCCGCTGGCTGCGCCATCTGGGGTTCGAGCAGGTTTCCACCAACCCGGTGCTGGCGGCGCTCGCCTATCAGGACGACCCGACACTCGCCGAGGTCTTCAAGCTGGAGGTCCAGAACCACAGGAAGTTCGCGGAATGGGCAAGCGCCCCGGAGAAGTCAGCAGATGAGATCGCGCTCTGCGCCACGCTGCTCGCGCTTTGGGACAACCTACACGTCTACCGGCCCATCTTCCACAACCTCGCGGGTGAGTCGGGCGGAGGCGTGGTCTCGTTCCAGTTGAATCCCAACATCGCCCACCTGGTCCACGAGAGCATCCAGGACGTCTTCACGGCATTCACCGAGGCGGCTGAGGAACTCCGTGTCTACGACGACTACCTGCTGGCAGGATACCCTGCCACGCGGGAGCGGGAGCGGCCCAACATCGTGATCAAGGTGGCGGCGTCGTCTCCGGCGGCCAGGGAGATCGCACGGACCATCAACGGCTTCGGCTTTGGCTCGAACATAACGGTGATCTACACCGCGGCCCAGCAGGTCACCATGATCCTCGAAGAACTGGCGGGGATGGCCGCCGCCATCAGGAAGGGGATCGTTCCGACCCAGCTCTACATGACCAACATGGGCGGGCGGTTCGAGAGCCACCTGCGTGAGGTAACGCTGGAGAACCTTTTCGGCAGACTCAGAACGCAGCTCGGCGAGGCGACGGCGTTGGAGCGCGTGCACCAGCTCGCGCGCGCAAACGGAACTGCGGCCGAGGTGGACCGGGCCTCAGGGTACGAGGCCAAGGTGATTGCCGCCACGCGCTTTGCCAGCCAGCGCACGATCGATGCCAGCATGGCCACAGCGCTCCGGGGTCTGGCTTCCGAAGAGGAGCTGAAGACGTGGGAGGACGTCATCGGCAGGTCGGGCACGCTGGTCGCGCGCAGGGTCTGGGGCATCTTCTTCTCACCGACAAACCGGGGGAGGTGGCTTGACTACCTCTGCCGGGACCACCAGTTGACCCGCGCGCAGGCCGAGACCCTTCTGGACCGGATCTGCTACCTCCCCGCCTCCAAGCGCAAGCCCCAGGACACCTACTGGACGCTGGCAGGCAGGAATCTGGTCCACACCGAGTTCCCAAACCACCAGGAGAACGTCCGGCGCATGGCCGAGTCGGAGGGATTCCACCTCGCGGACTACTTGGAGTCCATCACCGACGTATCCCCGCCCCATGTCCTGGAGTGGTTGAACCAGATCCCGGACTTCCGGATCGGGTACGAGCTCAACCCCGAACTCAGCGGCATACTGCGCGACGTCGGCATCCCCGGCGACTTCGGCAACGGCGGCCACACTCCGGAGCAGTGGGCCGAGTTCGGCTCCGTCCGGAAGACCCTGGCCGAGTTCAAGGGCGCCTATGACGCCTTCAGGCACGAGATGTTACGGCTGTTCAAGGAGGCGGCGTGCCCATAACGCTGTCGAAGTACAGCATGGGCATAGGCGATCGTTTTGCCCGCCAGGGCCGCGCGCAACTGGCAGCCTTCGTCCGGGCCAGGGCTCTGGGCGTTGACATCACGCCTGTGTGGAACAAGTCACACCGTGAGCACCAGATCGTCGGGTCGCATCCGGCGAGCGTGCGCACCGAGGCCGATGCCGCGGTCCGGGCGCTGGGATGGACAGGACCCTATCACGTGGACGCCGACCACATCAACCTCAAGAACGTTGACGCGTTCATCGCGACCAGTGACTTCTTCACGATTGACATCGCCGACCTCGTCGGCCAGGCGACCACGGAAGCAGCCGTCCACGAGTTCGTGGCGCGACACCGGCGCTATGCAACCGCGCAGGTCATCCCCGGCATTGACCGGCCGCTCGCGATCTCCGGAGAGGACGTGGCGGGAATCGCAAGGCAGTATCTGGCGGCGGTCCGAGAGGCCGGAGCCATATACCGCCACATCGAGGCGACAAATGGGCAAGGCCGCTTCATCACCGAGCTGTCCATTGACGAGACCAGCACGCCGCAGACGCCCGTCGAGCTGTTCTTTGTTCTTGCGGCGGTCGCGGACGAGGGCATCCCGGTGCAGACGATCGCCCCGAAGTTCACCGGCCGTTTCAACAAGGGCGTTGACTACGCCGGCGACGTTTCCGGCTTCGAGAGAGAGTTCAGCGAGGACCTCGCGGTGATCGCGTTCGCGATCAGGGAGTTCGGCCTGCCGGCCAACCTCAAGATCAGCGTGCACTCCGGGAGCGACAAGTTCTCTATCTACGGGCCAATCGCCCGCGCGCTGCATAGGCACGATGCCGGCCTGCACCTCAAGACCGCCGGCACGACATGGCTGGAAGAGATCGCGGGGCTGGCAGCGGCCGGCGGTGACTCGCTGGGCCTGGCAAAGGAGATCTACGCGAGGGCGTACGATCAGATCGACGAGCTGTGCAGGCCGTACGCTGCCGTCATCGCCATAGATCGGGCGCGGCTCCCAGAGCCGAGTGCGGTCAGGGGGTGGTCGGCCTCAGGGTATGCCGCGGCGCTTCGCCACGACCAGGAGTGCCCTGCCTACAATCCACACTTCCGGCAGTTGCTCCACGTGGCGTACAAGGTGGCCGCCGAGATGGGAACCGAATACCTGCAAGCCCTGGACGCAAACGCGGATGTGATCGGCGGTCTGGTTACCGAGAACCTGTTCGAGAAGCACATTAGGCCGGTGTTCATGCGGGCCTGACCCCGGGAGGCTCCGGGATCCCCACGAGCGCACGCACCGGCGAACGCCATACCCACAAGAACGCCAGCATCGCCCCGGCCGCGCCCACCGCGATCGTCGGACGCAGCCCCAGGATCTGACCCAGGGCGCCGCCGGCCAGAGCGCCCAGAGGCATTGTCCCCCAGACCAGGAACCTCATGGTCGCGTTCATGCGGCCCTGGAGCCTGTGCGGGGTGATCGCCTGGCGCAGGCTGACCTGGTTGACGTTGTACAGCAGGATCCCGAAGCTGGCCACGAACCCGCCCAGGGTCAGCAGCGGGATCGCCAGCGCTGGGGTGGCCAGCGCCACCGGGACGAACCCCAGGCCCGCGAGCAGCGGAGCAGTCACGATCACGCGGCCGATGCCCCACCGTTGGGCGAGGGCCGGGGCAAGCAGGACTCCTGCCAGCGCCCCGATGCTGCCCAAACTGAAGACGACGCCAATCGCAGCCGGCTTCATCGCCAGCTCGCGCGTGGCAAAGAGGATGTAGAGCGCGCCGGCCGCCGAAGCGAAGAAGTTCGAGGTGCTCGTACAGCCGGCGATCGCCCGGAGCATCGGGTTGCCGAAGACCACGGCGAGACCTTCGCGGACCTCGGAGAGCAGCGGTGCCCGGGCCACCTCCGGCGCCGGTTCGGGCTGTCTGATCAGCCCGATGAACAACCCAGAGACCAGAAACGAAACGGCGTCAAGCAGGATCGCCATCGGGGCCGAGATGATCTGCACGACGACGCCGGCAAGTCCGGGGCCGGCGACCTGCGCGACCGAACGGCTCGCCTCGAGCTTGCTGTTGCCCTCCAAGAGATGCTCGCGATCGACCAGGGACGGCAGATACGCCTGGTAGGCCACGTCGAAGAACACGGTCATCGCGCCGGTCAGAAACCCAACCGCGTAGAGCAGCGCCATGTCTAGGACACCTGCCAGGTGCGCGGCCGGAATCACGAGCAAGACGAGAGCGCGGCCCACGTCACCGGCGATCAGGATGGGCCGGCGGCGCCAGCGGTCCACCCAGGCCCCGGCGAAAAGACCGATCAGTAGAAAGGGCGCGGTCACGACCGCCGAGAGGACACCCATCTGCGCAGGCGACGCCTTCAGGATCATCGCGGCTATAAGTGGCACCGCCAGGTGGGTGAACTGGCTCCCGAAAACCGAGATCGTCTGCCCACTCCAGAGCTTCAGGAAGTCACGGTGCCGCCAGAGGGTGTCGGGTTTCATCGGATCAGGCTGATGAGCGCGGCGAGACCAAACGCGACGATGACGCATCCCGAGAGCTTGTTGATCCAGCGCATCCCGGACGCGCCGACCCTGGACCGGGCGGCGCCGGCGCTGCTGCTGAGGATCAACCACCAGGCGGCCGAGCCGAGGAACACCCCTGCCACGAGCGCACCGGCCGTGTAGTAGCTCGCACCTCCAGCCGCGTTCGCCAATCCCAGCCCAGCAAAGATCGCCGCAAACGATAGGATCGTCATGGGATTCGTCAGGGTCAGCAGGAACGTGGACGCGTAGGCGCGCAAGAGGCCAACAGGGCCCCGGGATGGCCCCTCGGCAGCCGGCAGGGCTGAGAACGTTCTCACACCCAGGTAGACGAGAAAGACGCCACCTGCCGCCCGGAGCCAGGCCTGGTGGCCGATCAGCAGGCTCGATACCAGCGTCAGGCCGAAGCCGGCGACCGCGCCGTAGACCGCGTCGGCCGTGGCCGCGCCCAGGCCGGAGACGAACCCCGCTGCCCGGCCGTCGGCGAGCGTCCGGCGGATGCACAGCACGCCAATCGGCCCTACCGGGGCGGCAATCGAGAACCCCATGATGAACCCCTTGAGGAGGAAACTCAACGCGTGGCTCCGGGTGCGTGCAGGGCGGGCAGCACTGTCTGGCACTTCTGCGGCCCGCCCGGCGGCCCCTGCCCGGCACCAGGGACGCAAACCTCCCCCGCGAAATACGTAGCCCATGAGTCCCCTCGTCATCGCCCAGGACCTGGTCAAGCACTACGATGGGCATGCCGCGGTCCGCGGGGTCTCGTTCGAGGTGCGCAGCGGCGAGGCGTTCGGGCTGCTCGGCCCCAACGGCGCCGGCAAGACCACCACCATCGGCATGCTGGCCTGCCTGCTGGAGCCCACCGGCGGGGACGCCTGGATCGCCGGGGCGAGCGTACGGACATCTTCGATGGCGGTGCGGCGCGCAATCGGCGTGGTCCCACAGGAGATAGCCCTCTACCCGACCCTCACCGCGCGCGAGAACCTGCGCTTCTGGGCGCGCATGTACGAGGTGGCGGACCGGGAAGCCGGGCGCCGCATCGAGGAGGTCCTCGACATCGTGGGCCTGCGCGAACGGGCCGGCGAGCGCATTGACACCTACTCAGGAGGGATGAAGCGCCGCATCAACATCGCCGTCGGCCTCCTGCACCGACCGAAGCTGCTGATGCTCGACGAGCCCACCGTGGGCGTGGACCCCCAGTCGCGCACCAACATCCTGGAGACCGTTAAGCAGCTCAACCGCGAGGGCCTCACCGTCCTGTACACCAGCCACTACATGGAAGAGGTCGAGTTCCTCTGCGACCGGATCGCGATAATGGACCTGGGGCAGATCATCGCCATGGGCACCCATGAGGAGCTGCGCCTTCAAGTTGGCGAGCGCGACCTGATCAGCATAACCACGCACGCGGCACGGATTGGCACCGTGCTGCCCGCATCGCTGCGCGCGCTGCCGGGCGTGGACGACGTGCGGATGCGCGAAGACCGCCTCGAGGTGCTGACCACGACGGGCCGCCGTCTGCTGCCGCAGATCGTGACGCAGTTCGTGACGCACGACGTGCCGATCCTGGCGATCGAGGTCCGGGAACCCAACCTCGAAAGCCTATTCCTACATCTCACCGGCAAGGGTCTACGTGACTAGACGTGACTAGGAAGACCGTCGTCATCGCCGCCAAGGACCTCAGCATCCGGGTCCGGGACCGCCGTGCGGCCGTGGTGCTGCTGGTCATGCCCATGGCGCTCATCTTCATCCTCGGCCTGGTCTTCAACCCGCTGTGGCGGGGCACCGCCGAGATCCAGCGCATCCCTGTGGTGGTCGTGGATCAGGATCAGGGCGAGATCGCGCGGCTGCTGGTGGAGCAGGTGCTTGGGACCGGCCCGATCGGCCGGATGCTGCGGGTGGACCACACCGGCCAACCCGCCGCTGCCCGCGACATGGTGATGCGCGGGCGCCGGACCGCGGGGCTGGTGATCCCTCGGGGGTTCTCGCAGGCGATCTTGACCGGACGCCCCGCGCGCCTGACGCTCTTCACGGACCCGGCCCAGAGCATCCGGGCCGGCATCGTCCACAGCATCGTCAACCGGTTCGGCGCGGAGGTGGTCAAGCGGCAGGTGGCGATCACGGTGGCGGCCGAGACGCTCATCATCGAACGCATCATGGTGCCGTCCAAAGTCGTCGCGGCGATACCGGGGTGGCTGAAAGACGTCGAGCAGTTCACGGCCCGCCAGCCGGTGGCGATCGCCGAGGAGCGCGGTAGCGGACCTCGCTTCCCCTCCGCGATGGACTACTACGCGGTGGGGATGGGCGTCATGTACCTGCTCTTCGGCGTGAGCATGGCGAGCCAGAGCATACTCGTCGAGCGGCGCGAGGGCACGCTCGCGCGCCTGCGCACAACCCCCACGGAATCCGCCGACATAGTGGGCGGCAAGCTCCTGGCCACATTCCTCACGGGCCTGGCGCAGTTCAGTCTGCTGGTGCTCTTCACGCGGGTCTTCTACGGGGTCCAGTGGGGCTCTCCGTTGCTGCTACTCACGATGATAGGCGCCACGGCCCTGGCCGCGGCCGGGCTGGGCACGTTCCTGGCCGCGCTGGCCCGCACCCCCGAGGCCGTCGAGTCGCTGGCGCCGGCCATTATCCTGCCCATGTCGTTCCTGGGCGGCTCGATGTTCCCTATATACGCCATGCCGCAGTGGCTGGAATACGCCAGCCGGCTGACCTTCAACCGCTGGGCCCTCGACGGATTCCTGGCCATCATGGCCGGCGCACAGACCCCCGCGGCCATCTGGCAGCCGCTGCTGGCGCTGCTCGCCATGTCCGTGGTGTTTCTCACCGTCGGGACTTGGCAACTGCGGTTCCGGTGAGCGCAGCGCGGTGAGCGGCATGAACGCCCTACGCAAGGCCGGGTCGATAGCGTTGCTGTCGCTGACCATCACCGCGCGCGACCGCGGCGCCCTGCTCTGGCGTCTCGCGATGCCGCTGTTGATGACCGTGCTGGTGGGCAGCGTCTTTGGAGAAGGGGCCGCCGGCGCGCGCACGCCGGTGGCGGTCGCCGACGAAGACGGCAGCACCTACTCGCGGCTGTTCGCGGAGCGCCTGCGGGATGAGCCCACGGTCGGCCTTCGGGAAACCACAGGCGCGGGGGCGCGGGCGCTGCTCGAGGACGGGCGGGTTGCCGCCGTCGTCCTCATACCGAAAGGGTTCGCCGCCCGCATCAACACGGGCAAGGATGCCGACGTGAGCGTGCGGTTCGACCCACGCCGAGGCCCGCCCATGCTCGTCACCGAGGTCGTGCGCGAGGTGGCGATGCGGTTGTCGGTGGATGCCATCGCCGGCGAGTTCACCGCGGCGCTGGCCGTGCGCGAGACGCAGAACCCATCACTGGGACCGGCTGTGCGCCGCCGCGCCATTGAGCGGGCCGACAGCCGCTGGTCGCCCGTGCCCCCTGTAACGGTCAACGTGGAGGTGGCGAGCGCCCTTGCCGCCGACCGCCGGCAGCGGCTCCCGACGGGCTTGGAGCAGGCCTCGCCGGGCTTCGCTGTGATGTTCGTCATGATGGCCGCCGCGATGAGCGCGGCCACCCTGGTGGTCGAACGCCAGAACGGCACCCTGGCGCGCCTTATGACCACCCCGACGCGGCGGGCTTCCATCCTGGGAGGCAAGATCGCCGGGATCTACCTGCAAGGCGTCGTTCAGATGGGCATCCTGATCATCGTCGGCCAGGGATTGCTCGGCGTGAACTGGGGACAGGACCCGGCCGCGCTCGCCCTGCTCGTGGCCGCATACCTCTTCTCGGCCACCGGGCTGGGCGTCATGCTGGCGGCGGTCATCCGCACCGAGGCGCAGGCGTCCGCGCTGTTTCCGGTCGTGACCATCATCCCCTCGATGCTGGGCGGGGCATGGTGGCCGATCGAGGTCGCGCCGCAGTACATGCAGACCCTGGCCTACGCCGTGCCGCAGGGATGGGCCATGACCGGATTCGTGAACATCATCACGCGCGGCCTCGGACTGGCGGAGGTGCTGCCGCAGGCGATCGCGCTCGCCGGATTCGGCATTGCGTTCTTCCTGGTAGGAGTCCTGCTGTTCAGGACCGAATCCCACAGGGGTTGAGGGGAGGGATCGGCATGCACTATCCCTGGTGGTACGTCCCGCTTCTCACTTCGCCCATGCTCATAGCCATCATCGCGGTCTTACACGTGGTGGTCGCGCACTACGCCGTGGGCGGCGGGCTGTTCCTGGCGGTCGAGGTGCGACACGCCTACCGCACGCACAACCGGCCCTACCTCGCCTACCTGAAACAGCACGCCTGGTTCTTCATCCTACTCACGGTGGTCTACGGCGCCATCACTGGCGTGGGCATCTGGTGGACGATCGGGCTGGCCTCCCCTCTGGCTACCAGGACGCTGATCCAAATCTTTGTCTTCGGCTGGGCGATGGAGTACGTAACCTTCATCGTCGAGATCGTCGCCGCGTTCATCTTCTACTACTACTGGGGGCGGCCGGACCCGAAGACCCATCAGGCCATGGGGTGGATATACGCGGCCTCGGCCTGGTTGAGTCTGGTGCTGATCACCGGAATCACCGGCTTCATGCTCAACCCCGGCGCCTGGCTGCAGAAGAACAACTTCTGGGTGGGGTTGCTCAACCCGCAGTTCGTGCCCCAGGTGCTGGCGCGCACAGGCGGCGCGATCCTGCTGGCGTCGCTGTACGTGTACCTGCACGCCGCGTTCAAACTCAGGGACCCCGCGCTGCGCGACCTGATCGCCAAGCGCTCGGCCCGCCCTGCGCTGCTGGGATCCATTTTGATCCTGATCGGCGGCCTGGGATGGTACGCGTTCCTGCCCGAGTCGGCCCGGGCTGCCCTGATGGCCTCCAGCGTCCTCACCGTGCTCACGACCCTGATCCTCGCCACCACGGCCATTGTCTTCGTCATGCTGTACCTGGGGCCTTACCGCAACCCTGGGTGGCTCTCTCCGGGCTTTGCGATCCTGTTCTTCATCCTCGGGGTGGGCGCGTTCAGCACTGGTGAGTTCATCCGCGAAGCGGTGCGTAAGCCCTACATCATCTACAACGTGGTGATGGGCAACCAGTTGCTGACCGAGCAGATCCCCGAAGTGCGAAAGAACGGCTATCTGGAAAGCGGCACCTGGACCAAAGCGTTCGTGGCCTCACAGTATCCCCAGGTGATGGACGGGACAAAGATCGTTCGGGAGAAGCTGCGACAACTGCCCGAGCCTGACCAGGTGCGCCTGGGCCACCTGATCTTCCAGTACCACTGCAACAACTGCCACTCCACAACCGCGGGGTATTCGGCGGTCGGGCACCTGATGCGGGGCTGGACGCCGGACATCATCCGCGGCGCCGTCCCGTACCTGGGAGACGTGAACATCTTCATGCCGCCATGGCTGGGTACACCCGAGGAGACTGAGATGCTGGTGAAGTACCTGGCGTCAATCGCGATGCCGCGTCCGGGCGGGATGCGGTAGGGAGGCGAAGATGGATCCAATCCGTCTGATAGGACCCGACAGCCCGCTGGGACTCCCATCACCCCACTGGTTCACGGTGTTCTTCAAGGTGCTGGGATTCACGCTCCACACGATCCCGATGAACCTGTGGTTAGCCGGGGTCCTGCTGGCGATGCTCCTGCGAGGGCGCGGCGAGCATGCCCGAACCTGCTCGAACCGCCTGATGAACCAGATGCCGATCATCATCGCGCTGGGTATCAACTTCGGGATCGTGCCGCTGCTGTTCATCCAGGTCGCGTACTACAAGGTGTTCTTCCCCGCCACTATCCTGATGGCGTGGCCATGGTTCAGCATCATCCTCATGCTCATCCCTGCCTACTACGGCGTCTACCTCTACGCCATAGGGCTCCGGGGAGGCCGCACCTTGCCGATCCACCGGGCGGCGGGCTGGATCGGGGCGCTGCTGTTCATTGTTATCAGCTTCGTGTTCGCCAACGGCTTCAGTCTGATGACCAATCTGGCCGCGTGGCCGGCGCTGTGGCAGAAGACGAGCGTGGCCGGCGCGCCCATGGGGATCGCGCTCAACGTCTCCGACCCGACATTGTGGCCCCGTTGGCTGATGATGTTTGGCCTGGCGCTAACCACGACCGCGGCCTACCTGGTTGTGGACGCCGCGTTCTTCGCGGTCAGGGAGAGCGACGCGTACCGACGTTGGGTGTCCGGCTTCGCGCTGCGGCTCTATACGGTGGGTGCGGCCTGGTTTGCCCTGACAGGATCGTGGTACACGTTCGGGACCTGGCCCGCGGAGTTGCGCCAGATGATGTTCGGTGGCTCCCTGGCAATGCTGACGGCCCTGACCGCCCTGGGCCCGGGCCTGCCCTGGGCCCTGATTCTGGCTCAGAGCAGGAAGGTGAAGCGGCCGCTGGCGCTGGCCGCTGCTCTGGCCCAGGTGGGCGTCATGGCGCTGAACGCCGTCAGCCGCCAGGTGTTGCAGAACGCGGAGCTTCGCAGGTACATCAACCTGGCCGCTGAGCAGGTCAACGTGCAGTGGAGCCCGCTAATCGTGTTCCTGATTACCTTCGTCGCAGGGTTCGGCGTGATCGGCTGGATGATCGTCAAGGCGGTGGCTGC
>CAYLKW010000049.1:13569-14850 GCA_964384245.1 uncultured bacterium
TCAACGTGCATCATGAGGGCAGCAAACGCGCATAGGGCAAGCAAGGCGGACTTGAAGTCCCATTGGAGCAAGATGGCGAACCTGATCGCGACCGTCAGTAGCAGACCAACGAACGAGCAGAGGATGCCACCGATGGCGCGGTTGAACCATGCTGATGACCGAAGGCGATCGAAGTAGGGAACCAAGACAACGACCAGGACGAACGACGGGGTGAAGATGGCAGCCGTCGCGACGACTGCACCTAAGGGGCCTTTGAGGATGTAGCCGATGAACGTCGCCGTAATGACGATGGGACCAGGTGTGACTTGACCCAACGCGATGCCATCCATAAGGGTTTGACTAGACATCCAGTGGCGAATCTCAACAACCTCGTGGTACATGAGGGGCACGGAGGCAAAGCCTCCGCCGAAGGCGAACAGATCGATCCGTGCCATGAGCACGGCAAGGTCGAAAAGGGCGCGACCTGCCACGAACAACAGAGAGAACCCCGCGACGACTAGGACCAACAAGAGAAGGATGGCTCGGGAAGACGAGCCTTGTGAAACGCTTGCCCTGACCGCGGGACCCCCACTGCCGGGGGAGTGCAAGAGTAGTATTCCCAGGCAGAAAGCGACAGCGATCACAAGGATGGGATTGAGACCGAGAGCAAACAGAAGCGCGGATGCGCCAGCAATTGCGAAGTGACGGAACGCCTTCAGCGTAGAGCGGCCGAACTTGAAGGCCGCACTGAAGATGATTGCGACGACTATCGCCCGCAATCCCTCAAGCAGCGAGGCTGCTGCCGAAAGCTCCCTCATGCTAAGGTAGGCGGCCGAGAGGATGATCATGAAGACGAAGGCTGGGAGACCAAAGCCAACGAAGCAGGCGGCAGCTCCTACGACCCCATGCAACCTGTATCCAACGTAGGCGGCAGTCTGCATGGCTGTGGCGCCTGGAATTGCCTGGCAGAGTGCCACCCCGTCCTGAAGTGTCCCTTCATCAAGCCAATGGTTCTTCTCGACCGCCATGTCACGGATGTATGCCACCATTGACGGCCCTCCGAAGGCAGTGAGTCCTAAGCGGAGGAACGACGCAAAGAGGCGCGCGGAAGACGGCGGGTTGAGCCGCTTTCTAGGTTCCGATGATCTCATTCAGGCCTTCGACGACCTGCGCAAGATCTTCGGCCTTCGCGTTTCCCAGTCTCTTCCCGATCCTCTCGACCGCCAAGGTTCGGATCTGGCTGACCTTGACCCAAGACGGCTTTGGGAGCCCTGCCGACTGAAGTTGTAACGTGAGCGGGAA
>CAYLKW010000050.1:0-14666 GCA_964384245.1 uncultured bacterium
GCGAACGCCTCGTGCGTCGCGGAGATGCACCGGCCCGCCACCAGCCAGTTGACTCCGCCGCGGGGCAGTAGGCACCGGTAGGGAATCGTGTAGAACTCGCCCTCGGGCAGGCGTCGCACCAGGAGGCGCTCCGAGGCGGGATCGTGGATGTCCATCGGATAGGCCCCGGCGGCGATCGCGTCGTCGAACTTGCGCGCACCGAGGATGTCGTCGGCGGTCAGGACATAGTCGCCGGCAATGCGCCGCGTTTCCCGCACGCCGATCTGCGCCGGGGTCTCGAGCATGTACGCGCCCGCGAACCCGGGAATGCGGCACCGCAGAGACTCCGCGACCGCGTACGCCTGCTGCCGGCCCTCGACCTCGGCACGCGAGAGATCCGCTCCAGAGGTCCCGAGCCTGTCGGGCACGCGCGTCGTGTTGACGATGGCCTCGCCGCTCCGCACGCCCTCGAACACGAGCAGCCGGTCCCGCGGGACCGGCCACTCCCCGCTCTCGCGCGCCTGCCGCACCGCTGCCCCGAAGCCTGCGAAGCCGCGGCAGGGCAGCCCCTTCAGCCACCCTATGTCAATGCGCTCGTGAACTCCCTGGCCGTGCTGGATCTCTTCGGGATGGCGTTCGAGGTGTTCCATCACGGCGGGCCAGTCCACCCCGCCCAGTCGGAATACCAGCGTCATCGGCTGAGTACGGTGGTCCCCGGCGCGCCCGATCTCGGCTGAGGCCCCGGCGGCCACCGACAGGTCACCGTCGCCCGAAGCGTCCACGAACACCGGCGCGCGCAGCTCCTTGACGCCGTCCTTCTGCCAGACCCGCGCGGCGCGCACCACGCCGGCGTCGGCGCGGGCGTCGAGGAACACGGTGTGCAGCCACAGATCCACGCCGGCCTCGGCGGCCATCTCCAGCAGCACGCGCTTGAGACCTTCGTAGTCGAACGGCGTCACGGTGTGGCAGAAGTCAATCGGGTCCGGGACGTGGCCCGGCGAGGCGCCGATCGCACGGAGGCGCGCCACGATCTCCTCGGGGATGCCGGTGACGACCTGCCGCGCGCCGGCATGAAAGCCCATCATCGGCGCGACCATCGCGGCGGTCAGCGTGCCGCCCAGGAAGCCGTACCGCTCGACCAAGACAACACGGGCGCCCTCGCGCGCAGCGGCCACCGCGGCCACCGTGCCCGCGGGTCCGCCGCCGATAACCACAACGTCAAAAGCCTTGCGCCTCATCCGGTAGCGTCACCTCTACCTCGAACAGCCGATCCCATGGGAACGCGATTCCCTCGAGCGCGAAGGGGCCAAGGCAGCGGACCACGGGCGGCAGGATCTCCTCCCGCATCCGCCCCATCGCCGCCTCCCGCACCGCCGCCGCGTGCGGACCCAGACTCGATGGATTCACGCCCAGCGCCGGCACAACCTCGCGCGCCAGGTAAGGACGCACGACCGCCTGGTATCCCCAATCGTCCAGGAGACGCCGGGCAAGGTACCGGCGCCGCGCCTGGCGCAGGCGCATCTCGCCGAGCTGCCCGCGGGCATGGTGGAACAGCACGATCTGCGCGATCACGGTGCCCAGGCTGTTGCTGCAGGTGTTCCATCCGGCGTAGCCGGCCAGGCCGGCCAGGTCCTCGCGCGCCAGGAGCGAGCGGACCAGCGTTTCGTCGGCACCGTTGGCGAAGCGCACGTCGGCGCACCCGCAGACGATGCCGCGGGCCGATGCCTCGGCCAGCGCCGCGGCCGCCGTCCGGACCGGCGCAGGAGGTGCGCCCCGCTGGTCAACCGCCTCGCGCTGCTGCGCGCCCGAGAAGTTGTGCACCCACAGCAGCACCTCCGGATCGCCGTCAACGACCGCGCAGCCGGAGGCGGCCAAGTGTCCTGCGACGGTCTCCTCCAATGGGGCGGGTTCGTAGCGAGGCACGCTGCGCCGCGCCTCGGGAAAAGTGTACCGGACGCAGACGCGGGGCGCGCGGCCGGCCGCGTCGTTGGCGAGGCGGGCCAGCAGCCTTGCTCCAAGTTCGTCGGCGCCGATTGAGACTTGGGCGCGGCCCCCACCGATACGCCAGCAGAACCGGCGCAGCACCGCCAGGTCGGCGCGGGTGAGGCCGTGAGGCTCGGCGTCATCCTGCCCAATCAGCAGCGCTCTGAGCCCGCCCTGCGCGGCCAGGAGCAGTAGCTCCAGGTTCACCAGGAGCTGGCGGCGGCGCCGCCGGAGGAGATCATCCACCACAGCGGCAGGCACGCCTTCCAGCGCTTCCATTGCCCGCCGGAACCTGATCTCGTTGCCGGTCTGCTCGCCGGCATCCATACAGGCCGAGTACGTCCGCAGCAGGTCGCCGTAGAGCTCCCAGTAGGACGGCTCCTCGCCGGCGCCTCCCGAGGGAATCCGCGGGGTGATCGCGCTGAGGTAGGTTGGGATGCGGGCCGCCAGGCGCGCCAGCCGATCCAGCCGGCGCCAGAGTGCCTCCATCGGATCCGCGCTCAGGCGCGAGGGCACCAGGCCGCCGTGGACCAGTACCTCGGCCGAGGCGATCATCGCGTCGGCGGTAGCCGCCTCCCGCTCCACCCACCGGAACAGCGCGTCCAGGTCGGCCGGCCTGCGGCGGTGGCCGAGCAGATCCCGGGGCGGGGTGGCCCATCCCGCGCCCAGCAGCGGGAGCAGGTCCAGCACCGTCTCCCGCGTCGCGGGCCGGTCGTCGAGCGGCACGAACAGGAGGCGCTTCACCGGATCGCCCCGACGGTCAGGCCGCGCATGAAGAAGCGCTGCGTGAAGAGGAAGACGGCGATGATCGGCACGGTCATCATCACCGCGCCCGCCGCGACCGCGCGGGTGTTGTGCGCGAACAGGCCCGAGAGGTAGAGCAGCCCGACCGCCAGCGGGTACTTGTCAGGGGTCTTGAGCACGATCAGCGGCCACAGGAACGAGTTCCACACAGCCACGAACTCGAACAGCGCCAGCACCCCCAGCGCCGGCGAGATCACCGGCAGCATGACCCGCCACCAGATCGTCCACTCAGAGGCGCCGTCCATGCGCGCGGCGTCCTCCATCTCCTTGGGCACGGTCAGGAACGCCTGCCGCAGGAGAAAGATCCCGAACACGCTGACCGCTCCGGGCAGCAGCACGCCTGGGTAGGTGTCAATCAGGCGCAGCCGCAGCAGCGTGACGAAGTTGACGATCAGGCCCACGTGTCCGGGCAGCATCAGCGTGCTCAGCAGCAGCGCGAACACCACCCGCCGGCCTGGGAACTCCATGCGCGCCAGGGGATACGCCGCCAGCGAGCACAGCACCAGGTTGAGCGCCACCGCGGCGCCGGCCAGCACGATCGTGTTGAGGAAGAACCGCGGGAGCGGCATCGTCTGCCAGACGGCGACGAAGTTGTCCAGCGATGCGGGCCAGGGCAGTAGTTGGGGCGGAAAGCCGAATACGCTGCCGGTGGTGCGCAACGCGATTGAGAGCAGCCAGATCAAGGGGAAGGTGGTGAACAGGGCCAGGGCCCCGAGGCCAGCATACCGCGCCGCGTTAGTAATAGCTCCACCCTCCCTGCCGGAACACGAGGAAGTTGGCCGCCGACAGCCCCATCACCAGGACGGCCAGCACCACGGCCAGGGCCGCGGCGTATCCGAGGTCGAGCTGCTGAAAGCCCTTGTCAAATATGTAGAAGAACATCGTGTAGGTCCGAAACATCGGGCCCCCGCCGGTCATCACGTAGACCTCCTCGAAGACCTTCAGCGCCGCGATCGCCGAGATCGTGGACGCCAGCAGGATCGAGGGACGCAGCAGCGGGAGCGTCACCCAGCGGAACACCTGCCACCGCGAGGCACCGTCGGTGATCGCGGCCTCCTCGTACTCCGGCGATATCGCCTGCAGGCCGGCCAGGTAGATCACCATGTAGTACCCCAGGCCCTTCCAGAGCGTCACGAACATGACCGCGTAGAGCGCCAGGTCAGGGTGCCCCAGCCAGGAGATCGGACGGTCGAGCAGCCCGACCGTCCGGAGCGCGTAGTTCACCACCCCGTCCTGCTCGAGCAGCCACCGCCACATCAGGCCAACCACGACCATCGAGGTGACCACCGGTAGGTAGTAAGCGGCGCGGAACCATCGGACGCCTCGCAGCGGCACGTTGACCGCGACCGCCAGCCCGATCGAGAGCGCCTGCAGCACCGGCACCACCAGGAGGAACTTGGTCGAGTTGGCCAGCGCAATCCAGAGGAAACGATCCTCCCACAGCTCCCGAAAGTGCTCCAGCCCCACGAAGCGGGGCGGGGAGATGACGTCGTAATCGAAAAGACTGAGCGCGGTACCAAACGCCACCGGATAGAAGGTGAAAACGCCCAACAGCACCAGCGCTGGCCCAAGAAACAGGTAGGCGGTGATCGTCGCCCGCCACTGCCGGCGGCTCAGCCCGAAGCGGGTGCCGGGTCGCGCTCTGTCTTCAGCCACCATGTGGGCCGGCCAGCACCTCGCAGAGTCGCCGGAGGGACTCAACGTACCGGTAGTTGATGCCCGTGTGGTCGTCGTCAAACTCCTGGTACTCGTGCCGGATGCCCAGCGCCTCGATCCGTCGGTGGAACAGGCGAGCGCCGAGGTGCAGGTTGTACTGGTCACGGGAGCCGCACTCGAAGTAGAGCAACCGGAGCGACCGCAGGGCTTCGGCGTGTCGCGCCGCCATGCGGACCGGATCCCAGGCGAGCCACCGGGCCCAAACCGCCTCATCCATCTCGCCGGTGTCCGGGTCGAACGGCAGGTCGAAGTGCCATGGCGGCCGCGCTGGGTTGGGTGAGTAGGCCATCGCCATCGCCGCGATGTTCACAGCGGTGATCGCATCGTTGGTCTTCTTGGGCATCTCGAGAAACGCTTGTAGAAACGGATCGACCCCGCCGTGCCTCGCCACTATGTTGCAGAACTTCCAGAAGTCGCTCTGGTAGCAGACCTCGAAGTACATGTCCCCGCTGTGGGACGCCGCCGCGCCGAAGACATCGGGGTGGCGCATCGCCAGCACGAGCGCGCCGTAGCCGCCGCTGGACTTCCCAACGATGCCGCGGTGGGCCGGCGACGCTAGAGTCCGGAAGCGTCGGTCGGTGTGCGCGACCAGTTCCGAGACAACGAAGTCCTCGTAGCGGCCGGTGGCCTCGGAGTTGAGGTACTGGCTGCCGCCAAACTTGGTGAACCCGTCCGCCATGACCAGGATCGCCGGCGGCGCGCCCGCTGCGATCACCCGATCCATGCACTCGGGCAACGACGGCACCCACGGACCGGCGTTGGTCGCCGAGAGGCCGATCCCGGTGAAGCCGTGCAACCAGAAGATCACCGGGTACGGCGCGGTCGCTCCGTCGTAACCCGGCGGCAGGTAGACAGGGGTCTCCCGGACGTGGGGATCGCCCAGGGGATTGCCGAGCAGCGCCTGGCTCTCCACCTGCTCGATCGTGACGCGGCCGCTTAGGACCATGGTGGATCCTCCCTACCTGCCCGCCGCCCCGCGGGCGCGGTCGAGCGCGGTGATGGCGAAGATGGCAGGCGCGGTCCCGGCGCCGGCGGCCTCCAGGTCCACTGCAACGATAGGGCGTTGCGGGCCGGGGTTGGTCCAGCAGAACAGCGAGATCCGCACTTCCACACCTGACCGTGTGCGGCCGGCCCAGCCGATCTCGTGCTCGAACGAGATGGGATCATCCAGCCAGGTCCCGATGTTCACACGGTACCGGATCGGAATCTCCGCGGCGCCGCCATCGCCGAACCGCACGCGGTAATGGGCCACCGTCTCGCCGAAACGCGAGGCCGGGTAGGGAAGGGCGTGCAGGAAGCAAAGCGCGCCCGCGGGGAACCCGGCCCCGACCGTCACGCTTTCGGGCATCGCGCGGAACGGCTCACGGGCCCCGCGCAGCAGCACGATGCTGCGGCCGTCGCGTTCCTCAGGATTCAGCACGTTGAACAGCACGCCGGCGAAGCGCGCCTGCCCCTTCGGGAGATTCCGGAGATCGTAGTCCGGTCCCTTCCCCAACCATCCGGCGCCGTCGTCGTCCACGTGACTGCGATTGGCGACGGCCCTGATGTCAAGCGGCCGGCCGGGAACTGTGCGCGGCTCCTCGCGGGCTGGACGCCAGTCCTCCCGGAATCGGCCTGCGGCCTCCACCGAAGACAGCGAGGGGCCTGGCCGATCGGCCGTCCAGAAATGGTCCGCTGCCGGCAGGTAGCTGTAGATCTGCTGGTAGGACGACGCGAGCGCGCCCCGGTTGCCGAAGTACCCTGTCCAGGTGGTCCTGACCATGCCGGATGCCCCGGCGCGCCTGGCGTCGCGCGCCAGCGCGGCGATGTTATCGTGGCGATCCCAGGTCGCGGCCAGCACCGGGAATCCCCAGGCCCGCAAGCGGTCCAGACTCGGGTAGCGCGCCGCGGCGTGATACTGCCAATCCACCATGACGATGTCGCGCGGCAGGCGCGCCAGCTCAGGGGCGAACTCGTTCGTGAGCAGCACGTCGCCCCACATCATCGTCCCGACGCCCCGGGCCTTAAGGTGATCGTACAGACGCAGGGTATCGCGCACGAACAGCTCGCCGAACCCCAGGCGCCGGCCCTCCTCTGACCATGGGAACGGCACCACGTTGCGCACCTCGTCGTGCCCTATGTGGAGGAAGCGCGGCCGGAACAACGCGATCGCCTCGTCCAGCACCGGCAGTACCACCTCGTAGACCCGCGGGTTGAGCGGGTCGTAGGCGAACCGCGCCGGCGCCAGATCGACCGGCATCTCCAGCAGGTCGAGGTTCTGGTCGTTGTGAAACAGCCACCCAGCGTGCCCGAGCGTCTGGATGAGCGGGACCGGCTCGATCAGGTGCTCGCGCGCCGCTGCGATCACCGCCGCTGCCTGGCCCTTGGTCGCTCCCCCCGGGTGCCAGATGTTGCGCGCGCTCTCCCACCGAACGTACTCGGACTCCGCGATCAGCATGTTGAACTTGTAGCGGCTGAAGATGCGGTCTATCAACGCGGTGTGGAAGACGTCGGAGTGGCTGTCGAACACCACGTGCACCGCGCGGATGGGATGGTCGGGCCAGTCGCGGACCTCGGCGCCGCGGATGATCAGGCGGCCGGGGTCACGGGTATCCCTCTCAAGCAACTGGCGCAGGGTCTGCACGGCATAGAAGGTGCCGCGCCGGTCGGCGCCGCTGGCGACAATCACGCCAGGCCCCACGCGCAGTAGGTAGCCCTCGGGCCCTGGGTTCTGCAAGTCTACGCTGATCCGGTGCTCTGCGAGCGCCGCGGCTGCGAGGGGATTGAGCGCGGGCTCGCCGAGCAGGATGGCGCCGCCGGGGCGCGCTGGATCGCCAGCCGCGGAGGCCCGTACCACCGTCAGCGGCGGCGCGCCCCAGGCCGCGAGTTCTTCGTTCAGTTCGCGCGCGGCGTACAAATCCTCTGGGCCCGCGGCATCCCCGACAACGATCCGGGTGGCCGGCGTGATCTCAAAGGCCCCGCTCAGCCACCGCAGCGACTTCGGAAGCGGAATTATGCGGGCGTCGCGGGGCCGCGTGACGTAGGCGTCGGGCCATGCGCCTCCAGGCCAGGGCTGCGAGGGCGCGGGTGGGGCAGCGAGGGCAATCCCGATCGCGGCGGCAATCAGCCCTACGAGAAAGCGCCTCCGACGGGTCGCACCTTCAGAGCCGCGCATTCCACTGCCTGACCGCCCAGTCGAGCGCGTCTTTCGGTGTGCGCTTGCCGTAGAACGCGCTCTCTGCGGCCTCGCGGAAGACGCGGAAGAGGTCACCGGCGTTGGGGACGATCACGCTGAGATCGCGCGCGAATGGCAGGTCGGCGGCGGCCACCTTGCGGGCAACGTCCTCGGGCCCGGCGCCGCCCCGGCGGAAAAAAGGGTCCGCCGCTGCCTGCCGGGTCGAGGGGAAGACGACAACCTGCTTGCTGAACTCGAGCTGGTTCTCGTCGTTGGTGACGAACAGCGCGAAGTCCACTGCGGAGGCGGCGTTGCGGCTCGACCTGGGCACCGCCACGGTCATGGTGGCCAGGTGCAGGGTATTGCCCTTCCCTCTGGGGTAGGCCGCCACGAACGTCTGCGCGTAGACCTCAGGGTTGTCCTTCTTCACCCTGAGCAGGAACTGCGGACCGGTGATCAGCATCCCCAGTTGCCCGCCGCTGTACCGCTCGGTGGCGCCCAGGTACCCCCTGCGCAACGTGTCCTCCGGAAAGTAGTCGTCCTTCAAGAGGTCCACGTAGCGGGCCAGGTAGCGTACGTGCTCGGATGAGTTGAACACGGCCCGCTTCCCGTCGGAACTCAGGATCGGCAGGCCGTTCTCCTGGAACCTGTGCAGCAGGCGCACGCCGTCCACGTTGGGCATGAAACCGTAGACCCTGGTGCGATTCTTGATGGTGCGCGCGTGCTGGATCATCTCCTCTTCGGTCTGCGGCGGCTCGGAGGGATTGAGGCCGGCGCGCCGGTAGATCGCGGTGTTATACGCGATCACGTTGGGCACGACGTACCAGGGCAGCGCATAGGTCCGGCCGCGCACCGCTCCGGCGCGCCAGAGGCCCTCGAAGTAGCGGGCACGGGCCTGGGCGGGAACGGCCTCGTCCATGTCCACAAGGGCGTTCCGCTCGGCCAGCCGGGCGGTCGTCTCGGTATTGAGGTTGACGACGTCGGGCGGCACCCCTCCTGCCAGCGCGGCCAGCAGCTTCTGCTCGACCGCCGCGAACTGCACGTCCACCCAGCGGACCTTCACGCCGGGGTTCGCCCGCTCGTAGGCGGCGGTGAGCCCGTTGACATAGTCGTTGAAGAACGGCTGGAGCGAGATCGTCCAGAATTCGAGCGTGACAGAGGGCGCGCCGCGTCCGGCCGCGGGGGGTAGCCCCAGGACCAGCGCACAGATCAGCGCGAGAGCCAACACGAGAGAAGACGGTATGAAAGCGAGGCGCCGCCGGATCATCGTCACGCTGCTTCGGGCGCCCGCAAAGGGAATCCTGCCGGACTAGCTTGGGATCGCATCGAGAACATGGAAGGTGTGCAGCCGCCCGTCCGGGCTGGGCCTCCATTCCACCTTGATCGGGTGGGCGAAGTCAGGCGCCAGCCGGCCGTGCGCCACCCAGTAGCGGCCCGCTGCGTCCCCGGCCAGGGAGGGACCGGCCTTCACCACGAGCCGCACCGGCCCCTCGACGAACCACACCTCGTCGAGAACCGCCAGTTCGCCCAGCGCCCGCATGACGGCGGCCTTGAGCGCGTCGGGCAGCTCGGGCCGGACGTTCACAAGGGCCATGTTCCGCCGCAGCGGTCCCACGATCTTGACGTTGGCCAGATCAGCGTCGAATCCCGCCTGGGCCAGCGCTTCCAGTAGAACCTCGTTCGCCTCTGCCACGGCCCGGCCGTGGTAGTCGGGGTTGATCAACGGCTTCAACAGGTGCTTGAGCTTGCACCCCTCGCGCCCCCAGTGCTCGCCGATGCGCGGGATCTTCAAACCCAGCTCGCAGGCCAGTTCCCGGATCTGGGGCTTGTCCAGGTCCAGGAGGGGCGAGTAGTACCCGTCATGGAGCCGCAGGCCCATCTGTCCCCAGGTGTCGCTGCGGTTCGAACCGGTAAGCACGAGCCGGCCCGAGGCCGCGGCTTTCACCATGCCCAGCTTGATCTCGCGGGTGCAGCGGTTGCAGGCCGGGCCACCCCGCTGGACCGCGTGCTGCCTGGCCTGGCCCAGCAGGCAGCGCTGCTGTAGGCCCAGCCGGTCTGCCATCTCAAGCACTATGGCGTTGCCGCGGCGGTAGGCGTACTGGCCCATGTTCACGGTAACGAGCAGAACGCGCTCCGCGCCCAGCGCATCGCGGGCGAGCGCGGCGACAACGGACGAGTCCAGACCGCCGCTGAAGGCCACCGTGACCGGCTCGCCCAAGGCTACCTTGCGGATCTCGTTGATAAGGCCCCCGCCCAGGCCGGACCCCGCCGTCGGGATGCGCATGACAGATCCATTATAGACGGCTGCGGATGGCGCGGGCGCCGCGGAAGGACTCCTGGCAAACCTCCAGAATACGTGTGGGATCGCACCACAGCGACCAGGGAGGTGCTAGATGAGCACAGAGCCCGCCCCGGCGGACCAGTCGAACCGGCTACTGGCCGCGCTCGCGTACCCAATCTGGATAATCGCCCTCGTCATAATTCTTACAGATATGAAGAAGGACCCGTTCATGAAACGCCACGGATGGACCGCGCTGTTTTGGGGGATTGCGTGGTTCGTGCTGTACGTGGCGTTGATGATCCTGGGGAACATCCCGTTCCTGGGCTGGATCCTGTTCCTGGTCGCCGGACCGATCCTCTGGATCGTGTGGCTGATCCTTTCGATCTACTATGCGGTCCAGACGTACAACGGCAAGGAGTTCACGATTCCGCTCGTCAGCGACTGGGCGAAGAAGTACGCGTCATAGGGTGGATTCGCGGGGAAGCCGCACCTCGCCCGTCGTTGTCCTGATAGCTTCCTATCTTGAGCCGCACTTCGTCGAGCGCATCCGCGGCGCCGGCGAAGTGCGGGTCATTTATGAACCGGCCCTGCTCCCGGAGCCGCGGTACCCGTGCGATCACTTCGGACGCCCGCTGAAGCGCACCGAGGAGGACGAGCGGCGGTGGCGTGACTACCTGGCCGAAGCCGAGGTCCTCTTCGACTTTGACTACCCCAACGCCGCCGTCCTGAAGACCCTCCTCCCCCAGGCGCGGTGGATTCAATGCACCAGCACCGGGATCGGACAACTCCTGTCGCGGACCGGCCTCCTCGACAGCCCGATCACCTTTACGACCGCAAAGGGGATCCACGCGAAGCCGCTGGCCGATTTCGTCCTCATGGCGATCCTCTGGTTCGCCAAGGACGGATTCCGAATGGTGCGCGATCAGGCGGCGCACCGGTGGTTGCGGTACTGTGGCCGCGATCTGCGGGGCGCCACGGTCGGCCTGATCGGTCTTGGAACGATCGGCCGCGAGGTCGCCAGGGCGTGCCGCGGAATTGGCATGCGCGTCATCGCCACCCGGCGAACCGTCGGGGCCGGCGACCAGGACGCGGATGTTGACGGGCTCGTGCCGATGGCCGAACTGCCCTCGCTGCTGGGAGCGGCGGACTACATCGTCCTCGCCACCCCTCATACCCGGCAGACCGAAGGGTTGATCGGACGGAAGGAACTCGCTGCCGTGAAGCCGGACGCAGTGCTCATCAATGTGGCGCGGGGGGCCGTCATAGACGAGCCGGCCATGATCGAGGCGCTGCGTGACGGGCGCCTCGGAGGCGCCGCGCTGGACGTAATGGCGGCGGAGCCCCCGGCCGCCGACAACCCCCTGTGGGACATGCCCAACGTCCTGATCAGCCCGCACTCGGCCAGCACGGTGGAAACCGAGAACGCGCGGCTCACCGACCTGTTCTGTGAGAACCTTCGGCGGTACCTGCGCGGCGACCGGTTGCTGAACGTCTTCGACCCGGATCGGCTGTACTAGGCGTCCTGTCCCCCGACCCCCTCGGCGCGGCCGCTTCGCAGCGAACGATACAGCGCCTCGATCACGCGCAGGTTGCTCACGGCGTCTTCCGGGGGCAGGAGAGGCGGAGCAACGCCGCGCGCGACCTCGGCGAACTGATCCACCATCACCTGGTACTGATCCACCCCGGGAACCGTGAGCACCGAGTGGCGCTGGTCCTGGTACACGTGGATCTCGGTGCTCGCATCGCTCGGGAGAAAGGCCACAGGCACCACGAGGCGGCCTTCCTCTCCCACCACCTCAACCTCTTGCCGGCGCGAAAGCGCCAGGCCGCAGTCAATCATCGCGACCCTGTCGCCCTCAAACCGCAGCACGGCCCCCAGCACTTCGTCCACCCCGCTGGCGCCGATTCCACCGAAAGCGAAGACCGTCGTGGGTTCGCCAAGCAGCATCCGGCTCACGTTGACGCAATAGCAGCCCACGTCGTACAGGCCGCCGCCGCCCAGGCCGGGGTCGAGGCGGATGTTCTCGGGGCTGCGCACGCGGAAGGTGAACGATGCACGTACGAGCCGGACCTCACCCAGCTCACTCTGCTCGGCCAGCTCGGCCACCCGGCTCGTGCGCGGGTGGAACCGGTACATGAAGGCCTCCATGAGCGCAACGCCACGCCCGCGGCAGGCGGCGATCATCTCCTCGGCATCGGCCGCCCGGAGCGCCATCGGCTTCTCGCAGAGCACGTGCTTGCCGGCCTCGGCACACCGGAGCGTCCATTCCCGGTGCATCGAGTTGGGGAGCGGGATGTAGACTGCTTCCACCTCGGGGTCGGCGAGCATCGCCTCGTAGGATTCGTAGGCCCTGGGGATGCCGAGCCGCCCTGCCGCCTCGGCGGCCTTCTCGCGTGTCCGGCTTGCGATCGCCAGCAGGCGGCCACTCGCGCTGCGCTGAATCGCCGGGATCACCGCCCGGAGCGCGATCCCGGCAACACCCAACACTCCCCACCGCAGTTGCCTCACGCGCGTCCCATCCCCCAGCCCCCGCGTTGTGGAGGCCCCCCCTCGCTGCTCATCCGCCCGAAAAGATTGGCGCTATGACAACGCGGTCGCCGTCCTCAAGTCTCTCTCCCGTGGCCACGGCGTTGCCGTTGCGCGCCACGATCATCGGCCGGGACTTCTCGATCTTCAGCGTTTCCAGGAGCTCGTCGGTCGTCATACCCGGAGCAAGATCGAAAGTCCGCTCGCTGAATCCGGCCGAATGGACGAATGCGCCGATCATCTTGACCGTAACCTTCACGGCAAAGCCCTCCTCGGGCCGCCTGCTCCGGGCTAGTCTTCCAACCTGCCGAAGGCCTCCACCTGGCGGGCCTCGTCCTCGAGGCCCAGGGCGGCGGCCGTCCTCCGGGTGGGAATGCCTCTCTTGTCCCAGCCGCGGAGGTCATAGTAATGGTCGAGAAGGCCATCGTACTTCTCGAGATCGAGGACCCTGCCCGCGATCGGGCCGTCAGGGTCGGCGTTGGCAGGATCGAACCAGGCCATGGGCGGGTAATCCATCTTCCGGCTCCAATCTGGCATCTCCCTAAGCCAGAAGAGCTTCATCAGGGCGTAGACCCTGTCGCCGACCTTCCAGAAGTCGTCCAGGGTCCAGTTGAGGCCAGTGATGGTGTTGAAGTAGACCGGGTAGTGTTCGAGCTCCCAACCAATCTCGATCCATGGGAACCGGCAGGCGATAATGTACTCAAACAGCCCGCCCCGTATTCGCTGCAGTTCGATTACCTTCTCGGCCTTCTCCCGCCCGTAGGAATCGCGGACCGTCTGGTTGAGCTCGAAGGTGATGACCCAGGCTTCCTTGTGGTGCGCGCCGATCGGGCTCGTTCCGAAAGAAAGGGCCATGCCGGGGCATAGCTTGCAGTTGTAGGCGGAAATCTCCATGCCCTTGACTTGCATGGCGTAGGCCTCAGAGCCCCGGCCGATCTTCCGGGCCATGCGCATCGTCCCATCGGCCAGCATGTCTCCCAGGTCTCCTTCCCTGAGGGAGGCGAGCCGGAGCAGTTCCTTGGCCCGCTCGGCATCGCCAAACCGGAAATCGCCGGCGATGTCTCCACGGCTGATCGCATCGGCGTAGAACCCAAGGACGCCGCCCGCGGAGATGGTATCCAGGCCATAGTCATCGCACAGGTAGTTGAGCGACCCGACCTGATCGAACTCAAAGACCTCCAGGTTGCTGCCCAGCATGCCGATGTTCTCGTAGTCGAGTTCGGACTCCCGGCCCTCGCGGTCGCGGATGGCGATGCCGCAGTGCATCGTGCAGTTTGGACAGCCGTAGAGAGCCACCCGCGCTTCGTTCAGCCGTTCTCCGTCAATCCGCCAGGCGTCAGGGTGCCGGGTCTTCCTCATGTTCCGAACCGGAAGCGCGGCCACCTCGTTGCACCAGGCGAGAATGCCCGTCGTGCTCTGGATGGACCAACCGGACTTCTTGTCCATCTCGTGGACCGTGCGCAGGTCCGCCGCGCCGAGCTTCTTCATCGCCTCGGGATCGGCCTGGGGGATGGGTTTGGTCCCCCGGACCACGATGGCCTTGAGTTTCTTCGATCCCATCACGGCGCCCATTCCGGGCCGGCCGCCCGCGCGCCCCTCGAGACTCCGCACCACGGCGTAACGGTTGAGGTTCTCCCCTCCCTGCCCTATGTTGAGGACCCCGACCTTTCTCCCGTAGCGCCCGTAGATCCAGTCGTTTGTCGCGTACGTGCCCTTCCCCCATACCTCGGCGGCGGGCAAGAACTCCACCTTGTCGTCCTCGATGTAGAGCAGGGTCGGCTCGGCGGCGACGCCCTCCACGATGAGCATGTCGTACCCGGCCTTCCGCAGTTGTTCCGTTACCCGGGTGCCCAGGTTGCCGTCTCCGTAGCCGCCGGTCAGGGGGGACTTGGCCGCCACGACGGTTTTCCCCGTGTTGGGTGCGGGGATGCCGGCGATCGGGCCGAGGGCGACAATGAACTTGTTCTTCGGTCCCAGGGGATCGATTCCAGGCTCAAGTTCATCCCATAGAGCCTTCAGGGCGAATCCCCGGCCGCCGACCCATGTATGCGCGAACTCCTCGGAGAATGCTTCTCGTCTGAATGTCTTTGTCGTCAGATCGACCCTGAGGATGTTCCCGGTCCATCCGTACATCGCGCGGCCTCCATGGGGTGTCCGGCATTCCTGACTGGCGGAGAGGGTGGGATTCGAACCCACGAGGGCTTTCACCCTAACGGATTTCA
>CAYLKW010000051.1:0-14123 GCA_964384245.1 uncultured bacterium
AGCAGCATCGGGTTCCCGAAGTCGGCCAGTATGAGGATGCTCACGAGCAGCGCGGCGCTTGCCAAACCGGGCGTGGCAAGTGGTACGGCTATCGTCCTGAACACGGCCCAGCGGCGTGCGCCGAGGTTCTGAGCGGCGAGCTCTAGCGACGGGCTTATCGCCCTCAGAACCCCTGCCACCCCCAGGTAGGCGATTGGGAAGAACGAAAGGGTCTGGGCAAACCAAAGGCCGTGCCAGCCGTAGGGATTGTAGGTTAGCCCCAACAGCCCGTGGGTGATCAACCCCCGCCGCCCGAACAGCAGGATGGTCGCGAGGCCTGTGACAAACGGCGGTGAAACCAGCGGCAGCAGGGCCACGGTCCGGAACAGCCCCTTCGCTGGGATGTCCGCCCGCACGATCGCGTACGCGTATAGGAAGCCCACGGCCATGGCGGAGCTTGTGGAGAGCACCGCCATGAGCAGGCTGTTGCGGGTCGCCCGAACGAATGCCTCGCGCTGGAAGTACTGCAGCCAGTGCTCGGAGGAGGGGACGCTGAGAACTCGGACGACGGGCAGGAGCACGAAGACGACCAGGAGGGTGGCAACGGCCAGCAAGACCAGCAGCAGCGCCGGCTCACGGATCAGCCATCGTATCTCCCTGACGCGCAACTGAGCGGACGCCAGCAACCGCTACACCACCACCCTCCCTGGTCTGGCGTTGTCTATCTTCTGAACCTGCCGTCCCAGATCCGGAGAAGGGCGTCCCTGTGCTGGGCTACCCACCACAGGTCGTAACCCTTCAAGAGCTGGATCTCCCTGATGGGAATCGCGCCCTTCGGCACCGGGACATCGGACCGAACAGAGATCCGCAACGATATGTCGGAGTGCAGCTTCCCTGCGTCCTTGCCGAGCTGCCAGTCAATGAACTTCCTGGCCCCCTCTGTGTTGGGGCCCCCCTTGATTATGGAAACGGCGCCCACTTCCCAACCGGTGTCAGGTGGATAGACGACATACAGGGGATGGCCCTCGGCGATCGGCTTTAGGATGTCGTGCCCGAAGGTAATGCCCACCAGGAACTCGCCCACCGCGGACATGCGCGCGGGCGCGGCCCCGCTGCGCGTGTAGTGGTTCACGTTCTTGTCGAGGTCTTCGAGATACTTCCATCCCCGTTCGGCGCCCAGCCGCAGGACATGGGTCGCCACGAACGTCATCGCCGTGCCGGATGTGAACGGGTTGGCCACCACGATCTCGCCCTTGTAGGCAGGATGCAGGAGGTCGTCCCACTTCTTTGGGTAGTCCAGGCCCTTGGGCCGCATCTCCCGCTCGAACCGCGGCTTGTTCACGGCAATGGCCAGGGCTCCGATGTAGAAGCCGTGCCAGCGGTCCTTGGGGTCGCGGAACCGGGGCCCAATGAACTTGTGCTCCGGCGACTTGTGGGGCTCGAGCAGGCCCTCGACGGCCAGCACCTCGTGGCCGTCGGCCGGACCACCCAGGTGCACATCGCCCTTGGGCGAAGCCCGCTCCGCCCTTATCCGCGCTACGAGTTCCCCCGACGATGCACGGATGAACTCCGCGCGGACGCCGGTCTTCCGTGTGAACGCGTCCAGCATCGCGGCGATCTCAGTCTCGTGGAGGGAGCTGTACACCATGACCCTCCCCGGCTGGGCCGCAAGTGGCGGGACGGATGCCATCAGGAGAACGAGCACAGTGGAGATCACAGCGATTCGCACTCGCATCAGCCTCCTCACCAACTGGATTGTGGTCGTCCCCGCACCTACCGTAAGGAATCCACGATCGGGCGTATGAAGCGCTCGGTCAGGAGGGCTGCCGCATCGGGATCTGGCCGCGGGAGAATCTCCGCCGACAGGAATCCTGAATAGCCGCTCCCTGCAAGCGTCTTCACGATTGCGCCGAAGTCGAGGTGCCCACACCCCGGCGCCCAGCGGTTGCTGTCGGCCACGTGCACGTGCCACAACCGCGGCCCCGCGGCAACCAGGGCGTCATCTATCTTCGCTTCCTCTATGTTCATGTGGAACGTATCGGCCAGCACTCCCAGGTGCGGGGCGCCGGATGCCTCTATTACGCCAAGCGCTTCCTCCACTGTCGGCAAGAAGTCGGTCTCGTACCGGTTGATCGGCTCGATGACCAGGCGCACGCCGGCAGACGCCGCCTCCTCGAGGACAGGGGCAACACCCTCCAGAAAACGTGAGGTCGCGGCCGCGGTCCCGCCCTCGGCCCGACCCCGAATGAGCCCTATGATGACAAGGCTGTGGAGGCGCGCCGCAAGGCGCACATGCCCCAGGAGCCGTGTTGCGGCCGCCCGGCGCACAGTGGCGTCCGGGCTGGACAGGCTCAGCCCGTCCCGCAGGTAGGCCTGGCCCGTGCCCAGCGCCGGCACCGCCAACCCGGCCTCCCGGACGACCGCCTCGACCCGATCAGGGTCTATGGCCTCCGCATCTCGGATGGCCAGCTCGACCCCGTCGAATCCAAGGGCGACCAGGCGGGCAACCCCTGCCTCCCAACCGCCCCTGATCGCCACGGCGTCGAAGGCGGTCTCTTCGACGGAGACGACGAGACTGAGCTTCACGCGCCCCTGCCCTCGGTCGTCAGCATGCGTGCCACGCCTCCTACGGCGGGTATCCCAAGGAGTAGATGCTCTTGCCGCCCTTGGTCGGGCCCTTGAGCACGGCCTCGATCTCCTCCTTGTCCCGCTCGGTCACGTACTCCACCGGCGGCAGCACTCCGGGCGGGAAGGTCTTCAGGATGTCGGTGACCAGCTTCTCGAGGTAGTCCAGCAGCGCCTCGACGCCGGGCTGGGCTTTCTCCGCGGAGGCCAGCGAAGGCCTGCCGACTACGCCTTCGGGATATGCCTTGACCTCAATCGGGCCCGCGCCTATGTGTCCGTACCAGTTAATCGGGCGCCGCATCAAGTTCCCGGCCTTGTCCACGTGCCCCTCCGGCAGGAAACCGAAAGGCTTGTTGTCCACCGCCCATTCCTGCTTCATCAGCTCGGGGAACAGCGCCATGCACCACGAGGTCTCGACCTCGTCGGCGTGGATGAACTGGGTCTCGTAGGGCCCTCCGTCCGCCTTGACCTTGAAGTAATCGGGAACGGCATGGTACCAGTTCACGTTGACGATCAGCGCGGGCACGCGGTAGCGCTTGCCGAACTGATGAATGGCGACCGGGATCACAAACTCCTGACCGTGCCCGTTGAGCAGGATCTGCTTGCGGAACCCCATGTTCCAGAAGCCCGCGATCATCGAGCGCACGAAGCTACAGAAGACGTCCTCTGGGATCACCACCGTCCCCGGCATCCCAAGGTGGTGGTACGGGTGCGATCCAAACCACAACGGCTGGGAGACCGTGCAGCCGGTACGCTCTGCCACCGCCTCGGCCATCCTGGCCACCAGGAAGATGTCCTCCCCGATGGGCGCGTTGGGCCCGTGCGCCTCCGTGGCGCCGAGCGGAACGATGAGCACATCGTTCTTCTCCAATCGCTCGTCAATGTCGCGCATCGTCATGTTCTGAACGTAGACACCCGTGCGCCGATCCATGTGCCCGCCCGGAGGCGGGAGTTGCCACTTGCTCATGCCTGACCCTCCCCATCGTGAGTGACCTCGTGTTCGTAGAGCACGTGCATCCGTTCCGGTGCGAGCGTCAGGTAGACCTCGCCGCTTAGCAACTGCTCGCCGGGCGCGGCGTGATCCACGATCCATTCCCTGCCAACTGCCTCGACCCAGTACCTCGCTAGCCCGCCGAGGAAAGCCGCGGTCTTCACCTTCCCTCGGAGAGCCGGCAGACCAGGCGCCGTGGGGGCCAAGGCGGCCAGCGACACTGTCTCCGGGCGCACAACCAGCAGCGCCGGACCAGGTTTCACGGCACTCTCCACCTGCAGGACGACCTCGTCCAGGCGGACCCGGCCCGGGGCGAGCACCTGCACGGGCGCGAAGTTGGCCAGCCCTACGAAATCGGCCACAAACCGGTCGGCGGGCCGGTAGTAGATCTCCTGCGGCGTGCCCACCTGGACAACCCGGCCCTGGTTCATCACGGCGATGCGATCGGAGATGGACAGGGCTTCCTCTTGGTCGTGGGTCACGTAGATCGTGGTCTTCCCCAGCGTCTGCTGCAGGCTGCGTATTTCGGTTCGCACTCGGACGCGCAGCTTGGCGTCCAGGTTGGAGAGCGGCTCGTCGAGCAGCAGCACCTCCGGCTCGACCACGAGTGCCCGCGCCAGCGCCACGCGCTGCTGCTGGCCTCCGGAGAGCTGGTGGGGGAACTTGGACTCCTGACCCGTCAGACCGACCAGGTCCAGCACGCCGCCGATCCGGCGCCGGGCCTGGGTGGACTCGACGCGTCGCATGCGCAGGCCGTACCCGACGTTCTCTGCCACGGTCATGTGCGGGAACAAGGCGTACTCCTGAAAGACCATCGCGGTGTTGCGGCGGTGCGCGGGGATGTTGGTTACCGGAACGTCCCGCACGTAGATCTCCCCGGCGTCGGGGTGGTAGAACCCCGCGACCATGCGCAGCGTGGTGGTCTTGCCGCAACCCGAGGGCCCTAGCAGCGTGGTGAAGTTCCCCTCGGGCACGTCCAGGGACACGCGGTCCACCGCCAGCGTCGTGCCCAGGCGCTTGGTGACATCTCGAAGCCGTACGTGTGCCGTCATCATACTCCTCATCCCATTGGCGTCGAGCGCATGGCCCGTCCCACAACCGCTTGCGCCATGCCTACCGAGGCGAAGGTGAGCAGCAGGAGCATCGTGGTCAGTGCCGCCGCGCCTCCCCAGATTCCGTTGCCGATCATCGCCAGGATCGCAAAGGTCGCGACGATGTTGCCCGGCGTGACCAGAAACACAACGATACTGACGTTGGTCACCGACCGTATGAACGACACGGTGAACGCTCCCAGAAAGGCACGCCGTAGCAGCGGCACGTAGATGTCCAGAAGGACGCGCAGCCCACTGGCCCCCAGGTTGGTCGCGGCTTCCTCGATGGACCGCTCCACCTGCTTGAGCGTTGCCACCGCGGCCTGATAGCCCATGGGCAGGTGCCAGAAGGCAAGCGCCAGCGCCAAGATCCACGGGGTCCCGACCAGTTCGAGTGGAGGGCTGTTGAAAGCCAGCACGAAGCCCACGCCGACGAACACCCCAGGCAGGGCGCCGGGCAAGACGGCCAGGAAGTCGAGCACGTGGCGCAGCGGCAGGCGGCGCGATGTCAGGAACGCCAGTACGACGCCCACAACGCCGGTTATGATGCCGGCCATAGCGCTGATCTTCAAACTCGCCCATAGGGTCGGGATCCGGTCCATGGCCAGGCGCCAGTGCCCCAGGGTCAAGGTCCAGTCCCGGCCCCATACCGCGGTCAGCGATCCGGCCACGACACCGAAGTACACCAACCCGATCATCACGCTCATGAAGCCGCAGAAGAGGACCGCGCCCCACTTCAGCGCAGGATGCGTCGGCGGCCGCTCGACACGCGATCCCCTCCCGGTCACCGTGGTGTAGACCCTGCGGCTCACCCAGTAGCGCTCGAGCAGGAACAGGCAGGTCGTGGGGACGATAAGCATCGCCACCACGAGCGCCGCGCCCTTCAGGTCTGCCAGCCCCTCCATCCGGAACCACGCCTCGGTGGCCAGCAGTGGGAAGCCACCCGCAATGACGACCGCGTTGCCGAAATCGGCCAGGACAGAGATGGCAACCACGAGCGCCGCGCCGGCGATCCCGGGCCGGGCGAGAGCAAACGAGATCGTACGGACCACTGCCCATTCGTCAGCGCCCAGATTCCTGGCGGCGTGCTCCATGCTGGGATTTATCGCTTCCAACACCCCAATGATAATGAGCATCGCCAGCGGGAAGAACGCCACCGTCTGGACGAGCCAGAGCCCGTGCCAGCCGAAGATGTTGGCGTTGAGCCCCAGAACCGTCTTTGTGATCAGTCCCTGGCGGCCAAACATCAGGATGTAGGCAAACGCCACCATGAAGGGCGGGGCAAATATGGGCAGCACCGCTATGTTCCGAAAGAAACGCCGCCCTGGCACGTCCGGGCGGGTGACCGCGAAAGCGAAGATCAGTCCTGAGAGTGTCGCCGTCAGGGTGGAGATCACCATCATGACCAGGCTGTTGCGGGCCGCCTGCATCCACCGCAGGCTCCTGGGGATCTCCATGTAGTCCGCCAGCCCGGGGTAGACCAGCACACGGAAGGTCGGGTAAAGCACGAAGATCCCAAGTACAACCGCCGCGCCGGCGAAGACAAGCGCAATACCCGGATCGCCGGCCTGACGCCGGATCTCTCCCCACCGGATCACGGCCACTGGCTCAGCCACCACCTGGTGCGGGGTGCCGCGGCGCGCCGAGCGCGCGCCGCGGCCACCTCGCCTCGATTCAACGAGATCAGCCCACTCCTACCGCCCAATCTCCCGCGTCCATCGCTCGCGAAGCCGGGCCATGTTCTCGATGGCCCAGGCCCGATCGTACTTGACGAACTTCAGGGCCTCGAACGCTGTGGCGCCCATGGGTACCGGGACGTCGGCCCGCACCGGGTAGCGGAACCCGAACTTGCCATTGATGTCCTGGGGAGTCCGGCTCATCAGGAAGTCCACGTATGCCTTGGCCCCCTCGGAGTTCGGGCCGCCCTTGATGATGGAGACCGCGCCGATCTCAAACGCCGTGTCAGGAGGAACGGTCGTCTCCAGCGGCTGCTGACGCAGTAACCGGGCGCCAATTCCCTCGTGTGCCCACTGCATGCCCACGATTCCTTCGCCCCGCTCCAGCAGGGTGATGGTGCCGGGTGCGGTGGGCGTGTACTGCGAGGCGTTGGCATTCAAGGCGCGCAGGTACGCCCATGCGCGATCCTCACCCAGACGGAAGATCTGCGCGGCGGTGAAGATGTAGCCTCCCCCGGTCGTTATCGGGCTCGGCATGATGAAGTGCCCCCTGAACTCCGGCCGTAGGAAATCGTCCCAGGTGGCTGGTTTGGGCACGCGGCGCGGAGCCATCTCGCGGTCCCATCGGTCGGTGTTGATGATGATCGCCAGGGCGCCAAGATACCAGCCGTGCCAGAACCCATCGGGGTCCCGGTACGCCGGGCTGATCCTTGCCTCGACCGCCGCGGGTGATACGTACTTCAGCAGCAGGCCTTCGCGCGCCAGCGGGACGTGGAAGTCCGCCGACCCGCCCACGAAGATGTCGGCGCGCGGCCGGTCCTTCTCAACTCGGATCCGGGCTGCCAGGGTGCCGGCAGCGGCAACGCTAAGAGCCTCCACCGAGAGGCCCGTCCGCTTGGTGAACTCGCGGTTCACCATTGTGGTCTCGAGATCCGGCAGGGCTGAGTAGACGACGATTCTGGTCGGCTGTGCCTGAGTGGTCCCCACGCCGACCAGCACCAGCGCCAGCAGCACTCCTATCGCGATCAATCGCTTCATGCTCTTCCCTCCTCCGACAATGATCTCGTTCAACCGCACGAGGTGCCTTCGCTCGCTATCATGCTCGTTCCCCTGGTGCCAGGATGAACCGCTCGATCACCTCCTGGAGGCCGTGATCGTTGTTGCTGGGCGCCACGAAATCCGCGCGGGCGCGAAGGGCCTCGGGGGCGTTCGCCATCGCCACGCCCAGCCCGGCGTACTCGATCATCGCGAGGTCGTTCAGGTTGTCGCCGACGGCGACGATCTCCTCTCTCCGCAGTTCCAGGCGCGCCGCGACCGCCTGCAGCGCCGTGCCCTTGTCCACGCCGGGCGGCAGGATCTCCAGGTAGATGGTCTCCGAGAAGACGTGATTCACCGGATAGGGCAGCAGATGGATGTCACCGACGACCGCTTCCAGCGCGGGCCGCTCCCCGATGATCAGGATCTTCATCGGGTCCCGGTCCAGCCAGTCGGCAAGGTCGCCGACGGGCTCGGCGCGCAGACCGTCCTTGCCCTGGTAGGTCTCCGTGATCTCGTTCATCACGGGGACGTATACCCGATCGTCCACGTACAGGTGCGGCTGCACCGAGGGGTGCCGCCGCAGGATGCGCAGCACGTCCCTCGCCTGCTCCAACGCCAGCGGCCTGCGCAACCAGATTTCGTCCTGCGCGAAGTCGTAGACCAGGCCACCGTTGTACAGAATGGCGGGCGAATCGGCGCCCAACCGCTCGACGAACGGCTTCGCCGACGGCCAGATGCGGCCGGTGGCCAAACACACGCGGATGCCACGCGATTGCGCCGCGGCGACGGCTGCTCGCACGGGAGGCGTGATCTCCCGGGCGGCGTTAACCAGCGTGCCGTCAATGTCCGCCACCAGGAGCCGGTATCGCACCCGATCGCCCACAGTCTCACCCATCGAGAGGCAACCGCACCACGCCCCCGCCCCGCGCCGCGCGGTAGACGGCTTCCACCAGTTCGGTCGCCCGGTAGCCATCCTCGGCGGTCACCGCCGGGGGCCGCTCGCCCAGGGCGGCATCAATGAACAGCCTGTCCTGCTCGATGTAGCCCCACTTCTGATCGAAGGGCATGTGGAAGCAGTCCACGGCCTCAACCTGCTCTCGAACCCCCGGGCTGAACCACGCGCGCTCCAGCTCCTCGGTGACTATCGTTGAGTGGACGCCGTAGATCTCAACCCGTTCGTACGGAAACAGCCATGACGTGTGGGCCACGCTCGTCACGGATGCCACCAGACCGCTCCGGAAGGTGAAGAGCATGGCAAACCCGTCAAGCTCATTGTAAGCGCTCTGCCGGGCGCTTCCGGTGACCTCGGCGACCTCGCCGAAGAGGAACCGCCCCATGTCGAACAGGTGCACGGGTGTCTCATACAGGTACCCGCCTGTCACCGATGCATCGCCGGTCCAGACCGGCTGCTGCAGCTCCCCGCGGTTGTGCTTCATCTGCGCCAGGCAGGGCACGATGCGGCCTTCCTCGATCCTCTGCTTGGCAAAGCGGTAGGCGTTGGAGAACCGCCGGTTGAACCCGATCTGGTAGGTGCCCTTCGCCCTCCCGGCCGCGTCCCGGATCGTCCGGGCGCCGTCGAGCGAGGTCGCCATCGGCTTCTCGGAGAAGACGTGCAGCCCCGCGTCCAGCGCGGTGACCACGGGTTCTACGTGCCGCACGTTGGGCGTGCAAACGAAGACCGCCTGCGCGCCGGCATCCATCAGGGCGGGCAGCCCATCTGCCGGCCTCGTTTCCACCTCGGCCGCCAGGCGCGCGGCAGCGGCCGGCGCCACGTCCGCGATCCCGACCAACTCCACGCGCGGGTCCCGCTTCAGGATCAGGGCGTGAATCCGGCCGATGAATCCTGCTCCCAGCACACCAACCTTGATGCTCATCTCCCCGCTCCTTTGGCTCTCAGGCAAACAGTCGCCGCATGCTGTCGTGCCCGCGCCGCGCGATCTCGGCGGGGGGCCAGGCCCAGTACTCCGGCCTGAACAGTTCGAGGGAGTAGACGCCGCGATACCCGGCGGCCTCCAGGCGCGCAATCATGGGTTTCAGGGGAATGACCCCCTCGCCGGGCAGCAGCCGCTGGGCATCACCGAGGCCTGCCGGATCGCCAGCCTCGGCGTCGTCCACGTGGACGACGAAGATGCGTGAGCCATCAAGGCCGTCCAGGTCCTCCAGCCGTGACCCGCCCGCGTAGAAGTGAAACGTGTCAACGACGAGGCCCACTGTGGGGTCCCCCACATCGTCGAGGATGCTCCTGGCAGCACCCAGGGTGTTGACCGAGCACGCAGGGAATCCGAGGAACTCAAATCCAACCTTCACCCCGAACGCGCCGGCGACGCCGGCCATGGCGGTTAGTGCCGCGACCGTCTGCGACCGCACCTCGGCCTCCATGGGGCCCCCAAGACCCCCGGCGCCCGGGGGCAGGAAGCTGGGCACCGCCACGACGTAGGGCGCGTCCAGGGCGCGGGCCCACTCGCAGAAGACCCGGCAGCGCGCCAGGATCTCCTCCAGGCGCGCACCGGTCCGGAGCGTTGAGTCTTCCAACGCGTTGATGCTGAGCACCTCCACGCCGGCGTCGCGGAGCAGGCCGCGCAGGGCGGGAAGCGTGCCGCCCGAACCGAGGTACCGCTCGATCTTCGTATCCCTCAGCTCGACGGACTGATATCCGGCCTCGCCAGCCACCCTGATGTCGGTGGCGATGTCAACGTGCTCACCGGTGGTGGCACCGTTCAGTCCAAATCGTCTCATGGTATGGCTCTCCTTCCCGACCCCACCCTGCCCTACGGGAGCACGAGGATCTTGCCGCCCTCCCGCTTCGTGGCCTTCTGTATGGCCTCGACGCCGCGGGCAAGCGGGAACCGGTCCGTGACAACCTGCGTCATGTCAATCCGGCGCGCTGCCATCAGCCGAATGACCGATGGGAAGTTCGCGTATCCCGAGTGGCCCTGCGCTCCGAACAACTGCGCCGCGTGGGTCTGGAAGTGCTCCAGGTACATCGGCACGCGCTCGGAGGCCCGACCGATTATCACGATCTTGCCTCCCACGGCCATGCTCTCTTCCATCTCGGGGATGGTCAGCGGCGGAGACCCGGCAGCCTCGAAGTGCAGGTCGGCCCCTTCGCCCTTGGTGGCCTCCATGATCACGTCGCGCGGCTTCGTCCCCTGGCGCCCGAGCTCAACGGGGTTGTAGGCGAAGTCGGCGCCAAGCTTCTTGGCCAGCTCCAGACGCGCCGGGGAAACGTCGAACGCGATGACGCGGCCAGCTCCGGCGGCCTTGGCAAGGGCAACCCCGGCAAGTCCGATCGGGCCCGTTCCGAAGACCGTAACGTACCCGCCCGGCTTGAAGCCGCCGGCCCTGGAGAACATGGCATTGTAGGACACGCAGGTGGGCTCGCACAGCGCGCCGGCCTCGTAGGCGCGATCCACGCTGCCGTAGACCTCGGCCAGCTCGTTGATCTTCCAGCAGTACTTGGCGCCGATGACGATGGACTCGGCCATGGCGCCGTGGATCGTGAAGCCGATCTCCTCGAGGCGCATGCACTGGTTGGGATATCCGTTGCGGCAGGGAACGCACTCGCCGCACCAGATCATCTCCTCGGCGGTGACCATGTCGCCCACTCGGAGATCCGTGACCTCGGAGCCAACCTCGATAACCTCACCAGAGAACTCGTGGCCGAGGAACGCCGGGAACTTGGTCAGCCCGGGGTACAGCATGTAGTTGTCCTTGTCGGTCTCGTAGAAGTGCACGTCCGAGCCGCAGATTCCACACGCACGAACCCGCAGCCTCACGTCCTTCGGGCCGAGCGAAGGATCGGGCAGGTCCGCTATGCGTAGCTGGGGGCGGTGCCAGACGCTACTGCCGGTGACCGCCTTCCCGGTGGTGCGCTCGAACTCGCTCACCTTGTAGCCATCGCGCGGCTTCCACTCGGCTTCGAGCAACAGGCCTTTCATCTCTCCATCCCCTCCTTAGTTGGATCGCTTGCTCTCGGTGCGCTTGAGAGTTGCTCCACACGATTCCCGAACCACGAGCCGCGGCTCCAGCACCAGCCGGCGCGACCGGGAGGCCCCGCCGTTGAGCAGTTCCAGCAGCCGCTCCATTGCCAGGCGGCCCATCTGGTACTTGGGCTGCGCGACGGTCGTAAGCGGGGGTTCTACGAGCGAGGCAAAGGTGATGTCGTCGAACCCCACCACCGCGACGTCGCCGGGGAGCCGGCGCCCGCGGCGGTGGAGATCCTCCATTGCCCCGATTGCCATCAGGTCGTTGGCGGCCACGATGGCCGTGAACTTCACCCGCCGGCGCAGCAGCGCCTCAACCGCGGCCGCGCCTCCCTCGGGACGGAAGCCACCATCGAAGACGAGAGCCGGGTCAAACCGTATCCCGGCGGCGTCGAGGGCATCGCGGTAGCCGGCTAGGCGTTCCCCGGCCACCGGCAGGATCGCCGGCCCTCCGATGAAAGCGATGCGCCGGTGACCGAGACGCAGCAGGTGCTCAACGGCCTCGCGCTCCCCCCGATGGTTGTCCACCAGCACGGCGTCCATGTCCACCCCGCCCGGCGCCCGGGCGATCAACACCGCGGGCATCCGCTGACGCCTCAGCATCTTCAAGTGCTCGGTGTTGGCCCCTACCGTGGCAAAGATGAGGCCGTCCACCATGCGCTTCCGCAACAACGCAAGGTAGCTGCGCTCTTTGGATAGATCCTCGTAGGTGTTGCACAGCAGGACCGCCAGGCCGGCCTGGTTTGCGACGTCCTCGATCCCACGAACGATCGCCGGGAAGAAGGGGTTGCTGATGTCGGGCACGATCAGGCCGATCGTGCGCGTGACACGGTTCTTCAAGCCCTGCGCCACGAGGTTGGGTTGATAACGCAGTCGCGCGACGGCGGCCATCACCCGGCTGCGAGTTGCCGCGCTGACGCGGTGCGCACTCCCGCTCACGACCCGCGAAACCGTGGCGACCGATACTCCGGCGGCCCCAGCCACCTCGCGGATCGTCGCTGTCACCGGCAGACCTCCTGCGTCAGAGTCATCAATGGCAAACGATTACCATCGGATGGGGTTCGACGGAGCAGGGGCGAGTCCTCCTCGTGAAACGCGGCGCAGATACGGGTCGGGTTGGCTCAGCCGTTCGTGTGGGGGATCTCCGGGGCCTCGGCCCGATCCAGGACCACCCGGGCTCCATCGCGCACTCCCCGAAACCGGGTGGCGTCGCCTTCGATATGGCCGAACACGTTCACCGGACTCGCCGCGCGGGGCTCTGCCCCCTGGCTGGCCGGGGTGGGTCCGAAGAAGAGGCAGAACGCCTGGCCCGGGGGCCAGTACCCGAGATCGCCCACCTCCACGACCTCCCGGGCGTCCTCTTCGGGCAGGCCCAGCCCGATGCGGAAGTAGATCTCGTCCCCCCAGCGGTTGGCGCGGCCCTCGATCGGCAGCGCCTCCCAGATCGCGTCGGCGGTGCGCGTGGTTCCAAGCTCGGCCGTGGCCTCAACGCTGCCGGCACGGACGCGGATGATCCGAGTCGAAGCCATGGTCAAAGGGTTCCGTATCTCTCCGCGGAACCCTTCCCCGTCCACCCCGCATACCATAGAATCGAGGGGACGCCGTACCACGGGAGGTCGCAGCGTGGAAGAGCTCTTGGCACGACCGGCCGACTACTACATGCTGGATGGGCTGCTCTCCGATGACGAACGCCTGATGCGTGACACGGTCCGCCGCTTCGTAGACCGCGAGGTCCTGCCGCACATTGGCGGTTGGTGGCTGCGCGGCGAGTTCCCACGGCACCTGGTCAGGCAGTTGGGTGATCTGGGCGTGTTGGGCGCCAACCTGCCCAGCGAGTACGGCGCGGCCGGGATCAACAACATCGCCTACGGGCTGATCCTCCAGGAACTGGAGCGCGGCGACTCGGGACTGCGTTCGTTTGCCTCGGTGCAGGGTTCGCTCGTAATGTATCCGGTCTACGCCTACGGCAGCGAGACGCAACGGCGGTACTGGCTCCCGCGGCTAGCAAGCGGAGAAGCCATCGGCTGCTTCGGCCTGACCGAACCATCGGCGGGCTCCGATCCCGCTGCGATGCAAACACGCGCCAGGCGACGCGGGAATGGTTGGGAACTAACGGGCTCCAAGATGTGGATCACCAGCGGGTCGCTCGCGGACGTGGCGGTGGTTTGGGCCAAGGACGACGGTGGCGAGATCCTGGGGTTCCTCGTTGAACGGGGTACGCCGGGCTTCACGGCGCACGAGCTGAAGACAAAAGCCAGCATGCGCGCTTCTGACACATCTGAGCTGGTGCTCGATGGTGTGCGCCTGGAAGACGACGCCCGCTTGCCCGACGCGAAGGGACTGAAGGCGCCGCTCTCCTGCCTGACCCAGGCACGCTACGGAATCGCGTGGGGCGCCGTGGGCGCTGCGACGGCCTGCTTCGAGGAAGCCCTGGGCTACTCGCGCGATCGCGTGGCGTTCGGGAGGCCCATCGCCGCGACGCAGATCATCCAGGCGCGGCTGGTGGACATGCTCACCGAGTTGACCAAGGCGCAGTTCCTTGTCTACCGCCTGGGACAGCTCAAGGATCAGGGACTGATGCGGCACACGCAGGTCTCGCTGGCCAAGCGCAACAACGTACGCGTGGCGTTGGAGATCGCGCGTGCCGCCCGCTCGATCCTGGGCGCGTACGGCATCACGATCGAATACCACGCGATGCGCCACTCCGCCAACCTGGAATCCGTGGACACCTACGAGGGCA
>CAYLKW010000052.1:0-1001 GCA_964384245.1 uncultured bacterium
CCTCTCCTCGATGTGGGGCTGAGAGCAACCCAACGCCAGGACCGCGTCTCGATTTGGCACACCTGCTCGTACCGCCTCGATGGCGCGTCGGCATGCCAGTAGGTTATCGCTCATGGTGCCATCCCCTTTCTCGACAGCGCAAGGGGCTCGGCCGCCTTGGAGATGCGAATCAGGGTGGACAGCGGGTTGGGACGACGACGGTCATGGACCTCGTCTTGGACGCGAAACCGAAGGGCATCGTAGACATTGAGACCGCGACGCTCATGATTTAGAAAGTCTGGGGTTGAGAGGACGACCATAAAGCAGCTTTCTGCATCGTCTGTGCCATCAATGAGTTGCCGGATTACCTCGTAGGCATCAAACATGGCCGGCCTACTGTAGTAGAGTGTAGCGTCTGGCTCCTTGGGTCGCCTTTCGACCATGTAACGCGAGATGTCGAGCGCCACGATCAGACCACTCTTGCCTGCTAGCCGGAGCCAATGCGCGAAGGAAAGCAGCATGTGCCTGGCGTTATGGCGGGCGATCTTCTGGAAGATGAGGCACGGTTTCATCGCGCTGATGAGCCTCAGCTCGCCGCGCAGCCACTCCTCCACGACCCCCTCCTGCAGACCCCCCTGGCCCAGTGCTTCTCGACACAGCTCAATCGTGGCGAACCTGAATTCCTGGCACATCCTGTAATCTCGAAACAGGTTCCTCTCAAGCAGCGTCCTTATCTCCTGTCCGAGCAGTTTCTCGTCACGCTCGTTGAGGTGCGCGACCTTGGCGAGATCAAGGCTCGCCCCTTCAGCCGGCAGGGAATACCCTTCCCGTGTCAGCAACCTGCGAACAAAGGAATGGGCAAGGTTCTTCCACTCAATCTGTGCAGCCACCGCGTGAAAGAGCCTGTCTATAAGGTGGATTCTCGTGGTGGCGGCATCCACGGAAGCAAAGGCAAAGTTCTCTCGGTTGGCCACCCCGCGCAGGCCTTCGACAATGGCTTCTCGGTCGCTGCCTTCGATCGG
>CAYLKW010000052.1:1011-13959 GCA_964384245.1 uncultured bacterium
ACTACAAGCTTCACGGCGGCGCCACCGGGTCGGATGAAGTCGAGAAGATACTCCTGGCGCACCACCTCGAGCCAATCATCAGGCCTTATCCAGCGTTGCTCTCTGTTCTCCATCTATCCGACCTCTGGAGGGTGAGATGCGTTCTATCCCGGGGTCTCGAATGAGATCCCGTAGTAGGTCTTCTCGCGACCGTTCTCGGCTATCACCGCAATCGTCGCGCTAGTCGCCTTCGTCCCGGTGCTCGCGGGGAAGTCAACGACAGCCCCGTTGCGGGTCTTTGTGACACCGCTACGGTCCAGCAAGTATATGTCCCTCGCGAATTCAGCCTTCGTGTACTCTCGCGACTGTCCTGGGAGGATCGTCAGCAGCTCATAGATCTGCAAGAGTCTGATGACTCTACCTTGTAGCGGGGCCTTCTGTGGCGGGTTCAGCCGCCGGTAGGCTTCGTAGAGGCTCTCCAGGAAGGCTCCCGGTCTGAAGCGTGGGGGGCGCTGCTGTGCTTCCTTCAGACGGGCAGCCAGCACGCTGGGCCTCAACCTAGCTTCTTTGACCTTGTCTATCTTCACGCACTGCTCGCCGGGAAGAACGCGGATTATGCTCGGGTAGCAGTAAAGGCGTTCATCCTGCTCGAAGATGTTCACGCCCTGCTTTCGAGCGGACTCGATCAACTCCCTTGGGAACGAGCCACTTGACAGATAGCCCTCCACGTCGAAGGCCCAGCCGTTCTCAGCGTTAGCGAATTGTTCCCTGAGAGCCTTGACGGCTTGTTTCCCGGTCGAGATCGCATCGTCGAATTTCCGCAGCTCGCCCTCCTTGACTGCCTTCTGCAGGGCCTTGATCGCACGCACAGCCACGGCAGCGACGCGCGCAGCCGCCGCGACATCTCCCTCCAAGGACGCCAAAGCCGCCTCAAGTGTCATGTTGCGCTCTCCCGCCATCCGGTTGCCCCCATCTTCGCCCATCAGTGCACCCTAAGCATAGAGCAGTTCGCCAGGCTGGATGGCGAAACCCTCCCTGGGGGCGGGAAGCCAGCCTATCCGGCTAGGACGCCGGTGGCTTCTCCGGCTACCCAGCCGATGCCTTGCCGGCCTGTTCCCACGCCAGTTCGGTAGCCCGCGGCGGGCGGGCTTCCTCGTGGCCCAGGAGGTCGGCCATCAAGTGGCGCGACAGCAGACCGGTGACCTCGTCGAGCCGGGCGGCCTCTCTCATCTCGCCGATGACATCCAGGGACGCCACCAGGATCGCGAACGCGCAGAACGCGAGCACCGCCAGCGTCAAGACCAGTAACGCATGAACCCGGACAGATCCGTTGTCCATACTGCTCGGGGTGGCAACTGCGGCGTCAGAGTAACCGACAGGTGTAGTTGGGCGCGGTCAGGAAGACCCCCTGAAGGATCATCCGTCCCGTAGCCGTTTCCCGGCGCCAACCAGGGACGCTATGTGGTCGCGCGCGGCCCAGAGCGCGCGAGCACGGTGGCTGATCGCGTTCTTGGCTTCCGGCGGGAGCTCCCCCATGGTGCGCCCCTGCTCCGGGACGAAGAAGATGGGGTCGTACCCGAACCCACCGGCGCCTCGGGGCGCGCCGGCGATTCGGCCCTCGCAGGTTCCCTCGAAGGTACGGACGGCGCCGTCCGGGGTAGAGACGGCCACGACCGCGCGGAACCGCGCCTCGCGGTGTTCTTCCTCCACGCCGCGCATGCGCGCCAGCACCCAGGCGTTCCGGTCGGCGTCGGTGGCGTGCGGTCCCAGGAAGGTCGCTGAGTGGACCCCTGGCGCGCCGCCCAGCGCGTCCACCTCCAGGCCCGAGTCGTCGGCAAGTGCGATCCGGCCTGTCAGCCGGGCCACGGTTGCCGCCTTCGACGTCGCGTTGGCCTCAAAGGTCTCACCGGTCTCGGGCAGCGGCGGGATGGCGGGGTAGTCGTCGAGGGTCAGCACGCGCACCGGGAGATCGGCCAGCAGCGCCCGCAGCTCGCGGATCTTCCCGCGGTTGCGTGTGGCAAGGACAATCTCCACTATCAGCGCGGCCGCCCCTGAAGAACGTCACCCAGCGCGGCCTTCTGCGCGGCTATCAGCGTGCGGATCCCTTTCTCGCCCAGCGCCAGCATCGCCAGGAGTTCCTGCCGGCTGTAGGGCAGACCCTCCGCGGTCCCCTGCACCTCAACCATGTTGCCCGAGTCGGTCATTACCAGGTTGAGATCCACGCGGGCCCGCGAGTCCTCGGCGTAGACCAGGTCCAGCCGAACCTCGTTCTCCACGATGCCCACGCTGGTAGCTGCCACGAGCTCGCGCATCGGCCACCAGTTCAGGGCGCCGCTGCGCCGCAGCACGGCCAGCGCGTCCACCAACGCCACCATCGCGCCGGTGATCGCAGCGGTCCGCGTGCCGCCATCTGCCTGTATGACATCGCAGTCCACCGTGATCGTTCGATCCCCCAGCTTCTGCAAATCCACGGCTGAGCGCAGCGACCTCCCGATCAACCGCTGGATCTCCTGCGTCCTCCCGCCCTGCCGACCCGGGTCACGCGGGGTCCGTTCGTGCGTCGAGCGAGGCAGCATGCCGTACTCGGCCGTTACCCAGCCCTGGCCCGCGCCGCGTAACCACGGCGGCAGGCGCTCTTCAACGGTGGCGGTGCACACGACGCGCGTCTGGCCAAGCGTGATGAGCACCGATCCCTCGGCGTGAGGGATGAAGTTCCGTGCTATCTCAACCGGCCGCAGCTCGTCGGCGGCGCGGCCATCAGCTCGAGGCATGGTTTGCTCCTTTGGGCGTGCTGGCTAGCTTGCGGGCACCGGGTAGATTACGAGGAAGCGGTGCACGGCACGCGCGACCGCCTCGGCCAATCGCTGCCGAAACGCGGCGGTGCGCAGCCGGGTCTCCTCGTCAACGTTGGACAGGTAGGCAACCTCGACCAGCACCGCCGGGATCTCGTTCTCGCGCAGCACCTGGAAGTTCGCCGTGCGTACCCCGCGGTTGGCCAGTCCCGGAACCCGCCCTAGCTCCTCCTGCATCATCTGCGCCAGCACAAGGCTCTGGGGGGTCAGGTAGTACGTCTCGGATCCGCTGGCCGCCGGGCGGGTCGAGGCGTTGGCGTGAATGCTGACGAACGCGGTCGCGCCCTGAGCCCGCGCAATCCGTGACCGGTCGGCCAGCTCGACGAAGGTATCGGTCTCGCGCGTCATTATCACGCGCACACCGCTGCGCACCAACAGCTCGCGCACGCGCAGCGCCACATCGAGCACCACTTCCTTCTCGTACAGACCAGTTGGGCCGATCGCCCCCGGGTCCCGCCCGCCGTGACCCGCGTCAATGGCCACGACGTGCGCGCGCAGCGACGGCTCGGAAATGTCCACCACGAGCACGCTGCCGTCGGCGGTACCGGACGTCACAGTGTAGACCGACCTGCGCCGGAACTCCACGACCACGCGGGTGACGTTTGGGTCCACCTGGAACTGGGCGGCCCGGACCTCTGCTACCACGGGTCCGGCCACCGGGATCTCCTGCTTGACGGGCACGAACACCGCGCCGGCCAGATCAATCACCAGGCGGTCGGGATCGAGGAGCTCCCGCACCGTGTACTCCAGCGGCATGGTCCCTTCGATGAACACGCGCAACCGGCCGGCCGTCTGCTCAACGCGCACCTGCAGCACACGAGGGACGCCGTCGTCGGGGAGCGGCTCGGGCGGTAGCAGGACCGCCGTCTCCGGCTGCTCGGGTAGCGCCGCGGGTGCCGGACCAGGGATGGGTGGGGGCGCGTAGGCGGGCGACGGGACGGCGGCGGGCGGCGGAGCAGCAACGGGCGGTGGAGCCGGAAGCTGGACCGCGGGCGCCTGCCCGCGGGGCCTCACCTCTATCGCGAACTCGAACGAGTCCCCGGCGACAACCGTCCGCGCCTCCACCGGCTCGCGCAGGTCGAAGACCACGCGCGTGATGTACGGCTTCGTCTGGAACTGCGCGGCGCGGACGCGCACCACGCCCGCCTCTCCCACCGCGAGTTCCTGGTCAGGGGGCCTGAATGCGCCGCCGTGCAGGTCCACCACCAGGCGGTCCGGCTCCAACAGTGTGCGCATCTGGGCCTGCAGAGGGCCGGTGGCGTCCAGGACCACCCTGATCGCTCCACCACCGCGCTGAAGGGTAACCGACATGATCTGGGAGGCAACGTGCAGGGTGCGCTCGGTCTCGTCGTATCGGACCCAGGCGCCCAGCGCCGCGAAGACGAATTGCGCGGGCACGAACGGGTGCCCTCCGATCAGCGCAGGGGCAACGGGCAGAGACCTGGCCTGGCCGTTCACCAGCGCCACAGGATCACCGATCCGCATCTGAACCGTGCGGCCCGTGCGGTTGGTGATCAGCACCGTCCGCTCCGCGCTCAGCCAGACCGCGGCGGCGCCATAGCCCTCAAACGCGCGCGTCGCCGGGATCATCACCTGGCCGGCCTGCATCATCGCAGGCGCGGCCAATGAAACCGGCGACCCGTTGACCACCACCCGTATCGCTGGCTGCCCCGCGGCGGGCGAAGCGCCGGCCAGGACAGCCACCAAGATCAACAGCGCGCTCACGCGCATGCAGCACCGCGTTCGGTGCGCCGACCACCCTCCCCTGTTGGTTCCTACCCTCCGGCCTCTCCCGTAAGTCCTGATTGTTCGTCGCGGGAAGGGGAACTCCTGCCCGGTTGGTGAATGTTCCTGGGCCGGAATACCCGCTGCAGGAGGCTCCCATGCTGGTTGACACGCGCCTGGTCTATGAATCACTGACCGAGGTTCCTGCCATCGTTGGGGAGGCGGAGCGCCTGGGGTTCGATGGGATGTGGGTAACCGAAACCGACCACGACCCGTTCCTGGGCCTTGGGTCTGCTGCAGCGTCCTCGTCCAGGATCACTCTGGGCACTTCCATCGCCCTGGCCTTCACCCGGAGTCCCACCACCCTGGCGTACACCTCCTGGGACCTGGCCCAACTCACCGCAGGCAGGTTCGTACTGGGCCTGGGCACCCAGGTCAAGGCGCACATCACGCGCCGTTTTGGGATGCCCTGGGATCCGCCCGCCCCCAAGATGCGCGAGGTGGTCGCCGCGATCCGCGAGGTGTGGGCGGCCTGGAGCGAGCGGCGGCCGCTGAGCTTTCACGGCAAGTACTTCACCCTCTCGCTCATGACGCCGTTCTTCACGCCCCCGGGTCCGACACCGCCTGGGCCGCGGATAGAGATCGCGGGCGTCGGCCTGCGGATGTGCCGCCTGGCAGGCGAGATCGCCAACGGTTTCCACGTTCACCCGTTCCACACACGCCGCTATCTCCGCGAGGTGGTCGTGCCCAGCATCGAGGCCGGGCTGGCCCGACGCGGCCGCCAGCGCAGGGAGTTCAGCATCGCCGCGGCGGTGCTCGCGGCGACCGGTACCGCAGCCGAGGTACACACGGGCCTCCAGGAGATCCGACGGCACCTGTCCTTCTATGCTTCCACGCCCGCCTACCGGCCCGTCCTGGACATGCACGGCTGGGGTGAGGTTGGAGAGCGGTTGAGCCGGCTCGCCGCCCAGGGCAAGTGGCAGGAGATGCCTGGACAGATTCCAGACGAGATGCTTGAGGCGTGCGCGGTCTGGGGCCCGCCGGACGAGGTTGCCGCCCGGCTGCGCGCCGAGTACAGCGGGCTCGCCGATCGGATCGGAATCTACGAGCCGTTGGTCCCGGGGCGCCGCACCGAGGTCTGGCGCGCAATCCTCGACGGCCTCAGGTAAGGTTGATGGCTCGGCAGGGCTAGCCGGTTTCGTCGAGCGCCTCGACAAGAGCCGCCATCAGCGGGGCCATCACGCGGGCTGAGAAGTCGAACTCGGCGCCGGCCGCCTGGAAGAGCGCAGGCAGGGGTTCGCGGCCACCCAGGGCCAGCGCAGCGCGGTACCGGCGAATCGCCTCGGCCCGATCGGCCCGCGCGCGCAGCCACACCTGAAGAGCCCCCATCTGCGCTATCCCGTACTCGATGTAGTAGAACGGGGCCAGGAACAGGTGCAACTGCCTCTGCCACAGGTAGTCCACCACTTCTTCGTACCCGCCGAAATCCACCTCGGGCGCAAACCGCGCAAAGATCCGCGCCCACCCCGCGCGGCGCTCCTCGCGCGAGTGCTGCGGGTGCGTGTAGATCCAGTGCTGAAAGGCGTCAATCGTGGCCACCCAGGGGAAGATGAGAACGGTGCGCTCCAACTGCTCGCGGAACGCGCGCCGCGCCTCTTCCGGCGCGGCGTAGAACACCCCGAGGTACGGGCTGGCCAGCATCTCCATCCCCATTGAGGCAACCTCGGCGAACTCGAGGGGGGCGTCCCGGTAATCCAGGATCGGATCGGTGCGGACAGCCAGCATGTGGAACGCGTGCCCTCCTTCGTGAAGCAGGGTGCACAGGTCACCGTCCATCCCCACCGCGTTCATGAAGATGAACGGCACGCGCCGTTCTTGCATCGTGCTCTGGTAGCCTCCCGGCGCTTTGCCCTTTCGGCTCTCCAGGTCCAATAGCGATGCGTCCCGCAGAAATCGGAACTGCTCCCCCAGTTCGGGGTCCACGCTCGCGAAGATCTGCTCCACCCCGGAGATCAACTGCTCGGAGTTCTCAAACGGCCGAAGCGGCGGCCGGCCCAGCGGATCCACATCGAGATCCCACGGCCGCAGTTCGGCGAGGCCAAGGGTCCGCCTCCGCTCGGAGCGCAGCCGCCGGACGAGTGGGAGAACCGTCGCCTCGACGGCATCGTGGAACAGCAGGCAGTCCTCGGGCGTGTAGTCGAAGCGCTCGCGCTGCCGGAACGCGAACTCGCGGTAGTCGGCGCACCCGGCGTTTTGAGCGATCTGCACGCGCAGCGCCAGGAGCTGATCGAAGAGGTCCTCCAACCGTTCGCGGTCCGCCAGGCGACGGCGAGCGACCAGCTCCCAGGCCTCCTGGCGCACGGATCGATCGGTCTCCTCGAGGTAACGCGCCATCTGTTGGAGGGTGTGCTCCTTGCCCTGGAAGACGACCGTCATCGCACCGATGACCTTCTGGTACTGCTGCTTCAGCTTCGCTTCCTCGGTCTCGAGCGGCACGTTCTCCCTCCGGAAGAGCGCCACGCGGTTGGAGACCAGCCGGTCCATCTGCGCGTACCGGGGTGGCAGGGCCAAGCGGTGCGGCGCTCGCAGGTAGGCCTCGTCGAGCGCGTGGGAGAGCGGCTTGACCCGGGGCACGATCTGCTCGATGAAGAAGAGATGGGCCTGCTCGCGGGCTGGATCGTCGGTCTGGCAGGTCATCGCCACGTACCGGCGGGCCCCCTCCTCATGGATCACGGAAACAAGCTCGCTGGCATCCTCCAGCCATCGCTCCAGCGCCCCGGGCGAGTCCGGGATCGCGTCGAGCAGGCGCTGGAACAGGGGCTCGATCTGCGCCCAATCACCCATGTCCGCGCCCTCGGGTACGAAACGCCGGGGGAAGGTCTGCTGCAGGTCCACCGCGGGTGCCATCTGCTACCTCCTGCTACCCCTCAACCTTCACGACTTTGAGGAAGTTGGTTGTCCCGGGCTGGCCCACCGGAACCCCGGCGGTGACCACCACCAAGTCGCCGGGTCGCGCTGCGCCGAGCTCGACCGCCGCGCGCACGCCGCGCGCCACCAGCGCGTCAATGTCGTTGATCCGATCCACCAGGACCGGCCTCACGCCCCAACTGAGCGAGAGCTGCCGCAGCGTCTCCGCGGTGTGCGTCACCGCAACGATCGGGCGCCGCGGACGCAACCGCGACACCCGGCGCGCCGTGCTCCCAGACCCGGTCGCCGCAATGATGGCCGCGGCGCCGATCGCCTCCGCGGCCTGGCACGCGGCCAGCGCAATCGCCTCACCCGTCTCGCCGACCCTCTCGCGCGCGTGCCGGCCCAGGAGCTGCTCATACGGCAGCGCGTCCTCGGCCCGCGCTGCGATGGCGGACATCGTGGCAACGCTCTCGACGGGATGCTGTCCGATGGCCGTCTCGCCTGAGAGCATCAGCGCGTCGGTGCCGTCGAAGACCGCGTTGGCGACGTCCGCGGCCTCGGCGCGCGTGGGCCGCGGGCGGACCACCATGCTCTCCAGCATCTGCGTGGCGGTGATCACCGGCTTCCCGTGCCTGTTGCACAGGCCGATGATCGTCTTCTGGACGACCGGCACCTCTTCAATCGAGGTCTCCACCGCCAGATCGCCCCGGGCGATCATCACACCGTCGGCGGTGGCGACTATCTCCTCGATACGGTCCAGGGCCCGGCGTCGTTCGATCTTGGCCACGAGCCGAATCGCCCCACCGCGACCGGCAATCCACCGGTGCACCTGCTCTATGTCATCTGCGCTCTCGATGAACGACAGGCCAGCGAAGTCCACGCCGTGGGCCATTCCCCAGGCCAGGGCAAGCAGGTCATCCTCGGTAACGGCGGGCATGCTGAGCCGGGCGCCGGGCAGGTTCACGCCGGCGTGCTGGCGCAGCCGTCCCCCGAACTCGACCACGCAGTTCACCCGGCCCGCGACCAAGTCCCTGACAACCAGGTCCAACTCGCCGTCCTGCATGAAGATGTGCTGGCCAGGGCGCACGTCGTCTGCCAGGCAGGAGTAGTCCACGGGAATCGTGTCTCCGTCAGCAGCGGTGCCCGCGGACAGAACAACCTCGTCGCCCATGGCAAGATCCACCGCGCCGCCAGGCAGGTCCCCGACGCGGATCTTGGCTCCGGGCAGGTCCACGAACGCTCCCAGCGGCACGCCGATCTCATCCGCGGCACGGCGTGCGTACTCCAGGCGGAGTGCATGCTCGTCGGGCGTGCCGTGGGAGAAGTTCAGGCGCACCACGTTCACGCCGGAGGCAACCATCCCCCGGAGTATCTCCGGTGACTGTGAGGCCGGCCCGAGCGTGGCCACGATCTTGGTTCGGCGGAGTGTGCTCATCGGCTGGAATCCTCCCGAAGTATACCAACCTTGCTGCCACGGCAGAAGGGCCGCCCCCAGATCAGCGCGAAAAGGAAGGATCATCTCCACAACGCAGGAGGCATTTCAGTGGTAATTCGCATCGTTGTGTTCGGCAGCGGCGCCGTGCTGATGGGTCTCCAGATCGTGGGCAGCCGGCTGATCGCACCGTTCTTCGGTAGTTCCGTATTCGTGTGGGGCGGGTTGATCAGCATCTTCCTGGGCGCGCTGAGTCTGGGTTACTACCTGGGCGGCATGATGGCCGACCGGTGGCCCAAGGCAACAGTGCTGGCGGGTCTACTCATGCTGGCTGGACTGACGATACTGGCGCTCACCGTGGCCGCACGCCCGGTTCTGCTGGCGTTCGACGCGTGGGACCTGGGGCCGCGGCTCAACCCCATGCTTGCCTCGATCGTGCTCTTCGCGGTCCCCAGCGTGCTGATGGGGATGACGTCACCGTTTGCGATCAAGCTCGTGGCAAAGGACCTCAGCACCGTCGGCGCCAGCGCAGGCGTGCTCTACGCGCTCTCGACGGCCGGCAGTATCGCCGGCACCGTGGGCACCGCCTTCTTCCTGATCCCGGCCCTGGGGGTGAAAACGATCCTCTACCTGCTGGGAGGCACGCTGCTGGCGCTGGCGGGCATGTTGGCCTCCGCGCACACTCGGCCAACCCGCCCAGCCGTGGGAGTAGCGGCGTTGATCCTCGCGCTCACTGGTACGCCTCCGCTCCAGGGGGGACCGATCAAGCTCCCGGTCTCGCGCGTGCTCTACGAGAAGGACAGCGTCTATCACCAGATCAGCGTCATGGAGGACGGCCTCAATCGGTACCTCCGGTTCAACCGGTCGTTCCAGGGCGGGATGGTCCTGCGCGACCCGTTCGAGAGCCCTTTCCTGTACACGTCGTACTCGCACCTGGCGCACGTCTTCCACCCAGCGATCAGGCGCGTGCTGTTGATAGGGCTGGGCGCCGGCTCGATCCCGAAGCGGTTCACGCGCGACTACGCCGATGTGAGCGTGGACAGCATTGAGCTCGACCCGGCGGTGGTGGATGTGGCCAAACGGTTCTTCGAGGTCAAGGAGGACGGGCGTCACCGGATCGTGGTTCAGGACGGTCGGGTGTTCGTCCGGCGCACCGAGGCGAAGTACGACCTGATCATCCTGGATGCCTACTTCGCCGAAGGCATCCCCTTCCACCTGGCCACCCGTGAGTTCCTCGAGACGGTCCGCGGCAGGCTGGCGCCCGGCGGCATAGTCGTCTCCAACATCATCGGGGCGCTGGAAGGCCCGCAGAGCCGGCTGTTCCGCGCGCTGTACAAGACCTATGGTCGGGTCTTTCCCGGGCTGTACCCGTTCCCAACGGCGTTCGGCCTGGCCCGCAACCCTACCGAGACCCGCACCATCATCCTGGTGGCAGGCGCAAGGACCGGGATGACCGGCGAGGAGATCCTTGCGATCGCGAGGCGCCTGCGGGCAGATGGACGGGTGCGCCTGCCCCTGGACCGCTACGCGAAGGACTTCTATGAAAGCAAGGTGTCCACCGACGACGTCCCGGTATTCACCGATGACTATGCGCCGGCGGACATCCTTCCCGTATACGGTTGGGAGCCGGAGCGCACCAAGTAGCGGCGCGCGTCCGCTCATCTCGCCGCGTTGCGCGAGTTCCTCCGCTCGATTGCCTGGGCATCCGCCACGGCCACCGCGGCCATGTCAATGATGCTGCTGACCTCCGCGCCTCGCGGCAGCACGTGGATCGCCTTGGCCATTCCCATGAGGATGGGGCCGATGACGGTGGCGCCGCCTATGTGTTGCATCAGCTTGTACGCGACGTTGGCCGCCTCCAGACTGGGAAAGACCAAGACGTTGGCCTCCCCGCGCAGCGTTGAGAACGGGTAGTCGGCCTCGCGCAGGGCGGGAACCAGCGCGGTGTCCACCATCATCTCGCCGTCAACCATGAGGTCCGGACGCCGCGCGCGCACGAGCTCCACCGCCCGGCGGACCTTCTCCGAGAACGGGTGGCGCGTGGAGCCGAAGCTGGAGAACGAGAGCATGGCCACGCGGGGGGTAATGCCCAGGTCAATCGCCCTCTCCGCGGCCATGATGGCGATGTCGGCCAGATCCTCGGACGTGCTAACAATGTTCACCGTCGGATCGGCAAACAAGTATACCTTCCCTTCCTTGAGGACAAGGTAGAGCCCTGAAGCCCTGTCCACGCCGGGCGCCACCCCGATGATCTGGAGCGCAGGCCGGATCACGTCCGGGTAGTTGTAGGTGACGCCTGCCACAAACGCGTCCGCGTCGCCCCTCTGCACCATCATCGCGCCGAAGATGTTGGGGCGGACGATTTCCTCGAAGGCCTCGCGGCAGGTAACGCCCTTGCGCTGGCGCAGACGAAACAGCGCGTCGGCATACGAATCGCGCAGCGGCGACCGCTCGGGATCCACGATCTCCAGGGGAACCGTGACGCGAATCTCATCCATGCGCGCACGGACGACTTCCTCGCGCCCCAGCAGGATCGGGTGTCCGATTCCATCCTTCTTGACAACGGCGGCGGCGCGGACGATGCGCGGGTCCTCGCCTTCGGAGAAGACGATTCGCCGCGGGGAGGCCTGGGCTTGGCGCACGACCGCGCCCATGACCTCATAGCCGGGCACGAGCCGGCAGGCCAGCTCGTCACGATACTTCGCCAGGTCCACCGTCACACGGGCCACGCCTGTACGCATGGCTGCCTCGGCCACCGCCGGGGCCACCCAAAGCGCAACGCGCGGATCGTTGGGCTTCGGTATGACGTACTCCTGCCCGAACTGGAGGGTCTTGAGCCCGTAGGAGCGCAGCACGCTGTCGGGCACCTCTTCCCTGGCCAGGGCGGCCAGCGCCCGCGCGGCAGCCAGCTTCATCTCCTCGTTGATCTTGCTGGCCCGCACGTCCAGCGCGCCGCGGAAGATGAACGGGAAGCCCAGCACGTTGTTGACCTGGTTGGGGAAGTCGGACCGGCCGGTGCCGACGATGGCGTCGGGCCGCTCTGCGCGCGCCTCGTCGTAGGGGATCTCTGGGTCGGGGTTGGCCATGGGGAAGATGATGGGGTTGGGAGCCATGCTCTTCACCATCTCGCGCGTAACGAGCCCCTTTGCCGAGAGGCCGACGAACATGTCGGCTCCCACCATGGCATCGGCCAAGGTGCGGGCCTTGGTCTTGACGGCAAACCGCTCCTTGAAGGGGTTCATCCCCTCGGTCCGGCCCTTGTAGACGACCCCTTTGGTGTCCACCAGGATCATGTGTTCCCGCTTCATCCCCAGGGTCACGAAGAACTCGCCGGAAGCGATGGCCGACGCTCCGGCCCCGCTGATCACGCAGCGGACATCCTCGGCCCGCCTGCCGGTTAGCTCCAGGCTGTTGAGCAGCGCCGCCCCGACGATGATGGCGGTGCCGTGCTGGTCGTCGTGGAAGACAGGGATGTCCAGCTCCTCGATGAGCCGCCGTTCGACCTCGAAGCACTCAGGGGCCTTGATGTCCTCCAGGTTGATGCCCCCCAGCGTCGGGGCCAGCGCGCGCGAGACGGCAACGATCTCATCCGCGGTCGTGGCATCAATCTCGATGTCGAAGGCGTCCACGTCCGCGAACCGCTTGAACAGCAGTGACTTCCCTTCCATGACCGGCTTGCTGGCCAGGGGGCCCAGGTTGCCCAGGCCGAGGATCGCGGTGCCGTTGCTGATGACGGCGACCAGGTTGCCCCTGTTGGTGTACTTGAACGCGTCGAGCGGATCGGCGTGGATCGCACGCACCGGCTCGGCCACGCCCGGGCTGTAGGCGAGCGTCAGATCACGCTGCGTGGCGCATGGTTTGGTGAGGGTGATCGCGATCTTGCCAGGACGGCCTAGGGTGTGGTACTCAAGTGCTTCCTCGCGGGTGAACTTCACGGATCCCACCAGGATCGCCTCCTTGGGGTATTGGGGCACTCATCCAGACTGACGGTAGCAGCCCGCCGCGGGCGCCGCATCGGTTCCAGACCCGAATAACCATAGGACATCCGCG
>CAYLKW010000053.1:0-13922 GCA_964384245.1 uncultured bacterium
CCGCCAGGAACACTGCCTCGCGCAGGTCATGGGTCACCAGCAGCACCGTGAACCGCCGCTGCATCCACAGGGCCTGCAGGACCTGCCAGAGCTCCTCCCGCGTGAAGGCGTCCAGCGCGCCGAAGGGCTCGTCCAGAAGCAGGATCTCTGGATTGTGGATCAGGGCGCGGCACAGGCTGGCCCGTTGCTGCTGCCCTCCGGAGATCTGCCAGGGGTGGCGGTCGCCGAACCCTTCCAGGCCGACCGACGATAGCAACTCGCGCGCCTGCGCCACGTACTCCGCTCGGTGGCGGCGGAACCGCTCCTTGTGCGGGGCGACGACCTCCAGCGGGAGCAGGACGTTGTCCATGACCTTGCGCCAGGGGAGGAGGATCGGGTTCTGGAACGCCATGCCTACGTTCTTCTGGGGACCGCGCACCTGCACGCTCCCCACGCTGGCGCTGCCCTTGCCGGGCACGACCAGGCCGGCCAGGACCTTGAGCAGCGTGGTCTTTCCACAGCCGCTGGGCCCGGCCACCACCACGAACTCGCCCCGCCGCACCGTGAGACTGACATCCTCGACGGCGCGGACCGCCTGGCCTTCGTGCTGGTAGTCGAGCGTGACGCCGTCGAGACGGACAAAGGCCTCCGTGGATGCGGGCTCGATCAAAGCCGTCCCTCTGCGAAGGCATCAATCATGGCGCGCACGTCGTCTCCTAGGGGATACAGGATGGGGCAGGTGCACCCGGCGGCCAAATACTCGCGGACCTTGGCGCGGCACTCCTCTGGGGTGCCCGAGGCGGTGATCATCTGGACCACCTCGTCGGGCACCAGGCGCATCGCCCGGTGGATCTCTTCTGGCCCGGCCGGCCAGGTGAGCACTTTGCCGATCTCGTCCAGCAGCGACGGGTCCACCCCGCTGGCCTTCATTATGTGGGGCTGCTGGCCGAGGTACTGCGTCACAAGTTCGCGGGCGCGGTCCAGGGCCAGGGAGCGGTCCTCGTCCAGGGAGCAGACCACGAGCTGGGGCCGGTCTAGGTCCTCGACCCTCCTCCCGGCCCGGGCGGCACCCGCGGCAAGTGCATCCATCGCGGTCTTGTTGTAGCTGGGGCTGACCAGGTAGTTCAGCAGCACACCGTCGGCGATCTCGCCGGTCAGTTCCATCATCTTCATCCCGGTCGCGCCGATGTAGATGGGAACCTTCTTGGGCGAGCGGTCGCCGTGCACGATGTCGAGCTCGATGTCGGTAACGTTTGCGAACTCGCCGTGGTAGGTCACCCTCTCCATGGCCAGCAGCCGTCGGGTGACCTCGACGACCTCGCGCATCGCCTGCAGCGGCTTGCGCCGGTCCACTCCGACCTTGGTGGCCAGCGGCTCCCACCAGGCGCCGATTCCGAGCATCGCCCGGCCCGGCGCCAGGTCGTCGAGGGTGGAGAACGTCGCCGCCAGCAGTCCCACGTTGCGCGTCCAGAGACTGACGACCCCTGAGCCCACCTTGATCCGATTGGTGACCGCCGCGAACGCGGCCAGCGGGATCGTGGCCTCGCGGACGAGGCGGCTCTCCGCCTGCCACACCGCCTCGAACCCGCGCTCCTCGGCGTACCGCACATACTCCATCCCCTGACGGATGGGATGTTTGTCCTGTAGGTACAGGGCGACGCGTCCACCGCCGGAAGTCATGGCTGCTGTCCTCCTGCTGGTTCGAACTCGTGAGGCCCAACTTCCGCAAGGCGGCGCCACAGCCGTTCTGTCTGCGCCCTTGCTTGCGCGGCGAGCTCGTCTTGATCCACCCGCGTCAGCCGTCGGTCGGCCACCACGAGTTCGCCGCGCACCAGCACGTCGCGCACGTGTCGCGCCGAAAGGCCGAAAAGCCAGTGGCCGGGCAGGTTGCCCTCGTGCAGCGGCGTTGGGGTGGGGTAGTCCAGCACCGTGATGTCTGCGGGAGCGCCGGCCTCGATCCGACCCAGCGCGGGTTCGCCCAGAATCCGCCCGGCCATGCGAGCGCCTGCGGCCATGCGCTGGAGCGGCCATGCGAAGCCGAGGAAGAGATCGTCCTCCCGCCCCCGCCAGTATGCCGCCGCCGACTCGGCGAACATGTCGGCGCCGATGCCGTCGGTGCCGAGCACCACGCGCTCTCCAAGACGGCCCACACGCGCGCGGCCGACCGAGTTGTTCATGTTGGACCGCGCGTTGTGCGCCACGGTTGCGCCGGAGCGGAGAATCGCAGCGATCTCACCATCGTCCACGTGAACGCAGTGGACCAGGACCGCCCGATCGTCCAGTGCCCCGGCCTCATCCAGCCGGTGCACCACGCGCCGGCCGAAGCGCGCCAGGGCATCGCGCTGGTCTGCGCCGTCCTCGGCCACGTGGACGTGAACGCCCGCGCCCGCCTGGCGCGCGACCTCGACGCAGGCGGCCAGCGTGTCCGCCGAGAGGGTGAACGAGGCGTGCGCACCCACCAGTCCCCCTGCCAGGGGCCGCTGCGCGGCCAGGAACCGCCGGTTCTCCTCGACCCCGGCGCGCGCTCGCTCGGGTCCGTCGCGGTCGGTGACCTCGTAGCAGAGGACCGAGCGCAGGCCGAGTTCGCCGAGCGCGTCCGCGATAATGTCGAGGGAGCCCGTGATGGCGTTGGGCGAAGCGTGGTGATCCACGACGGTGGTCGTGCCGGAGAGCAGCGCGCTCATCGCGCCGGCCAGCGCGGATGCGCGGACCGTCTCCTCGTCCAGGGCACGGTCCAGCCGCCACCAGACGCGCTGGAGGATCTGCGCGAAGTTGGCCGGGGGCTCCAGGCCGTAGGGCATGCCCCGCGCCAGGGCAGAGTACAGATGGGTGTGCGCGCAGACGTTCCCAGGAATGATCAGACAGCCCGAGCAGTCGCGGCAGGGGAGACCCTCTGTAGCCCGACCGAGCGCTTTCACCCTGCCTCCCTCGATCAGCACATCGGCCTGGAGGAGAGCAGGAGCGTCCAGCGATGCGAGAACCGTGCCGCCGGTCAGGGCAAGGTCCATCTCACGCACTCTCGACACGGCCGGGCCGCGCCCTCTTGGGCACGAACCCGCGGGCCGCGGGAGAATCCTTCATAGGGAGCCGAGTCCGCTGGATGCCGTCATAAGACAGCAGCGCGCCGGCGATCGCCGCGGCCGTGGGAATGTTGCCGATCTCCCCAACTCCCTTGGCCCCGTATGGGCCCTCGGGCTGGAACTCCTCGACGAAGATGCACTCGACCGAGGGCATCCCTGATGGGGGCACGATGCCCAGCGACTTGAGGGTGTCGGTCACCGGCACCCCGCCTTCCAGCACGAGTTCCTCGGAGAGCGCGTACCCCATCCCCATGTGGACCGACCCCTCTATCTGGCCTTCCAGCAGGGTGGGATTCATAACCCGGCCGACGTCGTGGGCCGCGATCACCCTGGCTACACGCCCGTCATCGTTGAGGATTGCGACCTGCGTGGCCCAGCCGTACGCGAAGTGCGTGACCTGGTCCTCGACGCCCGGTGTCGGCTTGGAGGTCCAGTCAATCACGACCTCGCCGTAGAACTCCTGCCCGGCCAGCGACTCCAGCCCGTCGTTCCCGAGCGCGGCCCGTAGGCGCTTCGCCGCCTCGATGACCGCCAGCCCGCCCAGCACCGTGGCGCGGGAAGCCGTGGTCTCACCGGTGTCCAACTCACGCATCGTGTCCACCGCGACCTGCACCCGGTTGGGCTCCAGGCCCAGTTCCTCGCAGGCCACCTGTTGCAGGATGGTGTGAACCCCCTGTCCCATCTCGGTCCAGGAGTGCATCAGCGTTACTGTGCCGTCCTCCTCGACGCGTAGCATCGCTTTGCCGTACTCGGTCAGGCCGTTGCCGATGCCGGTGTTCTTCACCGCGCAGGCGATGCCCGCGTAGCGCGCCGACCGGAAGGCGTCGCGCACCGCGAGCAGCGTCTTCTTGAGACCCACGCCCTTTCCCAGTTTCTGGCCGGTGGCGAAGGTGTCGCCGACGTCCAGCGCGTTGCGCCAGCGGATCTCCCAGCGGTCTATGCCCACCCGCGAGGCCAGGATGTCCATCATCGCTTCCATCGCGAAGCAGACCTGGTTGACCCCGAACCCGCGCATGGCGCCGGCAGGAGGGTTGTTCGTGAAAACCGCCCTTGACTCAACATCCACGTTCGGCACGCGGTACGGACCGCAGGCGTGGCCCGCCGCCCGCTCCAGGACCTTGTCCCCAACGCTGGCGTAGGCGCCGGTGTCTCCCACGATACGCGCGCGCACCGCGAGCAGGCGGCCTTCCGCGTCGCAGCCGACCGTGTACTCCATGGTCATGGGATGGCGCTTGGGGTGGAACCGGATGCTCTCCCGCCGCGACAGCGCCAGCAGCACGGGCCGGTCGGCCATCAGGGCCAACAGGGAGGCGTGCGCCTGGATGCTCAGATCTTCTTTGCCGCCGAAGCCGCCGCCGCTGGAGACCAGCGTGACTCGGACCTTCTCCGGCGGGAGCGCGAGCACCGATGCCACCTGTCGGCGGTCTTCCCAAATGCCCTGCCCCTGCGAGAAGAAGTGCACGCCACCGTCGCCGGAAGGCACTGCCAGGCAGGCCTCCGGTTCGAGAAACGCGTGCTCGATGGTCTGGGTGCGGAAAGTCTCCGTGGCCACGAGCGCCGCGCCCGCAAGCGCCGTGCCGGCATCGCCGAGCTTCACCTTCGTCACGGAGAGCAAGTTGCCCATCTCATGAATCTGGGGCGCGCCCTCGGCCAGTGCCTCGAACGGATCGGTGACCGGGGGCAGTACCTGGTACTCCACCTCGATGAGGGCCGCGGCCGCGCGGGCGGCGGTCCTCGTCTCAGCCGCGACGACGGCCAGGACGTCACCGACGTAGTTTGTGACTTCGCCCTCGGCCACGAACTGCCGCCAGTCCCTGAAGATCAGACCCTGCCGGCGTTCTCCGGGGACGTCGCGCCAGGTAATCACGGCGACGACGCCGGGGGAGGCGCGCGCCTTCGAGGTGTCAATGCGCACAACTTTCGCACGGGGGTGATCGGACCACCGCACGGCGCCGTGGAGCATGCCGGGTACGCGCATGTCGGCAACGAACTGCTTCTGGCCCAGCGCCAGCTCGCGGCCCTGGTACCGCGCGGTGCGTGATCCTACCCTGCCGCTGCGATCGGGTGCCGGAACCGGTTCCCCGCGCCGCGCGCCCGCAGCGTAACCGATGGCGTCAATGATCTTGACGTAGCCCGTGCACCGGCAGAGGTTTCCTGCAAGGGCTCGTGTGATCTCATCGCGGGACGGATTGGGATTGCGGGCCAGGAGGGACTCGGCCTTCATCACGATGCCCGGGGTGCAGAACCCGCACTGGGACGCGCCAGAGGCGACGAAACAGTCCGCCCACTGCGCGCGGTGCTCCTCGGGCAGTCCCTCCAGCGTGGTGACGCTCTTGCCGGCCACCCGGGCCGCTGGCTGCGCGCAGGAGACGACTGCCCTGCCGTCCACCAACACCGTGCAGGCGCCGCACGAGCCCTCTGGTGCGCACCCGTCCTTCATCGAGGTCAGGCCGCACTGCTCGCGGAGCACCTCCAGCAGGCTCGCGCCCTCGCGGACTTCCAGCGAGACCTGCCGTCCGTTGAGCGTGAACTCCACCGCGATCAACCCAATGTGATGCGCGTCCCGGTCTTTCCTGCGAGCGCCCGCTCCAGGTTCTCGGGGTTGGTGATCAACGCCTCGCCCCCGCCCCGCTCCAGGTACCCGATTACCGCTTCCATCTTGGGCGCCATGCTGCCCTTCGCGAAGTGCACGCCCTCGGCCAGGTACTCCTTGGACTGGGAAAGGGTCATCTGCCGGATCATCTGCTGGTTGGGTTTGCCGAAGTTGAGGGCAACTTGCTCCACCGCGGTGGTTATCACGAAGAGGTCGGCGCCGATGACCGTTGCCAACAGCGACGACGCCAGGTCCTTGTCAATAACCGCGGCCACGCCCCGCAGGTTGCCTTCCGCATCGGCCACGACCGGGATGCCGCCCCCGCCCACGGTGATGACCACGAACCCCGCGCCGATCAGGCGCTTGACCGCTTCCTCCTCAACGATTCGGATCGGGACGGGCGAGGCCACTACGCGCCGCCAGCCTCGTCCCGCGTCCTCGACCACGCTCCAGCCTTCCTCTTCGCGCCTGCGCCAGGCCTTGTCGGCGTCCATGAACGAGCCGATCGGCTTGGTCGGCTTCTGGAATGCGGGGTCGTCCGCGCTCACCTCGACCTGCGTCACCACGGTTACGGCGTCCTTCTTCAGGCCGAGCCGGCGGAACTCGTTGTACAGGTTCTGCTGGAGCGCGTAGCCGATCGCGCCCTGGCTGTCCGCGCCGCAAACGTCGAGCGGCACCTCGTGCAGCTCGTGGGCAGCCAGCTCCGACCGGCGCAGGATGAAGCCAACTTGGGGGCCGTTGCCGTGCCCGATCGTGACGTCCCAGCCGTCCCGGATCATGCCGGCGATGTGCCGGCAGGTCTCACGAGCGGCGTCGTACTGGTCTTGCACCGTCTGGCGTTTTGAGTCCTTGATCAGTGAGTTCCCGCCGATCGCCACTACCGCTGTTTGCCTGGCCATGCGTGCTCCTCCTGGGCGCGGCGCCGTATCCGGCGCGGCGCGCGTTAGCTCATCGTCAGGGCCATCACGGCCTTCTGGCCGTGCAGCCGGTTCTCTGCCTCGTCGTAGACCACCGATTGGGGCCCATCAATCACCGCGTCGGTGACCTCGATGTTGCGGTCGGCGGGCAGGGGGTGCATGTAGATGGCATCCTCGCCGGCAATTGCCATGCGGCGCTCGTCCGCGATCCAGTCCTTGTACTTGGAGGACAACTGCGCGCCTTCCTCATCGCTCTTGACCGTGAGCAGGGCGCCCCAGCTCTTCGCGTAGACGACGTCGGTGCCGCGTATGCCGGTCGCGAAATCGTCCATGATCTCGAACCCTACCTTGGCGCGACGGGCGTTGTCCTTCGCCTGCGCGACGATTTCGGGCATGAGCTGGAATCCCGGCGGATGGACCAGCCGGACATTCATGCCGAAGCGGGGCATCAGGAGGATCAGACTCTGCGGCACGCTGATCGGCTTCTGGTAGCTGGCCGCGTAGGCCCAGCTCACGGTGATGGTCTTCCCGCGCGGGTCGCCCTTCTTCTCGATGATGGTCAGCAGGTCCGCGAGGGCCTGGAACGGGTGGTAGATGTCACACTGCATGTTCAGCACAGGCACCCGGCTGGCCTGGGCAACCTCGCGGATGTACTTGTTGCCCGCTCCCCAGTCCACGTGCCGGATCGCCAGGCCGTCGTTGTAGCGCCCCAGGATCTCGCCGATCTCCTTGGCGGTGTCGCCGTGGGCGATCTGGGTGGTGCGGCTCTCGATGAACTGCGCGTGGCCGCCGAGCTGTGCCATGCCGGCCTCAAACGAGGCGCGGGTGCGCGTGCTGGAGAAGAAGAACAGCATCGCCAGCACCTTGTCGCGCAGGATGGCGTGCGGCTGGCCGAGGGCCCGGCTGCGCTTGAGGTCGAGGGCCACGTCCAGCGCGGTCTCGATCTCCTCCTTGGTCCACTCCTGCAATGTGATCAGGTCACGTCCGCGGAGATGTGTCTGCACCTGGGTTCCTCCTATTCCACGGCGCCCAGCACGAGGGCCAGCAGCGCCATGCGAACAACCACGCCGTTGAACGCCTCGGTCCAGTACCTGGCGTGGCGGGTGGGGTCAACGTCAGTGGTGAGCTCGTCCATCCGCGGCAGGGAGTGCAGCACGATCGCGCTGCTCTTGCCCCGCTCGCGCAGCAACTGGCGGGTGATCTTGTAGGCCGCCGGGGTGAGGCCCACGTCGCCGGCTCGTTCGTCACGGGACTTCGTGTAGTCGGGCTGGACGACAGGCTCCATGTAGATGACGTCCGCCTCTCCAACGACCTCCTCGGCCGTGGCGACCTCCCGGTACCGTACGCTGAGCGCGTCCAACTCGGCCTTGAACTCGGGGAGAAGGGACATCTCGGGCGGCGATACCACGAACGCCTCCATGTCGAACTGCGACATCGCGTAGAGGATGGAGTGCATGGTGCGCATCCGCATGTCGCCCACGCACAGCACCTTGAGCCCGTCCAGCCTGCCCATCTCTTGGTGGATCGTGTACAGGTCGATCAGCACCTGTGTGGGGTGCTCCCCCCAACCGTCGCCACAGTTGATGACCGGCACTGAAGACCAGCGGGCCGCCTCGTGCGGCGCGCCCTGCTGGAAGTGGCGCATGGCGATGACGTCGCCGTAGTACTCGAGCATGTGCACCGTGTCCTTAATGGACTCCTGGTAGAAGTCGCCGGCGCGGGTCATCTTGGCGTCCGAGAACCCAAGCACGCTGCCTCCCAGCCGGATCATGGCCGCCTCCGTGGCCAGGCGCGTGCGGGTGCTGGGCTGATAGAAGGCGGTGACCAAGGTCTTGTGCTTCAAGAGATCCGTGTTGCGCCGGTCGCGCGCATGGGGCTTGAGGTCGTCCGCCACCTGGAAGACCCTGAAGAACTCGTTCCGCTCGAAATCCTTGAGCGACAGGATGTCTCTACCGAGAAAGCTTCTCATTACCGTTCCCTCCCCTTGTACTGGCCTTTCGGCCCTCGTATTGTCTCATCGTTTCACGCCGGTAAACAACACCGCCACGCGCTCGTCCGGACCGATGCCGCCCGCGCGGTGGAGGTGCAGTAGTCCGGCCAATCCGGCTGAGCCGGTGTGATCTACGCTGATGCCCGTTGCGGCCTGGGCCAGCGCATTGGCTTCCTCCAGCGTTTCTTCCGAGACCAGTACCGGCGTGCCCCCGGTGGTTGCCATTCCGCGGAGAACCGCCAGCCAATCGTAGGTTTCGTCGTCGAGGATGCCGTGCGCGATGCTCTTGGGCTCCTCCTCCCAAGGCCACATGAACTGCGAGCGGTGGGTGGCGGCGTAGCGCAGCGCTTCCTCGACGCGCTCGCGGCTCCCTGGCCCGCTATCAGGAACCGGTCCGCTGCCGGGAGCCGCTCCGACCCGCTCCATCAACCGGCGGTACGCCCGCTCCAGGGGATGCCCGCCGAGAGTCTGCACCGCGTGGATCCGCGGCATTCGCGTGAGCGCCCCCAGGCGCACCGCGTCCCCGAGCCCCTGGATCACCGCGCTGGCCAGCGCACCGCCGCCTGTCTGGATGAAGAGGCGGTCCAGGATCGCGCCGCCATCCGGCGCAGCGACTCCGCCGGCCAGATCCGCGGCGATCTCGTATCCAAGTGTCTTGCCGCCGTCTATCGTCAGCCCATTGTCCGGACCCTGGCAGGTGAACGGCAGGGCGCCCTCGCGCACCGCCTGCTGCAGCCGGTGGTAGGTGGGATCGCCCGGCACGCCTTCCTCCCTGGGGCAGATCGTCAGGTGCGCGCCCAGCGCCTCCAACCGCGCCACCACGACCGGGTCGGCGCTCGTGGGCACGAACACGCGCAGCCGCCGTCCGCCAGCCCGCGCAACTACCGCCGCTGCCAGCGCCGCGTTCCCACAGCTTGCGATAGCCAGGTCGGGTGCGCCAGCGCCACGGCCGGCGGTCAGGCCGGTCCGCTCGACCACCTCCAGGTGGATCAGCAGCCCCATCAGGTGGCGCGCCTTGTGCGACCCCGAGACGTTGCCGGTCTCGTCCTTCACCCATACCCCGCCGGCGCCGGCGAACCCAAGGCGCCCGCTCAGCGCATCGCTCCGGAAGAAAGGCGTGGCCACGAACCCACACCCGTCCACCTGTGCCACGGCGCGGTCAAGCCTCTCGACCAGGCCTACGTGGTCCGCGTCGGAGAGGCCGTGCCCCAGGCCCACGTGGTACGCGTTGGACAGCGTGCGGTATCGGACGAAGGGATTGGCCGCGCCTTCCGCGGGGAACCGAAGGCGCTCCAGGTCGAGCACAACGGTCATCACGTGGTCGGTATCGTCGCCCCTTCCGGCGTTGGGACACCTGAAGGGGTGGGGATCGCCGGGCGCCGCCGCGGCGCCGCACCCGGCGCAGATGACAATGGATAGAGAAGGGCTCACAGGGCCGCGGCTGCCCCCGTCCGCCCGTTGAACTCCGCGATCATCTGGTCCCAGACCGGGATGATCGAGCGCATCTCGGTCCAGAACCGCTGATCCCGTCTGGCCTCGAACTCCTCGAGCGAGACCCCCTGCTGTTCCACCCAGGTGAAGTAGCCCAGGTTGAAGATGCGGTCCCTGTCCACGCGCGTCGTCTCAAGCAGGTGATCATTGGTGACGCCGCCCAGATGCGCGGCGAACGTCGCGCCGGCTGCGACCGCGTCGAACCCCGCCGCGAAGTGCTTCCGGAGCGTCTTCTCCCTCTCGGTGGCGTACATCGCCGCGCCGTCGGTGGCCACGGTGATGACGACGTCTTCGGGCCCCATCCCAAAGTGCTTCGCGGTCTTGATCGCGCCCAGCACGTTACAGATGCTGGAGAGCCCCAGCGCCGGCAGCATATCCACCACCGAGGGCGGCACGCCCTGCCGGCTCACCAGATACTCGCGCCCTGCCGGGGTGTTGAACAGCACGTCGAGGCGGTCGGTGCTCTGGTCCGAGACCGCCGCCACCACGTCGGTGTTCGTCACGTTGTGGATCAAGGGGATGTGCTTGTCTCCGATGCCCTGGATGTTGTGCTCGCCGAAGCCGTTGTACAGCATCGTGGGGCACTCGAGGGCCTCCATGGCCACGATCTTCGCGCCGTAGCGCTCCTTGAGGTAGTCACCGGCGCCCAGGGTGCCGGCTGAGCCGGAGGCGGAGACGAAGGCGCGCAGCCGCAGGCCGGGCCCACTGGTCTGCAGCGACTCGAACAGGCGCCCGAGCGCCTTGCCCGTGCACAGGTAGTGCACCAGATGGTTCCCGAACTCGCAGAACTGGTTGAAGATGATGTTGGTCGGATCGCGCTCCAGCTCCGCGCACTTGTCGTAGATTTCCTTGACGTTGCTCTCGGTGCCGGGCGTCCGGATGATGTCCTCGGGATCGGCTATCCAGCGCTCCAGCCACGCGAAGCGCTCCCGGCTCATCCCCTGCGGTAGTACGGCGATTCCCCGGCATCCCATGATGCGCGAGATGGCCACGCCGCCGCGGGCGTAGTTGCCGGTGGACGGCCAGACCGCCCTGTGGGCGGTAGGGTCGAACTGGCCGGTGATTATCCGCGGGGCTATGCACCCGTAGGCGGCCAGCACCTTGTGGGCGCGGATCATCGGGAAGCGGTCGCCGAGCGCGACCACGATGCGCGCGTCCACGCCGGTCAGCGCCTTGGGTAACACAATGTGCTCGGGCGATGCCACCCGGTCGGTGCGGTTTGCACTGTTGAACCAGTGCACTCTAAAGAGGTTCAGAGGGTGCGGGGCATCGGGATCCACGCCGGATAAGGCCTCCCGGATCCGCGGCGAGATCCGGGCCGGATCCGTCAGCTCCGCGAAGGTGGGCAACACGATCCCGGCGTCGCGGAAGCGTCCTACCGCGCGCGCATAAACGTTCTTATCTACGAGCTCCCGTTCGAGCCCTAGTCTCCTCATCTATTGACCCCTCGTGCGCTAGGTTGGTCTGTCCCTGCAGCGCCTATTCTACCTCACGGGAAGCATCCGCTCCGCCTTGGGAGGGAGGAACTTGTCGGTGAAGACCTGCTGCCACCTGGGCTTGACAGGGAGTGCGAACGCTTCCGCCAGCAGATCAATGGACCGACTCAGGCGTTCGCCCTTGACCACGCCGAAGCCGTAGGCCTTGACGTCCTTGGTCAGGATGTTGTGTCGGAGGGCGAGCTGCAGGCGCTCGAGTTCCACGTCCTCGCGCAACAGGGGGTCGCGCCGCTTGACTATGGCGATGGCCTCTGAGGGGTTGTTGATCGTGTCCTTCAGCGCGCGCGTGAACGCCTTGAGGAATCCACGGACTGCCTCGGGTTCCTTCTCGAGCAGAGCCGGCGGCGCCATGATGGCATTGCCGTACAGCGGAAGGCCCTGATCGTTGTACATGAACGCGACGATATCGGCCGGATCTACTCGCGCGGCCTTCAGGTTCATGAACGAGGTGAAGTAGAAGCCGGAGATGGCGTTGACGTCGCCCCGCACCAGCATCGGCTCGCGCAGTGGCACGTCCATGGTGATCCACTCGACCGAGGCGGGGTGCATGCCCACCGCCCGGGCGAAGAGCGGCCAGAGGCGGCGCGGCGCGTCGCCGGCCGGGGCGCCCAGCTTCTTGCCGTAGAGCTCGATCGGCCGGGTGATGCCCTCGCGCCGAAGCGTGATGATCGAGAAGGGCGGCTCGTTCAACAGGATCGCGATGGCCACGAGCTCTCGGCCGGGGTTCCGGGCGTTGAACTCGATCATCGAGTTGATGTCGGCGTAGCCCAGGTTGTAGGCGCCGCCGGCGATCTTGGTCACCGCATCGGCCGAGCCGAAGCCGCGGTCAATGGTGATGTTCAGGCCTTCCTGGGCATAGTAGCCCTTTTCCAGGGCGACCAGGAAGGGCGCCTGCGGTCCCTGCACGATGAAGTCCAGGGTGAACTTCCACGTCGTCTGCTTGCCTGGCCTGGCGGGCGGCTGGGCAAAGCTCAATCCGGCGGCGAGCACGACGACGGCCAGCACCGCCGCAAACACGGCCAAAAGGCTCCTCACGTCTGGTCCCTCCTTAGCGGGACAGGGATTCTCCGGATGCCAGGGCGTATGTTTGGATTCCGGTGTAATCTACAATCTTCGCGGTCGGGCAAGCGTCCCCCTTCCAGGTCCGCGTGCGAGCCCTCTACCCGGCGGCTACCTGGCCACGAGCATCCGCTCGGCCCGGGGCGGCAGGAACTTGTCGGTGAACACGCGCTGCCAGGCAGGCTTCATCGGGAGGCCGAAGGCCTCGGTTACCAGGTCTATGGACCGGCTCAGGCGCTCGCCCTTGACGCCGCCCAGGCCGCCCGCCCGTACGTCCTTGGTCAGGACGACGTGCTGGAGGGCCAGCACCAGGCGCTCGCGCTCCACATCCTCGCTGATCATCGGGTCGCGGCGCTTCAGCGCGCTGATGGCCTCGGAGGGGTTCGCCACCGTGTCCTTCCATGCGCGCGTCATGGCCCGTACAAACCCGCGCACGGCATCGGGCTCGCTCTGCAGCAGGGACGGATGGGCGAGGATGGCGTTGCCGTACAGCGGCAGGCCGTGCTCGTTGTACTGGAAGATGATGATGTCGGCCGGATCGACCCGGGCGGTCTTGAGCGTTATGAAGGCGTTGAACGAGAACGCGGCCACGGCGTTCACCTCGCCCCGCAGCAGCATCGGCTCGCGCAGCGGCGGGGACATCGTCACCCACTCCACCGAGGCCGGGTGCATGCCCACCGCCCGCGCGAAGAGCGGCCAGAGCACGCGCGGGGCAGATCCGGCCGGTGCGCCCAGCTTCTTCCCGTAGAGCTCGATCGGACGCGTTATGCCCTCGCGCCGCAGCGTGACGATGCTCGAAGGGATGGCGTCGAACACCATCGCGACCGAGACGAGCTCCCGCCCCGGGTTGCGGGCGTTGAACTCGATCATGGTGTTGATGTCGGCGAAGCCCAGGCCGTACGCGCCGGCCGCGATCTTGCTCACGGCGTCCGCCGAGCCGAAGCCGCGGTCTATGGTGACGTTCAGGCCCTCCTGGGCGTAGTAGCCCTTCTCGAGCGCAAGCAGAAACGGCGCGTACGACCCATCAAACACCCAGTCAATCGTGAACTTCAGCGGCACAACGCGCCCCGGCTTGGCCGGTGTCTGGGCGAGTCCCGATCCAGTGGCGGCCGCGGCGACGATCAGCACGGCGATGGTGAGTGCGGCGGCGGTGAGCGCGAACAGGCGTTTCATGGTTGGTCCTCCTCTTGGGATTGTTGCCTCCTAGTGTTCGGGGCCGTCAGGGCCCTCCCTCTGGCGCGGTGGGATTGTTGGAGCAACGCCCAGAACCCCCGCGGGTCGAGCACAGGCAGCGGCGCCGCGGCGGCCGCGGCTGGG
>CAYLKW010000054.1:0-13859 GCA_964384245.1 uncultured bacterium
CACTACCGGGCCGGCGCCTGTGATTCAGACGTACGGGGGGTCTCGTCCTAGCGAGGCTATCGTGGGCCCGCTGTGAGGTTGGGATGGGACGCTATCGTGGGCTGGCAGGGCGCGAGGGCTTGGTGATCAGGCTCCCCGCCACCAGCCTCCCCTGGGTCAGTACCACCATCTCGCCCTCCAGGGCGCCTTTCAGCGATCGGGGAGGCTTACGTCTGAATCACAGGTCAGCTCATGATTTGGATCTCGACTCCCAGCTGGAGCCGACCCCAGGCCCGATCTGTTGTCAGGGCCGGAAGGCCCAGCCGCGCAGCCAGGGCCAGGCAGGCGCGATCACCCAGGGAGAGTCCGAGCGAGCGCGTCTTCGGCCGGAGGAGGCCCGCCGCATAGGCCATTGCGGCGTCGAACGGCACCACGGTCATCCCGAGATCCAGTCCGTCGCGGATCTCGCGTTCGTTCAAGCCCACATCGGCCAGCTTGGCGACGACCTCCGAGAGATTCACCGCGCTCAGAGCCGCATCAGGCAACGAACCTTCCCATTGTTTGGCACGCGGCTCCTGATTCAAGAGGGCCAGCAGCGCAGACGCGTCCAGCACGAGGCTACTCACGCTCGGCCTCGAGGCGGCGCTCCGCGATGATCTCGTCGGCCAGTGACCGGCCCGCAGGGACATACCGCCGAAGCATTTCCTGTGCGCGGCGGAGCGCATGGCCAGGGGTCGTGAGACGGATCTCGCCGTCTTCAAAGCGCACGCTCAGTTCATCACCTTCACCGACTCCCAACGCCTCGCGGTACCGCACCGGAATCACGACCCTGCCTCCTTGCGCCACAACAAGGCGATCGGGCGCGAGAGGAACGCGAGGAGCTCTGGGCCCACGCTCGGGTTCGCGCGACCGCGCCAATCCCAGGTCCCTGCGCACCTTCCGAGCGTACCAGTCCAGCAGGTAACGTCCGATGCTCTCGTCGTCCTCCTGGCCCATCGTTACCTCGCACCCCGCCGCGCGAAGCGCGGTGATGGCGTCCGCGCGCGACACCTCATTCTTCACGTATGCGCGCGCGATCTCGTAGCCCTCGCCCCCCGGCTGCCAGAACCCTCGAGGCTTGATCTTCAGACGATGAAGTGCCATCTTCCTCACCCCGCCATTTTGGCACTACAAGCAGTTTTTGGATATTCAAGAGTTGTCTACCACAATACAGGTTGGATGTCAATAGTGGATTATAGTGGTGAAGGGGGGGGTGACGCCTTCGCCGCCCGCGGCTACACCGCGAAGCGGAAGGTGATCACGTCCCCGTCGGTGACCTGGTAGTCGCGTCCCTCGGTGCGCACCGCGCCGTGATCGCGCGCCGCGTGCAGGCTACCGGCGACAACCAGTGCATCCCAGGCAATCACCTCTGCTCGGACGAACCCGCGCGCCATGTCGGTGTGGATCTCGCCGGCGGCCCCGAGCGCGGTGGTCCCACGGGGAACCGGCCACGCGCGCACCTCGTTCGAGAGCACCGTAAAGAAGCTCACCAGGCCCAGGGTGGCAAATCCCAGGCGTATCAGCCGGTTGGCGCCGGGTTCCTCCAGGCATGTTGCCGCCATGTATGCCTGGGCCTCGTCCGGGGGCAGGTCGCCAAGTTCGGCTTCCAGGCGCGCGGCCAGGCCGATGAACGTGGAGCCCTGGCGATCGGCCAGCGCGCGCAGCGCCGCCGCCGGGTTTCCTCCGTCGGGGAGGAGGCGCTCGTCGAGGTTGGCAACGTAGATGACGGGCTTGGCGGTGAGCAGGCGCAGTTCGCGGGCCAGGGCGCATCCGCTCGCCCCAAGCGAATGCCGCCTCGCGGGCACGCCTTCAGCCAGCGCGGCCGCCATGCGCTGCAGCAACGCCCCTTGCTCCCGCGCGGACGCCTCTCCGGCCTTGGCCCGAGTCGCCGCCCGCTCGCGCGCCCGCTCGACGGTCTCGAGGTCGGCCAGCGCCAGCTCCACCTCCACGATCTCGGCATCGCGCACCGGAACCATACCGACCTCATCCAACGGTGCGGTGGCGTCGGAGAAGCAGCGAACAACGTGCACGATAGCGTCCACCTCGCGGATGTGGGCCAGGAAACGATTGCCCAGCCCTTCACCGCGGGAGGCGCCTGCCACGAGCCCTGCGATGTCAATGAAGCGGACGGTCGCCGGCAGCATGCGCGCAGGATGGATCACCCCGGCCACCGCGTGCAGGCGCGGGTCCGGGACTGCCACCTGCCCCAGGTTGGGCTCTATCGTGGTGAACGGGTAGGAGGCCACCGCCGCGCCCGCGCGGGTCAACGCGTTGAAGAGCGTTGATTTCCCGGCGTTGGGAAGACCAACCAATCCGAGTGCCAGGCTCATGGGGGCGCGTCAGGCCTCGCGGGACGCGTGAACCTTGTTGCCTCCGGACCGCTTGGCGATGTATTGCGCGCGGTCCACCGCCTCGACCAGGGCGTTGGCCGTGGCGCCATCTTGGGGAAAGGCCGCCACCCCCACGCTCATGGTTACGCTGGTTATGACATCGCCGTTCGCAAGGAGAGGATACGCCTCGACCGTGCGGCGCAGGCGTTCAGCCGTTTCGTACGCCGCGGCCCCGCTCGCGCCGGGCAGCACCACCATGAACTCGTCGCCGCCGTACCGCGCGACAATGTCCGATGGCCGGCTGCCGCGCCGCAGCAGTCCGGCGATCGTACGCAAGACCTCGTCCCCGCTCTTGTGGCCGTAGGTGTCGTTGTGGTGCTTGAACCGGTCTATCTCGGCCATGATGATGGCAAGCGGCTGCGCGTCCCGGCGGGCCCGCTCGAGAAGCCGCTCGAGCGCCTCGTAGAAGTACCTGTGGTTGTACAGCTCGGTGAGGCCGTCGGTGATCGCGAGGCGCTGGGCCTGCTCGTACAGCCGCGCGTTCTGGATTGCCACGACCGCGTAGGAGGCCAGGGTGCCCAACAAGTGCAGGTCGCGCGGCCCGAAGGCCGACAGACGCGTGCTCTCGATGTTGAAGACGCCCAGCACCTTCCCCTCGGCGATGAGCGGCACGGCCATCTCGGAGCGTATCCGGTCGTCTATCTGGTAATAGCGTAGGTCCTGGCTGACGTCGTCCACCATGAGGGGGCTGCCAGTCCGGGCAACCCACCCGCTTATCCCTGTCCCTACGGCCACGCGCACCCCGACCACGGGATGGTGGTACCCGTATGCCGCCTCCACGACAAGATCTCCGGTGTCGGCCTCCACCAGGAGCAGCGCGCCGTTCTCGTAGCCGAAGGCACGGCAGGTGACCGTGACCAGGCTGTCCAGCACGGTGCGTAGATCAAGCGTGCCGCTTACGGCCTTCGCGGCCTCGAACAACACCTGCAGCTCGTCGTGCGTCCTTCGCAGATCCTCGAAGAGCGAGGCGTTCCTCACCGCTATGCTCAACTGCCCGGCAAACTCGGCCAGGAACTCGTAGGTGTGCCGTGTCAGCGGGCGTGCGCTGGTGCCCTCCGCGGTGAGCACGCCGGTAGTGACACCTTCCAGCACCACCGGCACCGCGGCCATGCTGACGGTATCAGGGCTGCCGGAGACGTGGTCCGGGTCGTCGCGCACGCTTGCGACGAACTCGGGACGCCCGCTGCGCGCCACGCGTCCACTGATCCCTGAGAACACCGGGGCCTCCGCGGGCGCGTCAGGGGAACCGACCTGCGCGACCAGGCGCAGCATCGTGCCTTCCAGGCGATGAATCGTGACGCGTGCAATGCCCACCGCCTCGGCGAGTTCGGACGCCGCGATGCGGCACACCTCCATAGGGTCCAGCGAGGCGTTCACCGACCCGACGATGCGGTTCAGCAGCACGAGCTCGTCGAGGCGCCGCTCCCCATGGACCTGCTTGGCCATCCGTGCCATCGCGGCCGCCACCTGGTCGGCGAACGCCGCGGCCATCTCGATGTCGGGAGAGATGCCTCCGCCTTCGTCATCGTAGATTAGTGCCATCAGTCCCAAGAACGTCGCGTTGAACCTGAGCGGAAAGAGGACGGCGGACCGGGTTGGCTCTCCCCCCGGATCTGCCGGCAGGCCGGCCATCACGTGCGGCCTGGGTGACTGGGCGATGTACCGGCTGCGGCCGTTCTGGATGCGCGCGAGCACGGCGCGCTGGGATTCGTCGGACAACCCAGCCCCAAGCGTCTCCGTGACTGGGCCCTGGCCGTCCCAGGCCAGCAGCATGCAGCGGCTCGCGCCGAACAGGTCGCGTGCTCCCTCCGCGACCAGCGCGAAGATGGCTGGCAGATCCGCGGCCCCACCCATCCGTCCGAACCTCTCGACGGCCGCCTGGAGGCGGTCGTTCCGCACCTTCAACGCGGCGCACGCGCGGGCGTTCTCAACCGCCGCTGCTCCCTGGACCGCGGTCGCCTCAACAATGGCGGTCTCGGCCGCGGAAAATGGGCGCGGTTCGCTGCGCACCACGGTCAGGGCGCCTACTGGCCTGCCCTGGTGAATCATGGGCGCGGTCAGCGCGTAGCGGCCCTCGGGCAGGGCCAGGAGCACCGGGCAGCGGCAAGCCGGCATCTGATCGTCGTCGCCAATGGCACAGACAAGGGACCGGCGCTCGCGGAGAGCGCGCACCGCCTCGCGCAGCGCCCCTGGCTCGGCATCCAGGCCCACGCGCAGTCGCCTCAGCTCTTCTTCGTCCGTGCCGTACGCAGCCTGCCCGTGCAGTTCGCGGCGCCGGCCGTCGTACAGCGCCAGCAGCGCGTACCGTGCGCCCAGCGCCTCCGCCGACCTCCTGACCAGGAACCGGCACGCCTCGTCAACGTCGAGCGTAGCGCTTGGAGCAAACCCGAGGTGCTGGAGCGCGGTCAGCCGTTCTGCCTGGCGCCGGCCCTCGTCGGACTGGTGCGCGTTTCGCATGGCAACCGCGACGTGTCCTGCCAGCGTCGTGACCAGATACTCGTGCCGGGCGGTGAAGTGGTGGCGCTCGCCATCGGCAAAGACCAGGGCCCCCCAGATCTCCCCGGCGGCGGTCATCGGGACGGCCATCGCAGAAAGTACCGTACCCGTGCCATCGAGCAACTCGAGGCGCGGGTTGCGCCTGCGATCGCGCTCATAGTTGCCGGATCGCACCGGCCGGCCGGATCGCATGACCTCCGCGACCAGCTCTGCCATCTCAATCTGGCCGACCGTCTCACCGTCTCCGGGGCCGCTGCCGTGGATCGGGCTGGCGCCGAATTCGCCAGGCCGGCGCAGCCAGATCGTTGCCGTATCCGAGATGACCAGCCGGTCCATGGCCGCGGCCACAACCCGCGCCATCTCCTCCGGGGTCTCGCAGCGGCCAACCTCCAGGGCCGCATCGTGCAGCGCCTCCAGTTCTGCCGATGCTTGCCTCCCTCCGGTAGAGACCATCAGCACAGCCGAGACCATCGCTACCGGAACCGCGACCAACAGCGCGAGCAGCGGCAGGCTGCCGTTGATGACCAACCCGGCAATCGAACCGAACCCAAACAGCAGGAACGTGTTGATTATCTCGACCCCGATGTTGGCTCCCAACACGCCCGCGAACGCCCGTCGCCGCCGCAGGGCAATGTACCAGCTCACCAGCACGGAGGAGACGAGAGCGAACGCCGCTGCCGCCGCCAGGATGGCCAGCGCGTGATCCACGCTCTCGTGCAGCGGGGGAAGAGGACGGGCCCATCGGGCGAAATCGGGTTGAACCAGGGCCGCGGCACTCCCGGCCGCAAGCGTGGCCAGGATCGCCTGCGTGGAGTTGAACAGCACGACGCGCAGCGGGCGCTGGCGCAGGGCGCCGTCCCCGAACACCGCGCCAACCGCCATGGCAACCGCGGCCGAGGGGGCACCGAAGAGCCCTATGCCGGCAGCGGCCACCGCGGGCCGCAGGGTCCGGTAGCCGCCCGCGGGCATCGGTACGCGCAGCGCGCTGGCGACCGTGCCTGCCACGCACAGGAGCGCCAACTCGCGCGCCGGCGGCCAGACCGCAGTGGACAGCGCCGCGGCCATCGCGGCGGCGGCGGCCGCCACGACCGCCCACGGGTATGCGGCCCCCAACCACGGCCCCGCCCTCAAGATCCAGCGCGTCACGCGATCTGTCCCCTCGCGGCCTGTGCCGTCATGGCGCCGGCTGGCCGGCCTCGGCGATGCCGGGGCCGCGCCGGATGAAGGTCCGGACCCGGCGCTCGAACTTCACGCGCGGCATCAGCACCCGCCGGCCGCACTTCAGGCATCGAACGCCTATGTCAGCGCCAAGACGCACTACTTCCCACTGGTCGTTCCCGCAGGGATGGGTCTTGCGCATGCGCACGACGTCCCCCAGGACGATCTTCAGCACCGGCATGGCGCCAAGACCTCCTGTCCGGCAACCCGGGCGTCTCGTCGCACTACGGTTGTGCCCAACTCCGGGCCTATCGAGTCGGTATCAACGCGTCTATGGGAGCGAAGTCGTCGGATAGCACCGGGACGTCGGCGGTCGGGATGGCCACCTCGTACAGATCACCCGCCGCGCCCAGAAACCGGTCCACGGTCACCAGATGCGCGTCCACGAGCGCCTGCGCGCGTCGCCTGATCTCCTCGATCGGCAGCGCCGGCGCGTCGGTCGCGATCACGATGATGTTGCGTAGCGACCCCGGCGCGCCGTAGCGCCCGAAATCCACGGGGAAGACATAGACGGTGGGAAAGACCTCCCGGATGGTCTTGTAGATCGCCCGGAACAACCGGCTGTTCGGGCCGTCCAGGGCTCCGATGATGTTGGAGGCAACCACGCCGCCGGGCGCAAGCCGGGAGCGGGCAAGGGCGAAGAACTCGCGGGTGGCCAGGTGGAAAGGAATCGTGTCAATCAGGTAGGCATCGGTCAGGACGATGTCGAATCGCGCCTGCGCGAGGCGCAGGTGTAGCCTGCCGTCGCGCGCGGTCATGATCAGGCGGTCGCTGTCGGCCACGCCGAAGAAGCGCCGCGCCACCGTCACTACCTCGGGGTCTATCTCCGCCACGTCCATCGTTACCGTAGGGTAGTCGGCCACGTAGCGGGCAGGGATCGTGCCTCCGCCAAGCCCGATCAACGCGGCGTGCGAGGGCCGGGGCACGAAGATCAGGGGCAGGTGCATGTAGTCCGCGTAGGCGAACACCGTGCGCTGCGGCCGTTCGCGGTCGAGGGCGCTCTGCCAGTAGTTGTCCAGCTTGAGATAACGGACCGTGCCCTCGTCGGAGACGGTAACCCGGTGGTAGACGGTGTCGCGGGCATAGACCAGCGTGGGAGAGGAAGCGGGCGACGCCCTCGTGACGCCGGCGGCCAGCAGGACTGCCAGCGCCGCGCCCAGCGCCGCGGCAAGCCGGCGCCGTGCGCCCAGCCAGCCGATCACGGCCATTGCCATCAGGGTGAACCCGAGAATCTGAATGATGGCGCGTACCCCGAAGTAGTTGATCAGCACGAACGACGCCGCCAGCGTCCCGGTAATCGAGCCCACCGTGCTGATGGCGTAGAGCGCGCCGGCCGTCTGCCCCACCGTGGCCACGGCCTGGGCGCGGAGCCGCACCGCAAACGGTGATACCATTCCCATCACGATGCTGGGCACCACGAACAGCGCCATGGATCCGACGAGCGGGTTGAGCTGTGGTCCCAGGTCGGCGCGCGCGATTGCGTCGAGCACCGGGGTTGCGAGAATCGGGATTGGGACGGTTAGCAGTCCGGCCAGGAAGACGACCCCCGAGAACAGGCCGTGTGAAGGGAACCGGTCGGCGATCCTGCCGCCCACGGCATACCCCACGCTCAGCGCCGTGAGGAAGACGCCTATCAGGCTGCCCCAGACATAGATCGAGTTACCGAAGTAGGGCGCCAGTACCCGGCTGGCGATGATCTCCAGCGCGAGCAGCACGCCGCCGCTGACGAAAACCGTGACCTCAAGGATGGCACTCACCTCCCAGCAGTTGTCGCCCAATTATAGCGCGGCAAACACCAAGCGCTCGTCCTGGCAATCCACCCGCACGGTTTCGCCCCCCCGCAGCTCTCCGGAGAGGATCTTGCGGGCGACGACGTTCTCGATCTCACGTTGGATCAGGCGGCGGAGCGGGCGGGCGCCGAAGTCCGGGCTGTACCCCTCCTTGGCCAGGTGCCTTTTCGCCACCTCGGTCACCTCGATGCCCATGCCCTGCGCGGCCAGCCGCCGGGCCAGCGCGCCGACCTGCAGCCCGACGATCTCCACGAGCTGCTCCTCGGAAAGAGGGCGGAACACGATGATCTCGTCCAAGCGGTTCAGGAACTCGGGACGGACCGCCTTGCGCAGCTCGCCCAGCACGAGTACCCTGGCCATCTCGTACGAGGAAACGTCGTGAGCCTCCAGTCCTTGCAGGTGCCTGCTGCCCAGGTTGCTGGTCATGATGATGACCGTGTTCTTGAAGTCCACGGTCCGGCCGTGACCGTCGGTCATCCGGCCGTCCTCCATAACTTGAAGCAGAATGTTGAACACGTCCGGGTGCGCCTTCTCGATCTCGTCGAAGAGAATCACGCGGTAGGGCCGCCGCCGGACTGCCTCGGTGAGATGCCCGCCCTCCTCGAACCCCACGTAGCCCGGGGGCGCGCCGACAAGCCGGCTGGTGGTGTGCCGCTCCTGGTACTCCGACATGTCCAGGCGCACCATGGCGTCCTCGTCGTCAAAGAGCTGCTCGGCCAGGGCGCGCGCCAGCTCGGTCTTGCCCACGCCGGTGGGGCCCAGGAACAGGAAGGTGCCAATGGGGCGGCGGGGATCCTTCAGGCCGGCCCTGGCGCGCCGGATCGCGTCGGCGATGGCGCCCACCGCCTCGTCCTGACCAATCACCCGCTCGTGCAGCCGCTCCTCGAGGTGCAGCAGCTTGGCCATCTCGCCTTCCAGCAGCCGCTGCACCGGAATGCCGGTCCAGCGCGCGACCACCTCCGCCACCTCGTCAGGGGTGACCTCCTCGTTGAGCAGCCGCCCGCCGGCCTGAACCGTCCGCAGGCGCTCCTCTTGGTCCCGCATCTGGCGCTCCAGATCAGGCACCGTCCCGTACCGCAGCCGCGCGGCGGTCTCCAGGTCGGCGCGCCGCTCCGCGTCCTCGATCTGGCGGCGGGCCTCCTCTACCCGCTGCTTAGTCTCGCGGATCGCGGTGATCGCCTGCTTCTCCTGCTCCCACTGCACGCGCAGGGCGTCCGAACGCTCCCGCAACGACGCCAGCTCCTCCACGATCCGCTGCAGGCGCTCCCCGCTGGCGGAGTCGGTCTCGCGTCGCAGGGCCTCGCGCTCGATCTCGAGCTGCATTACGCGCCGATCCACCTCGTCCACCTCGGCAGGCTTGCTGTCAATCTCCATGCGCAGCCGGCTGGCCGCCTCGTCAATCAGGTCTATCGCCTTGTCGGGCAGGAACCGCGCGCTGATGTACCGGTCGGAGAGCGTCGCGGCGGCGATGACCGCGGGGTCGGTGATCCGAACCCCGTGATGGACCTCGTAGCGCTCCTTCAGGCCGCGCAGGATGCTGATTGTGTCCTCCACCGACGGCTCGGCCACCAGCACCGGCTGGAAACGCCGCTCCAGCGCCGCGTCCTTCTCGATGTGCTTCCGGTACTCGTCGAGGGTGGTGGCGCCGATCGCGTGCAGCTCGCCGCGCGCCAGCATCGGCTTCAAGAGATTCGCCGCGTCAATGGCTCCCTCGGCCGCGCCGGCGCCGACCACCGTGTGCAACTCGTCAATGAAGAGAATGATCTGGCCTTCCGCGGAGGCGATCTCGCGCAGCACCGCCTTGAGGCGGTCCTCGAACTCGCCCCGGTACTTGGTCCCGGCGACCAACGCGCCCATGTCCAGTTGCACGACGCGCCTGGACTTGAGTCCTTCGGGCACGTCGCCCTTCACTATCCGCTGCGCCAGGCCCTCCGCGATGGCGGTCTTGCCGACACCCGGATCGCCTATGAGCACGGGGTTGTTCTTGGTGCGGCGGCTGAGAACCTGGATCACGCGGCGGACCTCGTCGTCGCGGCCGATCACCGGGTCGAGCTTGCCCGACGCCGCAAGCGCCGTCAGGTCGCGCCCGTACTTCTCCAGCACCTGGTACTTGCTCTCGGGATTGGGGTCGGTGACGCGCTGTTGCCCGCGGATCTCGCCGAGGGCCTTGTACACCCCCTCCGGCGTCATGCCCAGGTCGGAGAGGTGCCGGGAGGCCTCGCCGTCGCGCGAGGCCAGCAGGCCCAGCAGCATGTGCTCGGTGCTGACGTACTCATCGGTGAGCCGGTCGGCCTCGCGCTGCGCGGCCTCCAGCACGCGCGCCAGGCGCGGCGAAACGACGATCCCGGCGGCGGACGGGGCCCCCTCCACGCGGGGCCTGCGCTCCAGATCGGCTACGAGGCGGGTGCGCAGGACGCGGGGGTCAGCCCCAAGGCGCAGCAGCAACTGCGGGATCACACCTTCGGCCTGTTCCGCGAGCGCCAGCAGCAGGTGTTCGGGGTCGGACGCCTGGTGACCACGCGTCGCAGCGGCCTGATGGGCCCCCATCAGCGCCTCCTGCGCCTTCTCCGTTAGCTTGTCGAATCGCATTGCCATCTCCGTCCGTCTCCTACGAGATCAGTCCTTTGCGTGGATCCTCGCTGCGCGCCTCACCCAGTTCCTGGAAGAGCTCGCGCTCCCGGGCCGAGAGCCCCTTCGGCATCACGACGTTCACCTGCACGTACAGGTCGCCGCGGCCTCCACCGCGCGCATGGGGCATGCCCAGGCCCTTCAGGCGGAACCGCCGGCCGTTCTGGGTCTCGGGTGGCACGCGCATCGTCACGGCGCCCTCCAGCGTCGGCACCTGGATCTCCGCCCCCAGCGCCGCCTCACTGATGGTAATCGGCAGCGCCACGGTCAGATCGTCGTCGCTCCGCTCGAAGAGCCGGTGGGGGGAAACCTTGATCTTGAGGTAGAGGTCCGCTCCGCCGGCAGCGCCGCTCAGCCGCACCGTCTGGCCCGACCGCACCCCGCACGGGATCTTGGCGTCCACGCACTGGCCGGAGGCCGGCATCTCGATTCTCCGGTGCGCGCCGCTGAAGGCTTCCCCAAGCGTGATCTCGACAGGAACCTCCAGGCGCTGGCGGGGCCTTGCCGTGCCGTAGGATGGGCCCGTCGCCTGTCCGAACCCGCCGAACAGTTGCTGGAAGAACTCGCTGAATCCGCCGGCGGGGGCGCCGCCGCGGCCGAAGAGATCCTCGAACCCTCCCCCCACCGTGAACGTGACCCCGCCCGGAGTCGGGCGGCCCCCGGTGGGCTGGCCGAACAGGTCCTGCCAGTGCACGCCGCCGCTCTTGTAGGCTTCGTAGATCTGGTCGTACTGCGCCCGGCGGGCGGGATCGCCGAGAACCTGGTACGCCTCGTTTATCTCTTTGAACCGGTCTTCGGCGCCCTTGCGCTTGTTGACGTCGGGGTGCGACTCGCGCGCTAGGCGCCGGAAGGCGCGGCTGACCGTCTTCTTGTCAGCCCCCTGCTCGACGCCGAGCACCTTGTAGTAGTCCTTGAACTCCACCCTATTGCGCCACCCTCACCCGAGCCGGGCGGAGGACCTCGCCGCCCAGCATGTACCCGCGCTGGATCTCCGCGGCCACGGTGCCGGCAGGCGCGCCCCCGCCAGCGGATGTAACCTCTACCGCGTCGTGGAGGCGCGGGTCGAACTCCTTGCCCAGCGCCTCCATCGGCCTCACGCCCATCCTCGAGAGCACGTCGAGTACCTGCCGGTGTGCCAGACGGATGCCGTCAGCGATGGCCGCTGCCTCCGCGTTGCCCTCTGCGGGCCCGACCGTCCCGGCCGCACCCGCGCCCTCGGCATGCGCCAGGGCGCGTTCCAGCGTGTCTGCCACTCCCAGGATCACGGCCAGCATGGCGCGCCGGGTGGAAGCCACCGCCTCCTCACGCTGCCGGGCCGCCTGCTTACGGTAGTTCTCTAGATCGGCGGCCGCGCGCAGAAACTGCTGCCAGTTGCGCTCTGCCTCATGGCTCAGGCGCGCGACCTCGGCATGGAGCGCCTCCACGCTATCCATTTGCGCCCCAGGCCCCGCGATCGGCTCCCCGTTGGTCTCCCCGTTGATGGTCCGCTCGTCACCCATCGCCGCTCCCTACTGGCTCGGCTTGTACTCGGCGTCAATCACGTCTTCCCCTGGATGGGGGGGCTGGCCGCTGGCCGCTTCCCCGCCGGGCGCGGCGCCACCAGGGGCGCCCGCGGTCGCCTTGTACATCTCCTCGCTCATCTTGTAGGAAGCCTGCTGCACCGCCTCCGTCGCACTCGAGATGCGCGCCACATCCTCGCCCTTCAGCGCTTCGCGCAGCTCCAGGAGCGCTTTCTCCACCTTCGCGCGCTCCTCGGACGAGATCTTGTCCCCGGAATCTTTCAACAGTTTCTCGACCTGATAGGCGATCGAATCGCCTCGGTTGCGCGTCTCGGCGGCCTCGCGCTTGGCCTTGTCCTCGGCGGCGAAGCGCTCCGCCTCCTTAACCATCTTGTCAACCTCGTCCTTGACCAGCGTCGAGGTGCCGGTGATCTTGATGGACTGCTCGCGGTTGGTCGCGGTGTCTTTGGCGGTCACGTGCAGGATGCCGTTGGCGTCTATATCAAAGGTCACCTCGATCTGTGGCACCCCGCGCGGCGCCGGCGGAATGCCGTCCAGCACAAACCGGCCCAGCGTACGGTTGTCGCGGGCCATCTGGCGCTCGCCCTGCAGGACGTGGATCTCGACCTGCGTCTGCCCGTCGGCAGCGGTGGTGTACCTTTCGGTCTTGCGGGTCGGAATCGTCGTGTTGCGGGTCACCATGGGCGTCATGACGCTGCCCAGGGTCTCGACCCCCAACGTGAGCGGCGTGACGTCGAGCAGCACCACGTCGCGCACCTCGCCCGCGAGCACGCCGGCCTGGATCGCCGCGCCCACCGCCACAACCTCGTCGGGATGGACCTCCCTGTTGGGCTCCTTGCCTGTGAGCCGGCGGACCAGTTCCTGGATCATGGGCATGCGGGTCGCTCCGCCCACCAGGATTACCTCGTTTAGGTCGCTCTCCGCGAGCCGCGCGTCGGAGATGGCCTGCCGGAACGGCCCAATGCAGCGCTCGACCAGATCGGCGGTCAACTCCTCGAACTTGGCCCTGGTGAGAACGTAGTCGAGGTGCTTGGGGCCGGTGGCGTCGGCGGTGATGAAGGGCAGGTTGATCGTGGTCTGAACGACCGTGGTGAGTTCCACCTTGGCGCGCTCGGCCGCCTCGCGCAGCCGCTGCAGCGCCTGGCGGTCCTGCCTCAGGTCTATGCCCTGCTGCTTCCGGAACTCGTCCGCCAGCCAGTTCACGATCCGCTCGTCCCAGTCGTCGCCGCCGAGGTGCATGTCGCCGGAGGTCGCCTTGACCTCGAAGACGCCGCCGCCGATCTCCAGGATGGAAACGTCGAAGGTGCCGCCGCCCAGGTCGAAGACCAGGACGGTCTCGGCGCCCTTCTTGTCGAGGCCGTAGGCCAGGCACGAGGCGGTTGGCTCGTTGATGATGCGCAGGACCTTCAGACCGGCGATCTCGCCGGCGTGCTTGGTCGCGGTGCGCTGGGAGTCGTTGAAGTAGGCCGGCACGGTGATGACCGCCTCGGTTATCTTCTCGCCGAGGTAGGCCTCCGCGTCGGTCTTCAGCTTCTGGAGGATCATCGAGGAGATCTCCTCGGGCGTGAAGGTCTTGCCGGAGGCGGGGATGCGCACGACGGCCATGCTGTTCTGTCCTTCCTCAACCTTGAAGGGCACGATCCTGCGCTCGGAGTCCACCTCGGAGTACCGGCGCCCCACGAAGCGCTTGATCGAGTAGACCGTGTTCTCGGGGTTGAGGATCGCCTGCCGCTTGGCCATCTGGCCGACCAGCCGCTCGCCGGTCTTCGTGAACGCGACCGCCGACGGCGTGAGCCGGC
>CAYLKW010000055.1:0-13841 GCA_964384245.1 uncultured bacterium
GTGGCTGACGAGAAGGTCGCCGCGGCGGTTGCCAACTGGGCTCCGCGCTTCGTCGCCCAGGGCGTGGACTACAACGACTTCCTGCGTACAACCTCGCGGATCGAGCGTTGGGCGGAGTGGCTGGACGCGTGGTGCGCAATGGGCGATCTGCACGCCGGCCTGGCCCGCGAGGCGGAAGCCCGTGGCCGGACGCAGAGCGCCGGCGAAGCATACGTGCGTGCCGCGCTGTGCTACCACTTCGCGAAGTTCGTCTGGCTGGTGGATCTTGAGAAGCATCGCGCGGCCACCGACAAGGCCGTGGCGAGCATCTACGCCGCGCACCGGCTTCTCGATCCAGCGGCCGAGCGCGTGGAGATTCCCTTCGAGGGCACGACCCTGGTGGGCAACCTGCGCCGACCTCCGGGCGTGCCACTCCCGCCGCTGGTGCTCTTGATCCCAGGGCTGGATTCGACCAAGGAAGAGTTCTTCAACTGGGAGGCCGCCTTCCTTACGCGCGGCATGGCGACGTTCTCGCTGGATGGACCCGGACAGGGCGAATCGGGCTTCACCACGCACATCCGACATGACTACGAGGTGGCCGTGAAGGCCGCCCTTGACACGCTGGCCAAGCGCGACGACGTTGACCTCACCCGCGTGGGAGCCGCGGGCGTGAGTCTCGGCGGGTACTACGCGCCCAGAGCGGCCGCGTTCGAGCCGCGCCTGAAAGCGGTGGCGGCCATCGCCGGCCCGTACAACTTTGGGGAGACATGGCCTGATCTGCCGGCTTTGACCCGGGAGGCGTTTTCCCATCACTCTGGATCGCATACCGACGAGGAGGCACGCGCGAACGCCCTGCGGTTGGACCTGTCCGGCGTGTTGCCGCGACTGAGCCAGCCGCTCCTGGTTGTCTTCGGCAAGCTCGATAGATTGATCCCCTGGCAGCACGCCGAGCGGGTCGCTGCCGAGGCGCCCAACGCCGAGCTGGTGATGTATCATGAGGGGAACCACGTCTGCAACAACATCCCGTACAAGTACAGGCCGCTGGTGGCCGACTGGATGAAGGAGAGGCTCGCGCATGTGGGATAGATTCTCGGGCGGTGAGATGGCGCGCCGCTGGGCGCTTGCACGCGACCTGATGCGGCGGCGTGACCTGGGGGGCCTGCTGGCCTTCGGCAACTCAGGGGTCAACCGCCACAACCAGGCCAACGGGTTCTGGTTGACCAACCACCTTGACCTGCACCACAACTACCTGGTTGCCCCACTGGACGAGTCGATCGAGCCGGCGCTGTTCGTCGGGCTGACCAATCACGTGCCCAACGCCAAGCAGGTCAGCGACGTCCCGGTCATCGAATGGGGCGGGTACAATCCGGCCGAGGCGGTTGCGGCGCGGCTACGGGCCCTGGGACTGGGGGGCGCTCGGATAGGGCTCGTGGGCGTGAACCACAAGTTCGGGATGGGCATGCCCTACCAGCACTACGGCTCCCTGCGGCAGCTCCTTCCGGATCTTGAGCCCCTGGACGTTACGGCCGAGTTCACCCGCCTTCGCGAGATCAAGTCCGCGGAGGAGATCGCCTGGCTGCGCCGGGCCGCGGCGTTTACCGATCAGGCGATCCTGGCCCTTCGAGATCAGGTCCGTCCTGGCATGCGCGAGTACGCGCTGCTCGGAATCATCGAGGGCGCCTACCGATCCGAGGGCGGTCAGCCGCACATCGCGTTCCTGCGCTCGATGGCGATGGACGACCCCAACGGGTGCCTGCCCGCGCAGAATCCATCGGAGCGGATCCTCCGGCGTGGGGACGTGATCATCACGGAGATCAGCGCGTCCTACTGGGGGTACTCGGGCCAGATCCACCGGCCCATCTTCGTGGGATCCGATCCGACGCCCGCATGGCGTAGAATGTTCGACGTCGCCCGCACGGCATACGACCGGATGGCGGAGGTCATCCGGCCCGGCGCCACCGAGCGCGACGTCATCAGGGCTGCCGCCGTGATCGGAGAGCAGGGCTACCTGATCTATGACGATCTGATCCACGGCTATGGCGTGGACATCATGCCGCCGCTGATTGACCGTTCCTGCTGCGCGTACTGGCCCTGGGACGAGAGCCGTCCCGCACCCGAGGGCCGGCGTCTCGAGCAGGGCATGGCCGTGGTGATCCAACCCAATCCCATAACGCCCGATGAGCGCATGGGCCTGCAGCTCGGCGCGCTCACGGTCGTGACCAATTCAGGGGCCGAGTCGCTTCATGCGGTCCCGTTTGAACCCGTCGTTGCGACCGCCGGCTAGGCGCGGCGCCGCGGGATGGGAAACATGGAGCACAAGGAGGAGAAACCGGTGAGCACGGTACCCCACCAGAAGCTGTTTGAGACCACCATAGGACCCGGGGTCGCGGGCACGGAATCGAAGGTGTTTCATCTGGATGACGTGCCGGATCTATCCTCCGAGCACGACCGCCGCCGCAAGAAAGTGCTGTTCAACTCGGCAATGACTGGCACTGAGATGCTGGTGGACGTGCTCTTCTACGCGCCCGGAGGGACCTCACCGCTCCACTACCACAGCGGAACAGAGCACTATTTCGTGGTGCTCGAGGGACGCGGACACATTGCGTTCGGGGGAAAGGACCACCCCGTGCGCGCCGGCTCCGTGGTCTGGCTCGCCGAGGGGGACCCCCACAAGGTGTTTGCGGCAGAGGACAGCCCGCTGGTGTTCCTGGAGTACTTCTCCAAGGGCAAGCACGAGACCGTGTTCGTCGAGCAGGCCTGCGAGTGGCGGCCTGAACAGCGTGGCTAGACAGTACGGTTCCACCCCAACCGACGGGGACCCCTGGGTAGGCAGGCCGCTCCGGCGCCGTGAGGACCCGCGGTTCCTGCGTGGGCAGGCCGAGTACCTGGCAGACATGTCCCTGGTCGGCATGCTCCACCTGGTGGTGGTGCGCAGCCCGCACGCCCATGCCCGCCTGCTGTCCGTGCGCACAGAGGCCGCTCTGCGCATGCCAGGCGTGGTGTCCGTGGTCACGGCAGCGGACCTGGCCGGGAGCGTCGGCGCCTACCCGATTGGGGTGATCGAGGGTGCGAAGGCGGCCGACGTCCCGCACCCGCTTCTTGCGGACGGCAAAGCGCGCTACGTGGGTGAACCCGTCGCCGCTGTGCTCGCCGACAGCCGCGCCGCGGCCATGGACGCCGCTGAGCTGGTGGAGGTCGAGTACGATCTTCTTCCCACACTGGTTGATCCCACCGAGGCCCTGGGCAGCCCGGTTCTGGTGCACGAGAAGCTGGGCGAGAACGTGGTCCTGCGTTGGGAGCGAGAAGGCGGCGACATTGAAGGGGCCTTCCAGGCGGCGGCGCGGGTGGTTTCGGGTAAGTTCGAGCTCCCACGCCTGATCGCAGCGCCGATCGAGTCTAGGGGCACTCTGGCCTCGTATGAGCCGGGGAGCGACCTGCTAACGGTCTGGTGCTCAGCCCAGGATCCCTACCGGCCGCTTGCGCAGTTGAGCCAGATTCTCGGCCGGCCGGAAGATAGGATTCGACTGGTGGTTCCGGATGTCGGAGGCGCCTTCGGCAGCAAAGGCATCGTGGCGCCCGAAGGCGCCCTGGCGGCCTGGCTGGCAATTCGGACAGGGCGGCCCGTCCGGTGGGTGGAGGACCGGCGCGAGAACTTCCTGGCCGCCTACCAGGGCAGGGGTTTGCGCGCCGAGATGGAGATGGCGGTGGATGCCACCGGCAGGATCCTGGGGGTGCGCGCAAGCTTGATCTCGGACGCCGGGGCGTACCTGTACCCTGCCACGGCGCTGTCGCCGGTTACCGCGGGCATGCTGCTGACCGGCGCCTACGCGATCCCTGCTGCCTCGGTGAAGCTGGTCGGAGCGTGCACGAACAAGGTGCCTGGCGGCCAGTACAGGGGGGCGGGCCGGCCCGAGGCCGCCTACCTGGTGGAGCGCATGATGGACCTCGTCGCCGGGGAGATGGGGCTGGATCCCGTCGAGGTCCGCCGGCGAAACCTCATTCCCCCGGAGAGCTTCCCCTACCGAACGCCGCTGGGGTTTGTCTACGACTCCGGGAACTACGGCCGGGCGCTGGATCGGGCTTGCGAGCTGCTTGAGTACGACGCGTGGCGCGAGCGGCAGCGGCTGGCGCGCGCAGAGGGCAGGCTGCTTGGCATCGGCCTGGCGCTCTATGTCGAGCGCGCCGGCAGCCAGTTCTGGGAGAGCGGTGCGTGCTCCGTCCGACCTGACGGACGCGTCGTGGTCCGCACGGGATCGTGCTCCCACGGCCAGGGCCATGAGACCACCTTCGCGCAGATCGCCGCAGATGCGCTACACGTGGACCCCAGCGCCATCGTCGTCGAGTACGGCGACACCGCCATCGTCCCACGCGGGGTGGGCACGTTCGGGAGCCGGTCAACGGCGATCGGAGGCTCGGCGGTGATGGTGGCGGTGCGCAAGGTGAAGGCGAAGGCAGGCCAGATTGCCGCCCACCTGCTGGAGGCCGCCGAGGCCGACATCGAGTGGTCGCGCGGTCAGCTACACGTCCGCGGCGCGCCCAGCCGCGCCATTTCATGGAAGCAGGTAGCCGCGGCCGCCTACCTGCCCACGCGGCTTCCGCCCGAAATCGAGGTGGGGCTCGACGCAACGGCGACATTCCGCCTTGTGGGACCGGTCTTTCCGTTCGGGGTCTACGCGGCCGTGGCGGAGGTAGACCGGATCACCGGGCACGTGCGCGTGCTCAGGCTGGTTGCGGTGGACGACGCTGGGACAATAGTCAACCCGCTGCTGGCCGAAGGACAGGTAGTCGGCGCCGTCGCCCAAGGGTTGGGGCAGGCCCTCGCCGAGCAGGTGATCCATGATTCAGAGGGCCAGCCGTTGACGGCGACGTTCGCGGACTACCCGTTGCTCCGGGCCCACCAGGTCGTTGACGTGACCAGCGAGTTCCTGGAGACCCCTTCGCCGTTCAATCCCCTGGGCGCCAAGGGAATCGGGGAAGCCGGGACCATCGGCACCCCGCCCGCGGTTGCCAACGCGGTCGCCGACGCCCTGGCACCGCTGGGAATCCGGCACGTGGACATGCCGCTGGCGCCGGAGAAGCTGTGGCGACTGGTGCGCGGCGCCTGATCGCCGCCCCGCCCTACTCTCCCTGACCGAGAGAGTACCCCGGCTCTCCGTCGAAAGTGTAGAGGTTCTCGGTCTTTATGGAATCCAGCCCCGCGTTGCCGATCCGCTGCAGCAGCGCGATTATCTGGCCGTGCGTGATGGTCCTGCCTTCGGTGCGCGACAGGAAGCGACAGCGCCAGTGATCCACGCAGAAGGTCTCGGGGAACCCGCCGGGATACACCTTGACACCGCGGTTGCTTATCATGCTCAACCTGAGGTCGGTTCCGCTGAGCGCTTCGACCTGATCGCCCAGATGTTCGGGCGATCCTCCCCGCCAGTGTACGAAGACGTCCACCCCCACGAGCTCCTTCTTGGCGCGATACCGCGAGGTGGCGACGGCCCCGATCGTCTCCTTGGACGCCGCCCGGTAGCCGACCGCCTTGAGCCGCTCAGGTCCCTGACCCAGCCGGCCGGCCACCGCCCGGGCGAACTCGCGGGTGCCGACCTTCTCGCGGCTAACGCCCGCGGCGTAGATGTCGGAAGTGTGCACTCCGTCCTCGATTGTACGGAGCCAGGCGTTGTGCACACGCTCCGCCACGTCCGGCTGGCCAATGTGAACCAGCATCATCACCGCTCCCAGCAGCAGGCCCGAGGGGTTTGCCACGTTTTGACCCGCGCGGCGCGGCGCCGATCCGTGGATGGCCTCAAACATGGCGCACTGGTCGCCGATGTTGGCCGAACCGGCCTGTCCTACCGATCCCGCTATCTGCGCAGCCACGTCCGAGAGGATGTCGCCGTACATGTTGGGAAGCACGATTACGTCGAACGCCTCGGGCGTGTCGGCCAGCTTGGCGGCGCCGATGTCAACGATCCAGTGCTCCTTCTCCAGCGTGGGATACTGCGCACCGATCTCGTCGAAGACCTTGTGGAACAGCCCGTCGGACATCTTCAGGATGTTATCCTTCGTGAAGCAGGTGACCTTGTTGCGGTTGTGCCGGATCGCGTACTCGAAAGCGTATCGTACTATCTTCTCGGTCCCCGGTCGGGTGGTGATCTTCAGGGCCTGATAGACGTCGTCTGTCTGGCGATGCTCGATCCCCGCGTAAAGATCCTCCTCGTTCTCGCGCACGATCACGATGTCCATCCCGGGATGCTTGGTGTGCACGAAGGGGTGGTAGGCCGCGGTGGGCCGCACGTTGGCGTACAGGCCCAGCATCTTGCGCGTGGTCACGTTGAGACTCTTGTAGCCGCCGCCCTGGGGGGTCGTAATGGGGGCCTTGAGGAACACCTGCGTACGGCGAAGCGACTCCCATGCGCCAGGCTCGATGCCGCTGCTCTGACCGCGGAGATAGACCTTCTCGCCTATCTCAATGGTCTCTATGTCTATCCGGGCGCCCGCCTCGCTCAGTACCTGAAGGGTGGCGGCCATGATCTCCGGGCCGATGCCGTCGCCGTGCGCCACGGTGATGGGGACGTTCTGGCTCATGGTGATCCACGCTCCCTGCGCATAGTCGTGGGGTCTTCTCCCATTCTCTCGCAGGGGAGGGAATTTGTCACCTTCGAGCCCTCGGCGCCGCGGGGGACGAGGTTGACACCCAGCCGCGGGCGTCGTACGCTGAGCGCAGTACCCCTCCCCCCCGGGGGGGGGCCGACGGGGGCAGAGGAACAGAGAGGAGAACGCCCGTGAAGGCGGTCACTCCGGCAGCAAAGCACGGGTCGGTCGAGAAGCGGCGGAAAGTGCTGGTGCGGCTTCGCAGCGTCACGGGGCACGTCCGCGGGGTCGAGCGCATGGTGGAGGAAGACGCCTACTGCATTGATGTGATACGGCAGGTCCAGGCTGTACAGCGGGCCCTGGACAGGGTGAACGCCATGATGCTCGAGGACCACCTGGAGCACTGCGCAACGACCGCAATACGCTCCAGCGACGCGCGGGAACGTGAGCGCACCATCACCGAGTTGCTCGAGGTCTTCAAGACGTCGAGCAGGCTCTAGTCCGGAAGCGACACATCGTAATGGCGAACGATCGCACCGCGCCGAAGCGGATTGAACTGCCGGTCGAGGGGATGTCGTGCGCCTCGTGCGTGGCCAGGGTGGAGGAGGGCCTTCTGAAGACGGCCGGGGTGAGCGCGGCGCAGGTCAACTTCGCCTCGGAGCGCGCCTCGGTCGCTTTTGACGCCGCGCAGGCCAGCCTGACAGACCTGGTCGCCGCGGTACGCAGCGCCGGCTACGAGGTCCAGAGCGAGCGTTTGGTCATCCCCATTGCCGGGATGTCCTGCGCTTCTTGCGTGAACACGGTTGAGGTGGCTCTGCGTGCGGCCGAGGGCGTTCTGGATGCTTCGGTGAACCTGGCGCGGGAACAGGCCACGGTCGAGTTCGTACCCGGCGTCGCCACGCCGGAGGCGCTCAGGCGGGCCGTGCGTGACGCGGGCTACGAGCCCCTGGCCGCCGAGGAGGGCGCCGTTGATCGCGAGGCCGAGCGCCGCGAGCGCGAACAGCGCGCGCTGCGCGTGAGCCTGGTCGGCGCGGGCCTGCTGAGTCTTCCCATTCTCTGGGGCAGTCTGCCGCACATGGGGGTGCACGTTTGGGCACCGGCCTTGCTGCACAACTGGGTGGCGCAGTTCCTGCTGGCTACCCCGGTGCAGTTCTGGGCCGGTTGGCGGTTCTACCGCGGGATGTGGGCAGCAACGCGGCATGGGACCGCTGACATGAACACCCTGATCGCGGTGGGCACTTCTGCGGCGTACCTCTACAGCGTCGCCGCGACCTTCTTCCCGCAGTGGTTCAAGGGCGGCGGACTCGAGCCCACCGTCTACTACGAAACCGCCTCGATTATCATTGTCTTTATCCTGCTCGGGCGGTACCTGGAGGCACTGGCCAAGGGCCGCACCAGCGAGGCGATCCGCCGCCTGATGAGGCTGCAGGCCAAGACCGCGCGCGTGATCCGGGATGGCTCCGAGGCGGACATACCCGTCGAGGATGTGGCCGTGCGCGATGTCGTGGTCGTTCGCCCAGGCGAGAAGATCCCTGTGGACGGCACCGTGCTTGAGGGGTTCTCAACGGTGGACGAGTCAATGATCACCGGGGAGTCCATGCCAGTCGAGAAGGCCGCAGGGGCCGAGGTGATAGGCGCGACGCTCAACCGGACCGGAACCTTCCGGTTCCGCGCCACGAAGGTGGGGCGCGACACTGCGCTGGCGCAGATCATTCGGCTGGTCGAGGAGGCCCAGGGCACGAAGGCGCCGATCCAGCGCCTGGCCGACAGGGTCTCCGCGTACTTCGTGCCGGTGGTGATCGCGATCGCGCTGGTCACCGCCGGGGTCTGGCTGGCGTTCGGACCGAAGCCAGCGCTCACCTACGCCCTGCTCAACTTCGTGGCTGTGCTGATTATCGCGTGCCCATGCGCGCTCGGGCTGGCCACCCCCACTGCGATCATGGTCGGGACTGGGCGGGGCGCCGAGGCCGGGATTCTCATTAGGGGCGGCGAGGCTCTGGAGATCGCGCATCGCATCACCGCGGTGATCCTCGACAAGACGGGTACGCTCACCCGCGGGACACCTGCGGTAACCGACGTCCTTCCCTCCGAAGGGTTCGACGAGACAACGGTGCTGCGACTGGTGGGAACGGCCGAGCGCGGGAGCGAGCATCCCATCGGTGAGGCGATCGTTGCCCGCGCGCGCGGCAGCGGGGTCGCCCTTGGCGACGCTGTCGCGTTCGAGGCCGTGCCTGGTCAGGGCGTCGAGGCCACGGTCGAGGGGCGGCAGATCTTGGCCGGCAACGCTGCCCTGATGGCCCGCCACGGGATCGCGGCGGAAGCCCTTGCAGCGCGCGCCGAGGACCTGGCCGCAGATGGCAAGACGCCTATGCTGGTAGCGGTAGACGGCCGGGCGGCCGGTGTGATTGGCGTGGCCGACACCCTGAAGCCGCACAGCAGGGAGGTCGTTGCCGCGCTCCATCGGATGGGTCTTCTGGTAGTGATGCTCACAGGTGACAACTGGCGCACCGCAGAGGCGATCGCGCAGCAGGTGGGCGTGGACCGCGTTCTGTCCGAGGTGAAGCCCGACGAGAAGGCCGCGCATGTCGAGGCGCTGCAGCGGGAAGGGCACGTGGTGGCCATGGTAGGAGACGGGATCAACGACGCGCCCGCGCTGGCGCGCGCGGACTTGGGTATCGCCATCGGTGCCGGGACCGACGTGGCCATCGAGTCCGCGGGCATTGTGCTGATCGGCGAGGATCTGCGCGGGGTGCTGTCGGCGATTGCCCTCAGTCGTCGCACGATGCGCACGATCCGGCAGAACCTGTTTTGGGCGTTCGCCTACAACGTCGCCCTGATTCCGGTGGCTGCCGGCGTGCTGTACCCTTTTACCGGTAGGTTGCTGAGCCCGGTCCTGGCCGCGCTGGCAATGGCGGCCAGCTCGGTAACGGTAGTGAGCAACAGCCTGCGGCTGCGGGGATACCGGCCCGCAGGCACCATCTCTACGGAGGGAGTGGGGCTGAAATGATCACGAAGACTTTCGACGTTCCCAAGATCCACTGTGATGGCTGCGTAAGCACCGTGACCAAGGTGCTGGCACAACTCCCCGGCGTGGCGAAGGTCGAGGCCAGCGCTGTAACGAAGAAGGTGCTGGTAGAGTTCAATCCGACGGCGCTGGACGAGGCGCGCCTCCGCGAGGCCCTGCAGGCCGCCGGATACCCTGTCGTCTAGACAGGAGTGGGACCGATGGGCAGCCGGCGGCACCAGGCGGTCCTGCTGGGCAGCCTCGTGGTCTTCCTCGGGCTGCTGGTCTTCGCAACCGTCCGTACCAATCGGCCGGCCTCGCTTACGGTTGCGCTCGCACGGGGGGAGACCCCGGTGGCACCCCTGCTCGTGCTCCCGCGCCTGGACGCCGAGGGAAGCCTGGACCTGGGCGCGCTCCGCGGCCGGGTGGTCGTGTTGAACTTCTGGTCATCCTGGTGCATCCCGTGCCGAGAAGAGGCACCTGCCCTTGAGGCCACCTGGCAGCGGTACAGGGAGCGCGGGGTCATGGTGCTCGGCGTGAACGTGCAGGACCTTACGCCGGCGGCCCTCCGGTTCCTGCACGAGACCAAGACCACATATCCGACGGTGCGCGACAAGGACAACACCGTCTACCGGGCCTACGGCCTCACCGGCGTGCCGGAGACCTTCTTCGTTGACGGTTCTGGCCGCATAGTACGCAAGTTCCCAGGCGCGGTGACCGACCCCCAGGAGTGGTTCCGGGCCGTCGAGGCGGCGCTGGCGCGGCAGCCCTAGCCGGCACCGCCTGTGCTCTGCCTTTCGGCGGCCCTGTGCTATACTCGGTGCGGGGCGCGCCCGTAGCTCAGGGGACAGAGCGGCTGGCTTCGGACCAGTAGGTCGGGGGTTCGACTCCCTCCGGGCGCTCCAGCCAGTTCAGCCACTACGCCACGTGTCCTATGCCATATCGGGTGTTGGGTGGATACCGATACCTGCCAGTCCCAACTAGCCTGGGTGTAGGGACGGCTCCCGCCGGGTAGATGCCCCAAGGTCGTCTCCCAATCACCCGCGAAACAGCGCTTACTTGGATCGCCTGGTGCGCGAGGAGGTCGTGGCATGTCGAATAGCACACAGCGACAGATTGTCACCGTTGATGGGAACGAGGCGGCTGCCTCAGCCGCGTATCGCGCCAATGAGGTTGTCGCCATCTACCCCATCACGCCGTCTTCGCCGATGGGGGAGTTCTCGGACGAGTGGTCGGCCCAGGGCAAGCCGAACGTCTGGGGCGGGGTACCCCTGGTGGTCGAGATGCAGTCCGAGGGAGGGGCCGCCGGCGCCGTGCACGGCTCGCTGCAGGCAGGCGCCCTGACCACGACCTTTACCGCTTCCCAAGGACTGCTGCTGATGATTCCCAACATGTACAAGATCGCCGGCGAGTTGACCGCGTTCGCGATGCACGTTTCCGCGCGAACCCTGGCTACGCACGGGCTCTCGATCTTCGGCGACCACTCCGACGTCATGGCCTGCCGGCAGACCGGCTTCGCCCTGCTGGCATCCAACTCCGTGCAGGAAGTCCACGACTTCGCCCTGATCGCACAGGCCGCGACGCTGCAGTCCCGCGTGCCATTCCTGCACTTCTTTGACGGGTTCCGCACCTCGCACGAGGTGGCCAAGATCGAGCAGCTCAGCGATGACGACCTGCGTGCAATGCTCCCCGCCGACCTGACCGAGGCTCACCGCAGCCGCGCCATGACGCCGGACCGACCGGTGCTGCGTGGTACCGCGCAGAACCCCGATGCCTTCTTCCAGGCACGGGAGGCGGCCAACGGATTCTACACCGCCTGCCCCGGGGTGGTGCAGGAGACCATGGACCGGTTCGGGGAGCTCACGGGCCGTCACTACCACCTGTTTGACTACGTCGGCCATCCGGACGCAGACCGGGTTGTGGTCCTGATGGGCTCGGGAGCCGAGACCGTCCACGAGACCGTGGAGTGGCTGCTGGCCCGTGGGGAGAAGGTTGGCGTACTCAAGGTCCGCCTGTACAGGCCGTTCTCCGTCATGGCTTTCGTCGCAGCCCTGCCGGCCTCGGTCAGGGCGATCGCCGTCCTGGACCGGACCAAGGAGCCCGGAGCACCGGGAGAGCCGCTGTACGTGGACGTGGTCGCCGCTCTTCGGGAGGCCCAGGACAAGGGTCTTGCGCGCTTCACCACGCCCCCGACGGTGATAGGCGGGCGGTACGGCCTGGCGTCCAAGGAGTTCACCCCGGCCATGGTCTGCGCGGTGTTTGGCGAGATGGCCGCGGCCAGCCCCAAGCCCCGCTTCACCGTCGGCATCACGGACGACGTCACGGGTCTGTCGCTGCCCTTCGATCGCGACCTGGACACCGAGCCGGACGACGTCTCCAGGGCGGTCTTCTTCGGTCTGGGCGCCGACGGCACCGTGGGCGCCAACAAGAACTCGATCAAGATCATCGGGGAAGAGACGCCCAACTTCGCCCAGGGGTACTTCGTCTACGATTCCAAGAAGTCGGGCGCGGTCACCATCTCGCACCTGCGGTTCGGCCCCAGGCCGATCCAGTCTGCCTACCTCGTCAAGCGGGCGAGCTTCGTGGCGTGCCACCAGTTCGTCCTGATGGAGAAATACGACGTGCTGGGATACGCGGCTCCTGGTGCGGTCTTCCTCCTCAACGCGCCCTACGGACCCGAGGAGGTCTGGGACCATCTGGCCCGCGAGGTGCAGGAGCAGATTCTGGAGAAGCGGCTGACGTTCTACACCATTGACGCCGTGGAAGTGGCGCGCAAGACCGGCATGGGCGGGCGCATTAACGCGATCATGCAGACTTGCTTCTTCGCGATCTCAGGCGTGCTGCCGCGGGACGAGGCTATCGAGAAGATCAAGGAGTCCATCGAGAAGACCTACGGCAGGAAAGGCGACGAGGTTGTCCGCCGCAACTGGCAGGCTGTGGACGAGACGCTTGCCAACCTGCACAAGGTGACGGTGCCGGAGAGCGTAACGGCTGCCAAGTCACTTCCCCCCACCATCTCTGCCGCCGCTCCGGAGTTCGTGCAGCGCGTGATCGGGGTGATAGCGGCCAACAATGGCGACCTGCTCCCGGTCAGCGCCTTTCCCGTGGATGGCACCTGGCCGGTGGGGACGACCCAGTGGGAGAAGCGCAACATCGCCCTGGAGATCCCGGTGTGGGACGCCGAGATCTGCATCCAGTGCAACAAGTGCGTTCTTGTTTGTCCCCACGCAACGATCCGGGCCAAGTATTACGATCCAGAGCTCTTGAAGGACGCGCCGCCCACCTTCCAGTCCACCAGCTTCCGCAGCCAGGAGGTGAAGGGGTTCAAGTACACGCTGCAGGTTGCTCCGGAGGACTGCACCGGCTGCAGTGTGTGTGTGATGGTCTGCCCGGTCAAGGACAAGACCAACCCCAAGCACAAGGCGATCAACATGGCGCCTCAGATTCCGCTGCGGGAGTCCGAGCGGGAGAACTGGGCGTTCTTCCTGTCGCTGCCGGAACCCGATCGCACCCGGATCAAGCTGGACGTGAAGGGATCGCAGTTCCTGACGCCGCTGTTCGAGTACTCGGGCGCCTGTGCGGGCTGCGGCGAGACGCCGTACGTCAAGCTGCTCACCCAGCTCTTCGGGGATCGCCTGCTGATCTCCAACGCCACCGGGTGCTCGTCCATCTACGGAGGGAACCTGCCGACGACGCCCTACACCACGAACCGCGACGGCCGGGGCCCCACCTGGTCCAACTCGCTGTTCGAGGACAACGCCGAGTTCGGTTTCGGATTCCGCCTCGCCCTGGACTCACTTTCCGAGCAGGCGGAAGACCTCGTGCGGACGCTGGCGCAGCAGGTCGGCCCTGACCTGGCCGATGCCATCTTGAAGAGCGACCAGTCCAGCGAGGAGGCAATCGCAGCCCAACGCGGTCGGGTGGCGCTCATGCGCGGGAAGCTGGCTGGCCTGAGCACGCCGGCCGCGCGCCGCCTGGAGGTCATAGCCGACTACCTCGTGCGCAAGAGCGTCTGGGTGGTGGGCGGAGATGGTTGGGCCTACGACATCGGCTACGGCGGCCTGGATCACGTCCTGTCCATGGGCCGCAAGGTCAACATCCTGGTACTGGACACCGAGGTGTACTCCAACACCGGCGGCCAGCAGTCCAAGGCCACGCCGCGCGGGGCGGTCGCCAAGTTCGCCTCGGCGGGCAAGCCCATGGCCAAGAAGGACCTGGCCATGATGGCGATGACCTACGGCAGCGTCTACGTGGCGCGGGTGGCCTTCGGCGCCAAGGACAC
>CAYLKW010000056.1:0-13588 GCA_964384245.1 uncultured bacterium
ATTCGGTCTTGACAGAAATTCCCGAACATTCAACAATCGGTGGTGGGAACGACCATGGGCACCCACACCCGGAGTACGCACGCCCCCCAGCTAAGCGCACAGCTCATGCGGTTCATCGAAACACTGGGCTCCATGTGGAAGAACTACGGGCTACCGCGGGGGGCCGGGCGCATCTTTGGGCTGATCTTGGTCGCCGACCGGCCGCTCACAGGGCAGGACATCTCTCGCACGCTGCGGATCAGTCGGAGCAGCGTGTCTACCGACGTCCGAGGACTGCTCACGCTCGGGGTCGTTGAGAGGATCCGGGTTCCGGGAGACCGCTCAGGGCACTATGTGTTCTCACCACACGCCTGGGAGCACGCGCTTTCCATCCGCCTCAAGGAGGCCCGCCGCTACCGCGATCTTGCAGAGCAGACAATGGGCGAGTTGGCTCTCGGCCATCCGGGCCGGAAGCGGCTGGAAGAGCTGAAAGAGTGGGCGGAGGTCTTCACAAGGGCGACCGACCGCATGCTCGCAGAGTGGGAAGCCCGCCGCAGCCGCACGAAGGAAAGTCGGCGGTGAACACGCTCGTCCGCCTCGCCTGGCGCAACGTTTGGCGACACCGCCGGCGCACCATCCTCCTGGTGCTGGTCGTCGCGTATGCCGCGTTCGGGACCATATTCTTCTGGGGAATAAACGACGGCATCATCGCCTCGGTCCTAACGACCCAGGCGCGGTTTGTGGTGGCGCCGGTCCTGGTAACGACCACCGCGTACCGGGATGATCCAGATCCTGAACACGCCCTGCCCGACCTGGCCGTTGTTCCTACCCTCCAACGGGCCCCGCACGTCCGCTCCACCGCTCTGCGCCTGGAGTTCCCGGCCCTCCTCCGATCGGCCTACACGGCGCAGTCCGTGCTGGCGCGGGGCGTGCGGCCTGCGGAAGAACGCGCCGTCAGCGCCGTTCCCGTCCACGTTGCGGAAGGGCGGATGCTGCAGGCGCCGGGCGAGCTCGTCCTGGGCCGGGGGCTCGCCAGGCGCATTGATGTCCGCGTCGGAGAGCGGGCGGTCCTCGACACCGCGTCGCGCGCCGGGCCTCAGGCCGCGGGGCTCGTCGTCGTCGGCCTGGTGGCAACCGGGGTACAGTACGTGGACGACAGCGCCGTACTCCTCCACCTCGATGACGCCCGCAGGCTCACCGGCGTTACCACAGCCACGGGCATCGCGCTCGATGTGCCCCGAGGCCAGGAAGACGCAACCGCGCGTACGATCCAGCCGCTACTCTCAAGAGGGTTGCACGCCTATGGGCTCTCCGAGATACTCGGCGCTACGCAGAGTGCTTTACAGGCGCGTCGCGCCAGTTCCCTGCCCATCGCCCTAATCTTCGCCCTGGTCGCGGCCGCCGCGGTGACGAGTACCGCGGTGGTCAGCGTCATCGAACGCACCAGAGAGTTTGGCATGATTGCCGCGCTGGGCCTGGCGCCCAACCGTATCGCTCGCGTCGTCGTGCTCGAGGTGGTGTTCACGACGGGGATCGGCTGGGCGGTCGGGCTGGCCGCAGGGTACGCGACGGTGGCCGCGCTTGCGCGCGTCAACTTGCTGGGCGACCTGCTCGGCTCCTACAGCGGAGCGTTCGCCTCATTCGCCATCGGAGGAGAGGTCTACGCGGCGGTGCGCCCGGCCTACGCCCTGTACGCCTCGATTACCGTGGTCGTCGCAACGTTACTCGCAGTGCTCATCCCGTCGCGGCGGATACGGCGGCTGCAGCCGGCACAGGCGATGCACATGGAGTGAGGAGGGTCCGGTGAAGACGCTCGGTTTCTGTGTGGCGCTGGTTCTCGCGGCGGCGGCCGTTGCGCCGGCCGCGGCCGACCCTCAGGCCGTGCTGCGCGCGATCGGGGACAACCAGCGCGGTGGGACCGGGAAGGCGACTATCACGTTGACGGTCGTGCGGCCGGATCGGCAGACCGAGTACGTACTGGCCGTCTGGACGGACGGTCAGGACCGCGGCCTAGTTCAGGTGAAGGCGCCATCCCGCGAGGCAGGCCAGGCGTTCCTGAAGATCGGCGACAACCTCTGGATCTACAATCCCCGGCTCAAGCGCACGCTGCGCCTCCCACCCAGCGGCCGCAGCGAGAGTTTCCTCGGCTCGGACATCTCTTACAGCGACCTCAGCGGCCGGGACGCGGAACAGGACTACACGCCGCGCATCGTGAGTGACGACGGTACGACCATCGACCTGGAGCTGCTCCCCAAGCCGGGGGCACCGACCCCGTACGGCAAGGTGGTCATCCGGGCGGATGCGCGCACGTTTGCGCCGCTGGAATGGCTCCTCTACGACCAGCGCGCCCAGGCCGTGAAGCGGATCGCCTTCTCCGCGCACACGAAGTTTGGGACACGCCTGTTCCCCACCCGCACCGTCGTGGAGGATCTGCTGCGCCCTGGCTACCGCACGACCGTAGTGTACACAGAGGTCCGCTTCGGGATCCCGGTGCCCGACGCTTGCTTCACGCAGCGGGCGCTGGAACAGGGGTGCGAGTAGTGCTGATCCTGGCGTGGAGAAACATCTGGCGGCAGCGGAGCCGCAGTCTCGCCGCGGTGATCGCGGTCACCTTTGTGGTATGGGTAGGCCTGGTGTACTTCGGGGTGATTGGCGCGGCGCGCGACGGGATGATCGTGAGCCTGACTGAGACGGTTGGTCACGTCCAGATCCATACCCACAACTACCGCGATGTGCGCAGCTTCCGCGACGCCGTGATACCAAACACCGCCGCGCTGGGCCGGCGCATCGCGGTGGCGCTCCCGGAGACAGAGGTGGCCGCTGCGCTCGACGTGCCGGCACTACTTTCAGGTGAGGATCGCTCGCGCGGGGTGCTGCTGGTGGGGCTGAACCAGCCGCCCAAACTGCGCGCACGATTCGCGGCGAGCTACCTTGCCGAGGGCCGCCTCCCGGGAGCGGATGAGCCGGACGGCATAGCGCTCGGCGGCGGCCTCGCGCGCACTCTGCGCGTTGGGTTGGGTGACACGGTCTACGCGTACGCGCCTGGAACCGAGGGGGCCGGGGCGTCGGCGTACACCGTCGTAGGCCTCCTGCACTTCCCAGAGCCGCCCAGGGAAGCGCGCACCGGCGTGCTGTCGCTGCCCGCCGCTCAGGAGCTGGCCGCGCCAGGGGCGGTCTCCCGCTTCGAGCTGCACCTCCCTCGGTTCCGCGGCACAACCGACGACGACGCCCTCTTCCTGCTGCGCGCCCGCCTGCAGGAGGCGCTGGGCACCGCGGTAGTGGTGGAAACATGGCGCGAGGTATTCCCCGCGCTGAGCACGCTGGAGCGGCTCATGCGGCCGCTGGTCATCTTCTTCGTAGGACTCTTCTTCGTGTTGGCCGGGCTGCTCGTTGTAAACACGATCTACCTCAGCGTGGTGGAGCGGACGCGGGAGTTCGGCGTGGTCATCGCGCTGGGCGCGCGCCGCGGGCGCGTGATGCGCATGGTGCTTGCGGAAAGCCTGTTGCTCTGCGGGACCGGAGCGGGAATCGGCCTGGCCCTGGGACTGGCCACCCTCGCCCGCCTGGCCCGCGGGTTCAGCTATCCAGGGCTGGGCGAGTTCATGCAGCAGGTCGGCGTGCCCACGGTGATGTACGCGAGCATCGAACCGGCCGAGATCGCCATCATCCTGGCGCTTGCGCTGGGCACAGGGGTGCTCGCCGCCCTGTGGCCGGCTCGGGTTGCCGGTCGGCTGGAACCGGTTGAAGCGATGCGATTCGTGGCGTAGGAGGACGGCGATGGAACCGCTGGTGCGGGTCAGAGGCCTGACGAAGATCTACCGGCTGGACGGGCAGCAGACGCCAGCGCTGCACGAGGTGGGCCTTGACGTCGCCCACGGTGAGTTCACGGCGATCGCCGGACCCTCAGGCAGCGGAAAGAGCACCCTGCTCAACCTCATCGGCGGCCTCGACCATCCCACCGCAGGAGAGGTGTGGTTGGACGGCGAGCGCATCGACCGCCTCGACCACAACACCCTTGCTCAGTTGCGCCTGCAGAAGATCGGGTTCGTGTTTCAGTCCCACAACCTCATTCCCGTCCTCACGGCACTGGAGAATGCGGCATTCGTGCTGGAGCTCCGGGGCCTCCCACGCAGGTCCCGCGAGCAGCGGGCGCGGCAGGCGCTTCAGGCCCTCGGCATCAGCAGCCTCGAGGCACGGCGGCCCAATCAACTCTCGGGCGGTCAGCAGCAGCGCGTGGCGGTGGCCCGCGCGCTGGCCGCGGAGCCGCGGCTCATCCTGGCCGACGAGCCCACCGCCAACCTCGACGGCGCCACCGGCGGCGCGCTGATCGATGAGATGAGGCAACTCAACCGCGAGCACGGCGTGACGTTCGTCGTGGCCACGCACGACCCGCGGCTGCTCGAGCGAGTGGACCGGATAGTGCACCTGGAGGATGGCCGCCTTGTCGCCGCATGAGTAGCCGGTTCCCCGTGTTCCTTCTGGTCCTCGCGCTGGCGATCACCGGGCCGGCGGCGCGGGAGGTCCACGCCGCGCAGGGCATCACGACGCGCACCGAGCTCGAACTGTCGGCGTTCGGCACGCTGTTGGCGGGATCGTCCGCTATCGCCCTGTGGATCGCGGCGGTCCATTTCGACATGCGGCTGTCGCACGGCACGTCGGCGTTGGTCCTCCGTCTCGACCCAGGGATCCTGGCAGGTTCGACCACGCAGTATTCGTGGGGACTGACCGAAGCCTACTTGGAGTGGCGCCGGCCCCGGTTTGATCTCAGGCTCGGGGTGGAACGCATTCCCCTGGAGGTGGCGCGGCTCACCTTGCCCTTCTCGATCGAGGCAGTGGACGTCCTTGGCACGCGGCAGGGCCGGCTCGGAGCCCGGATCAACTGGTATCCCGATCAGGCCACGCGCGTGCGCCTGGCGCTACTAGAGGACGGCGGAAGCCTGCAACCCTCCATGAGCCTGCGCCGCGCGTTCACCTCATTTGAGGTCGAAGCTCACGCCCTGGCGTTCGGGGCGGGGCGCACGGCGCTGGGGGTTGGCGCGAGTGGCCTGGTCCACAATCTGGTGGTGTATGGCGAGGTGTGGGCGCTCACCGCGCCGTCCGAAACGAGGTACGCCGTAGGCGTGAGCGGCAGCATCGCCGACGGGCTGTGGACCGTTGAGGCCGGATACGCGGCGTCGGTGGAAGGCGCGCTGGCGCGGCTGCAGCCGGCCGGTGGGCCGGCCCGCCTGCAGTTGGCAGGTCAGGTCATGCGTCGCTTCGGCGGAGACTTCACCGTCTCGGGGACGGCGCGCGTCTTCTCCGACCCTGACGCCTACCGGGGGCAGGCAATGGCGGAGGTCACCAGGACCGCGGGAAACGCGACGTACAGCGCTGCCCTGATCACGCTGGTCGGACCGGAACCAACACAGGTCCTGGCTCTCGCGAGCATCCGGTTCTCCTTCTAGAATCAGCTTCGCCGTGCAGTCCATCCACCGCAGACGCTGCCTCGCTTCCCTCGAAAGGCAAGGGCAGCAGGAAGAGGGGGAGGAGCGTAGAAACCCCGCAGGGCCAGTATCATAATAGGAACACTGTGTCCGCATCATGGACAACGACACGGTCTGCGTGAACCAGCGCTCAATCTGGAGGTGAGTGGGTATGCGTAGGGTACGCGCACGCACGGCCGCAACGTTTGGCGCGCTCATGGTCATCGTGCTGGCGTTCTCGTTCCTGGCGCCCGCACGCTCGCAGGAGATCGTTACCCTGCGATTCTCCAACTGGCACTTGGTCGAGACCGTCTGGGGTAAGTCGCTCCGCGAGGCGCTCAACGTCTTTGAGAGCCAGAACCCCGGCATCAGGGTCACCCCTGAGCCGATCTCATACGCCGAGAAGGAGCCGCGCTATCAGGCCGAGTGCGCGGCCCGCAGGATGCCCGACGTCGTCAAGCTCCACAACTTCTCTCTCACGATGTTCTTCGAACTGGGCTGCGCCGCGGACCTGACGCCGTTCGTGCAGAAGGAGAGGCCCGGCTTCATCGATGCCTGGGACCCGGCCGCCATCAAGGTGATGACCCACAGGGGCCGCCTGATGGCGCTTCCCCAGGACTACATGTCCCTGGTGATCATCTACAACCGCGAGATGTTCAAGGCCGCCGGGCTCGACCCCAACAAGCCGCCTAAGAACTGGGCGGAGTTCCTCGACTACGCCAAGCGCCTGACGCGCGATACCGACGGCGACGGGCGAATCGACCAGTGGGGCTTCAGCATACCGGCGGCGAAGGGCCCCGGCCTTCCGCTCCGCGTCATGCCCGTCGTCTGGAGCTTCGGCGCGGACTTCCTGACCCCGGACAACCGCCGCTCCGCCATGGACACGCGGGAGTTCCGCGAGGCGTTCAACTACATCATAGAGCTGGTCACCGTTCACAAGGTGGTGCCCCCCGGCGTGACGACCTTCGGCCCAGGCGACGTGCGCACGCAGATGGCTCACCGCCGCGTCGCGATGAAGGTTGGCTCCGGCTGGTCCTACCCAATCATCAACGCCATCAACCCGGGCCTGAACGCCGCCGAGACGCTGGAGGCGGCGCCGATGCCCGTGGGCAAGAAGCAGATCACCGCCGCCTGGCTCTCGGGATGGCTGATGAGCCCCCACTCACGGCATCCCGAGGCCGCATGGAAGTTCATCAAGTTCCTGGGCAGCAAGGAGATCGAGAAGAAGTTCTTCTACGACAACCGCGTGATCTCGTCCCGCAAGGACGTGAACTCGCTCCCAATGGTGAAGACCGACAAGTTCTCCCGCGTCATCTGGGAGCAGACGAAGCACGCCCGCTTGGAGCCGCTGATCAAGGAGTGGCCCGAGATCTTCGACGCGTTTGCCACCGCGCTCCAGGAGGCGATGACCGGAGCGAAGACCCCTGATCGGGCGCTGGCGGACGCGCACGCGCGCGTGAACTCGATCCTGGGGGCGCGGTAGGAAGAAGCGCGAGGCCGCAGAACCGCAGTGCTGTGACAGCCCCGGGGGGCCGGTACCGCTGGCCCCCCGGGCGTCCAATGGGCTGCGCTGAGCGAAGGGTGACAAGGTGAAGCGTCCGTTCAGGCTCCCCCGACTACGCGACCGGCACATGGGGTACGTCTTCGTGGCCCCAACACTGATCCTGCTGGTGGCTGTCCTGGCCTATCCCGCCTACCACAGCCTCCGGTTCAGCCTCAGCCCGCGCGGCTCGGCCGGAGCGGGTCTGACGCTGGTCCAGTACCTCACACTCTTCCGCGACGGCCTGTTCCACCAGGTGGTGTGGCAGACGGCCCTGTTCGTCGCCGCCAGCGTCGTGCTCCACGTCGTCCTCGGACTCAGCGTAGCCCTAGCGCTGAACCGGCCGCTGTGGGGAAGGACGGCATTCCGGATACTGGCCCTCCTGCCCTGGGTAGTACCCGACGTCGTGGCAGGGATTGTATGGAAGTGGGTACTCAACCCTCTCTACGGGGTACTGAACGATGCGCTGCTCCGCATCGGGGCCATCGCCAACCCGATGGAGTGGCTGACAGACCCGCAACTCGTCATGCCCAGTGTCATTCTGGCGAACGTCTGGCGCGGGTTTCCCTTCGTGATGATCATCTTCCTCGCGGGGCTCCAGAGCATTCCCACGGAGCTGTACGAGGCGGCCGCCATAGATGGGGCCGGGACGGTGAAGCGATTCAGGCACGTGACGCTGCCCGGGCTCAGGCGGGTCATGATCGTGGCCCTGGCCCTGGACACGATCTGGGAAACCCGCCGGTTCGGACTCGTGCAGGCGATGACCGGCGGAGGGCCCGGCACGATGACCGAGGTCCTCTCCACGCAGGTGTTCAAGCAGTACTTCCAGTTCTTCAAGTTCGAGTACGCGTCCGCGATGGCGATTGCCATGACAGGGCTGCTGCTCCTCGTGTCGATTCCGTACGTGAGGATGATCGTCCGGCAGGAGTAGCGGACGTCGGGGCCGCGGGAACTGTGAGGTAAAGGACACGGGGTATCGTCTGTGATGATCGACTCGCCGATCCTGTACAGCCGCTCGCGGCTGGTGCTCTTTGGCGTGTACGTCTTTGCCGCCCTGGTGGGCGTCTTCGTCTTCTTCCCGTTCCTCTGGATGATCCTGACCTCGCTCAAGTCGGAGACCGAGGCGCTGCGCATCCCCGTGATCTGGCTTCCGGAGCGCGCGACGATCGAGGCCTACACCACGATGTGGGTCAGGAAGAACTACGCGACCTACTTCCTCAACAGCACGATCATCTCGGTCACGACCGCCCTGATCTCGACCCTGCTGGGAGCGCTGGCGGGTTACGGCTTCTCGCGCTTCCCGTTGCGCGGCCGAGGGCTCCTGATGGGCTTCGTCCTCACCACGCAGATGCTTCCCGGGGTCCTGGTGGTAGGGCCCTACTTCCGGATTCTCTCGGAGCTAGGTCTCTACGACACCCGCACAGGGCTCATCATCGCCTTCCTGACGATCTGCCTGCCGTTCGCCACCTGGATGCTCAAGGGGTTCATAGATGGGATCCCGACCGAGCTCGACGAGGCCGCGACCGTGGACGGGTGCGGCAGGTTCGCGATCTTCTTTCGGATAGTGCTGCCGCTGGTGCGGCCGGGAATCGTGGCCACCATGCTCTTCGCCTTCCTGCTGGCATGGGGAGACCTGCTGTGGGTAGCGACCCTGACGCACAGCGAGGGGATGGTGACGGTCACGCTCGCGATCGCGCGGACCGTTCAGGAGTTCTACGTCGCCTGGCCCGAGTTGATGGCGGGCGCGCTTCTGGGAGGGTTTCCGGGGATCGTTCTCTACCTGCTCATGCAGCAGTGGCTGGTTACCGGGCTGACCGCAGGCGCGGTGAAGCAGTAGGGAGCGGAGGTGCTGCAAATGCTGGGTGTCGTGAAGGTCGGACGCGGCAAGGGGCTCGTGGAGTTGCGCGAGGTGGAGGAACCAGCGCCTGGGCCCGGCGAGGTGAAGATCCGGATCAGCGCAGCGGCGATCTGCGGGAGCGACCTCCACATCTGGCGCGACGCGCATCCCTACTGGCCGCCGGTTGTGCTGGGCCATGAGTTCTCCGGAACGGTGAGCGCGCTCGGCGAGGGAGTGACGGGATACGCCGTCGGGGACCGCGTGGTCTCCGAGACCAGCACCGGGAGCTGCGGCGACTGCTTCCTGTGCCGCAGTGGCAATCGGCACATCTGCCCGGACAAGCGGGCCGCCGGCATCGGTCGGGATGGCGCCTTCGCCGACTACGTCGTCATGCCCGCCGGGCTGCTGCATCGGATACCGGATGGGCTGAGCCTCGAGGAGGCGGCGCTCAGTGAGCCCACGGCGATTGCCGTCCACGCGGTGATGGAGCGCGCCGGGGTGCGCGCCGGTGAGAGCGTGGTGATCACCGGGCCCGGGCCGATCGGCCTGCTCTGCCTCCAGGTGGCGCGGGCTTCGGGCGCAGGGCCGATGGTCGTCGGCGGCACGCCGGCCGACCTTCCGCTGCGGCTCCCCGTCGCGACGGCGACGGGAGCGGACGCCGTCGTCAACGTCGCAGAGGAGGATCTCGTGGAGCGGGTGATGGCGGCGACCGGTGGCGTGGGCGCCGACCTCGCGATCGAGACCTCGGGCTCCCCTGCGGCCGTGGAGCTGCTGCCGCACCTCGTGCGCAGGCTCGGGAGGATCTGCGTGCTAGGTGTTACCGGCCGGCCTGCCGTGCAGTTTCCATGGGATGTGGCCGTGTTCAAGGGGCTGGAGGTGCAGTTCTCCTTCAGCAGCCGGCACACCAGTTGGATCACCGGGCTTCGGCTGCTGGGCTCGGGCCGGGTGAAGGCGCGGCCGCTTATCTCAATGGAGGTTCCGCTACAGCGCTGGCAGGAGGCTTTCGAGGCCCAGGCGGAGGGGCGCGCGATCAAGTCCTTGCTCGTGCCGGGGGCGAGCGGGAAGGGGCTGTTGTGAGGCTCAGGGAGCGTCGGGCAATAGTCACCGGCGCGGGTAGGGGAATCGGCCGTGCGATCGCGCTGCGCCTGGCCTCCGAGGGTGCAGCGGTGCTCGCCAGCGACGTGGACGCCAGGGCTGCCAAAGCGACGGCGGAGGAAATCAGGGGGCGCGGCCTGCACGCGGTCGGCGCGGCCGCCGACGTTTCGGACTGGGACGCCGTGGTGCGCATGGTCGAGACCGCGCGCTGTGAGCTCGGCGGCCTTGAGATCCTGGTGAACAACGCCGGCATCATCCGCAGGGGAAGCCTGGAATCAATGAGCCTCGACGACTGGCACCGCGTGATCGCCGTCAACCTGACGGGCGCCTTCTACTGCTGCAAGGCCGCGGCGCCGCTCCTTCGGGAGGCTGGATGGGGTAGGATAATCAACATCACCTCCATCGCCGGAAAGATGGGCGACATCGCCTCGGCCCCGGGCTACGGGCCGTCCAAGGCGGGCGTCATCGCGCTCACCAAGTCGCTCGCCCGCGAGCTGGCTCCGGCGGGCATCACGGTCAACGCCGTGGCCCCGCACGCAGTCGAGACCGAGATGAGCGCCGAGTGGCCGGCAGAGAAGCGCGCGGCTATCCTGGCGGGCATCCCGCTGGGCAGGTTGGGCTCAGTAGATGAGGTGGCCGCGGCGGTGGCGTTCCTCGCGTCAAACGAGGCGGGGTTCATAACCGGCGAGACCCTCGACGTGAACGGCGGGACGTGGATGGATTGAGCGCGCGGATGGCTGAGGAGGATACGGGCAGAATGAGCAGGCGCTATGCGGCATCAGCACTCCACGAGTTCGTGGCTTCAGCGCTCGAGCGGACAGGCGCGCGGCCAGAGGACGCCGGGCTCGTCACCGAAGGCCTCGTCGCCGCCGACCTCCGGGGCGTACACACGCACGGCGTGCTCCGTGCGGGGATCTACGTCACGCGGCTTCGGGCCGGTTCGATCAACGCCGACGCCTCACTGTCCGTGGTCGCAGACACCGGTCCCGCGGCCGTGGTAGATGCGGGAGCAGGGTTCGGCATCGCGATGGCGGCGAGGGCGATGGATCTGGCCGCGGATCGCGCCGCCGCTCACGGCGCCGGCTTCGTCGGCGTCCGCAACAGCAACCACTGCGGCATGCTGGCCTGGCTGGCAATGCGGGCGGTCGCCCGTGGAATGGTCGGTGTAGCGATCAGCAACGCCGACTCCCAGGTCGCCCCCTGGGGGGCCCGCTCCAAGTACCTCGGCACGAATCCCCTGGCGATCGGCGTCCCCGCCGGGGAGGAGCCTCCGCTGGTCCTGGACATGGCCACAAGCGTCGTCCCGCACAGCCGGATCCAGGCAGCGGAGGCGCGCGGAGAGCAGATCGAGTCCGGATGGGCGCTGGACTCGAAGGGGCGAGCCACGACGGATCCCGCGGCGGCCCTCTGCGGGGCGCTGTTGCCGTTTGGGGGTCCGAAGGGGTCAGGAGTCTCGCTCATGATTGACGTGCTCGCGGGGTTGCTCACCGGAGCCCTCTCAGGGCCGGCGATCGCGCCTCTCTACGAGCAACTAGACCGCCCCCAGGGAGTCGGCCACCTCATGCTGGCGCTGTCGGTCGAGGCTTTCGGGCCGAAGGCGAAGTTCGCGGCGCGCGTGGACAACTTGATCAGGGAGGTCAGGTCCCTACCTCCTGCCGAGGGGTATGATCGTGTCTACCTGCCCGGCGAGATAGAACACTTGAGGATGCTGGATTATTCGCGGAACGGCATCCCGCTGCCGGACCACGTGGTCGAGGCGACGGAGCGCCTCGCCGCCGAAGCCGGCATGGATGCCCCGCGGCCGCTGTGAGGTAACGCGATGACGCGCAACTCCGTCCAGTCTATCGAGCGTGCGATGGCGATCCTCGAGGCGATGGGGCGGGCAGGCCGTCCCCTTACGGTGAAGGAGATCGGTTCGCTGGTCTCGCTGCCCAGGCCCACAGTGTACCGCCTGCTGAGCACGCTCGGCAGCCACGGGGCCGTGGCGGCGACCGACGGAGGATTCGTGATAGGGTCGCGCATCCTCTGGCTCGCGGCGCAGCGGCTTGAGCAGACCGAGTTGCGCGCCGCCAGCAGGCCGCACGTGCTCGATCTACGCGATCAGACCGGACAGACCGTGCACGTGGGAGTCCTAGAACGGGGGCAGGTCGTCTACATCGAGAAAGCTGAGCCGCCGGGGCCGTTCCGAATGGCCTCGGCCATAGGGAGGATAATGCCTGCCCACTGCACGTCGCTGGGCAAGGCCATGCTCGCCTGCATGCCTCCTGATACTGTGCGGGGAATCCTCCGCGCGGTTGGCATGCCCCGCCGGACCCCCAGGACGATCACAGAGCCCGAGCAGATGATGGTCGAGCTCGCCGCCACGCGCGCGCGGGGGTACGCCATCGACAACGTGGAGAACGAGGAGGGAATCCGGTGCGTGGGTGCCGCGATCCTCGACCACCGGGGCGCAGTGGCCGGCGCCATCAGCCTGTCGGGCTCCACGAAGAGCATCACGCTGGAGCGGATCAGGCGGGAGTTGGGCCCGCGTGTGCGGGAGGCTGCGACGCGGATCTCGCAGGCGTTGGGCTGGGCCGGAAAGGGGGGCCCGGTGGGACATGTGTAGCCGGAGCTGCGCCGCGAGAGGCCGCTCCTCGCGCATCTGGGGGTGGATGGTTTGCCGGAGATCGTAGCCCTCGGTGAGCCAATGGTCGAGTTCGCGGCCGAGGAGCGCGGCAGGCTCGGCGAGGCGACCGCGTTCCGCCGCGGCTTTGGTGGTGACACGTCGAACTTCATTGTGGCCGCTGCCCGGCTGGGCGCCTCGGCCGGTTATGTGACCAGGGTCGGTGGCGACGAGTTCGGCAGGTCGTTCCTCGAGCTGTGGCTTAGGGAAGGCGTGGATGCCTCGCGCGTTGTCGTCGAACCCGAGGGGTTCACCGCGGTCTACTTCATCTCGCTCAAGGAGGGAGGCGGGCACGACTTCACCTACTACCGCGCCGGGTCGGCTGCGAGCCGCCTCTGCCCTGAGGACGTGGATCCCGCATACCTGGCCGGGGCAATGCTCTTTCACACGAGCGGGATCTCCCAGGCCATCTCAGAGTCGAGCCGCGCCGCGGTGGGCGCCGCGATCGACCGGGCGAGGGCCGGCGGCGCACTTGTGAGCTACGACGCCAACATCCGGCCCAAGCTGTGGCCGCTTTCCGTTGCGCGGGCGGCGGTGGAGAGCGTCGTTCCCCGGGCCGACGTCGTCTTCATAAGCACCGAGGACGCGGCCCACCTGTACGGTGACGAGCCGGTCGAGGAAGTGGCCCTACGCTTCGCCTGCGCGGGCCCACGCCTGGTCGTCGTGAAGATGGGAGCCGGCGGCTGCGCTGTGGTCTCCGCGGAGGGCGCCGCCGTGACGATCCCGGCATGGAAGGTGGATGTTCTGGATGCGACGGGCGCGGGCGATGCGTTCGCCGCGGCCTTCCTGGTCGAGTGGCTTCGCGGCGCTACCCCGAAGCGCGCGGCCCTCTTCGCCAACGCCGTGGGTGCTATCACCGCAACCGGGCTCGGCGCGGTTGCCCCGATCCCCACGCGGCAACGCGCGGAAGCGTTCCTCGCTACGCGCGAAGCCTGAAGTTCACGTCCACTTCTGCATTTCATCTGGAGCCGGCGACGAGATTCGAACTCGTGGCCTGCGCATTACGAGTGCGC
>CAYLKW010000057.1:0-13505 GCA_964384245.1 uncultured bacterium
CGAGGAGGATCTCGAAAGGGTGTTTGAGATGTTCCCGCGCCTCAGAGAGCGCCGCACCCAGGTGGCAGGAACCCTCTCAGGCGGAGAGCAGCAGATGCTGGCCACTGGGCGGGGGCTCATGACCCGCCCCAAGGTCCTGCTGTTGGACGAGCCGTCCATGGGATTGGCGCCGGTGCTGGTGGATCTTATCTACGACTCCATCAAGGACATCAACGCCCAGGGAACGACAATCCTGCTGGTGGAGCAGAACGCTTTCATGGCATTGTCGGTCGCGAATCGAGGGTACGTGCTCCAGACCGGCGAAGTGGTGCTCCAGGGCTCCGCGGCCGACCTGCAGGCCAACGAGGAGGTCCGGCGGGCCTACCTGGGGGGTTAGCCACGCCGTTCTGCGCGCTCGCGCTGCTCTCCACCCTCGCTTTCGTCTCCTCCGCGTCAGGGGAGATGCAGATCTACACGGTCTGCGCCGACGGCAAGCGGCTGGCATTTCTCTCGATTCGCAATGGGGATCTGGCAGTTTACGTTATGCACGCCGATGGCAGTGCAGCACGCCGCCTTGCGCCAGCGGCCGGAGACTTGAGCCTGCTGCCCGTGATTTCCTGGAGGCCCCCTAAATCTTCAGCCGGAGCTCGCCCCCAAGCCACCCCGTTGCCGCGATGAGCGCGGCACCTACCACCATCAGCACGGCTATTGCGGCGCGCCCCACGCCCGGTCGCCTCCAGCGGATAAGGAAGCTGACGGCGTACAGCAGCGTCGCGAGAAAGGCGAAGGTCCGGTGGACCTGATGCAGGTCCACGAACGCCTGTCCCACGCCCTTGGCTACGAGCGGCAGCGCGTCCGCGAACCCGGTGGCGATCGAGACCGCAGCACCCAGCAGCCCAAGTCCTATGAGGACACGGGCAGCGCGGAAGTGGAAGGGGTCCCCCTGGCGCACGTAGAGCAGGTCGAGCAGGGCGCTCGTGAGCCAGAGGGCAACGGGGAAGTGGACTGTCAGCGGGTGGAACAGAAACGGCATCTTGGCCTCCTGTGAAGGTCGTTTGGGCGCCGTGGCCACGGCACGCAGTTCCCTTCGGCGTGTCATTGGGGAAGCTCCTTCCGTTCCGCGCAGGAGTCGAGCGCGCGCCGTGTCGAAGCCATTGAGTGATGAGGGCGTTGGTCAAGACGACACCCGGGCCCGGCTGCGAACTCGTTGAGTTCCCGGCTCCGGCCCCTGGTCCGGGCGATGTGCTGATCCGGGTTGCCGCGGCCGGAATCTGCGGGACCGACCTACACATCTACAAGTGGGACCCTTGGGCGCAGTCGCGCGTCCGGACTCCTCGCGCGATAGGGCACGAGTTCTGCGGCACGGTCGCGGCGACCGGCGAGGGCGTCAACACCGTCAAGGTAGGCGATCGGGTGGCGGGTGAGTGCCACGTCGCCTGTGGCCGCTGCGCCCTTTGCCTGGGTGGCCAGCCGCACATCTGCCAGCGGCTCGAGATTATCGGGATCGATCGCGATGGGGCATTCGCGGATTACGTGGTGTTGCCGGCCGGCAACGCGTGGCGGCTGGATCCGGCCATCCCGTTCGATGTGGCCGCGATCATGGACCCACTCGGCAACGCGGTCCACACGGCCATGGCAACCGAGCTGGCCGGCCGGGCCGTGCTCGTCACCGGCTGCGGTCCCATAGGGCTGATGGCGATTCCCGTCTGCAAGATGGCAGGCGCCGGGCTGGTGATCGCGTCCGACGTCACGGAGAGCCGCCTGGCACTGGCCCGCAAGATGGGCGCCGATCTGGTGCTGGACGCCCGTGATGGTGGTGTCCCCGAGCGCGTGCGCGAACGGACCGGCGGCAGCGGCGCCGATGCGGCCTTGGAGATGTCGGGCCAACCCTCCGGCATCCGGGATGCGCTGCAGTCGGTGCGTGGCGGCGGTTGGGTAGGGCTGCTGGGCCTGCCCGGAGCGCCGGTCGAGCTGGACCTGGTCAACCTGGTGGTCTTCAAGGAGGCTCGGTTGCAAGGTATCTTTGGCCGCCTGATGTGGCAGACCTGGGAACAGATGAGCACGCTGCTCCTGCAGGGGTTGGACATTAGGCCCATCATCACCCACCGCCTGCCGCTGGAACGATTCGAAGAGGCGTTCAAGCGGCTGGAGTCCGGGGAAGCGGGGAAGGTGATCCTGACCATTGAGTCCTGATCCAGCAAATCCCCTGGTGTTTGTGGACAGCGAGCTTCAAGAGCTGCGCGCGAAGGGGCTGTGGCGCTGGCCCCGGCTCTTGGAAGGCGCCCAGGCCGCGATCGCGCGTTATGACGGCCGCGAGCTCATCAACCTGGCGTCCAACAACTACCTGGGCCTGGCTAACCATCCTGCCCTGAAGGCCGCGGCGCTGGAGGCCATCGCCACCACCGGCGTGGGGTCTGGCGCCGTGCGAACGATCGCGGGCAACATGGCGATTCACCAACAACTGGAAGCGGAACTGGCCGCCTTCAAGCACACCGAGGCCGCGCTGCTCTTTCAATCAGGCTTCACGGCCAACGCCGGCACCGTTGCCGCGCTGCTGGGTCGAGAGGACGTCGTGGTGAGCGACGAGCTGAACCATGCCAGCATCATTGACGGCTGCCGGCTCTCGGGCGCTGACAAGAAGGTTTTTCCGCACCGGGACGCCGAGGCCGCGCGCCGCATGCTGGCCGAGTGCCGCGCTGCCCGCCGGGTGCTCCTCATTACCGACGGCGTGTTCAGCATGGACGGCGACATAGCGCCGCTGCGCGAGCTGGTCGAAGCCGCCGAGGAGTTCGGCGCCATCATGATGGTGGACGATGCCCACGCCAGCGGCGTGCTGGGACGATGCGGCCGCGGGACCGTGGATCATTTCGACCTGCACGGCAGGGTGCACATCCAGGTGGGCACGCTCTCCAAGGCGTTCGCGGGGCTCGGGGGCTACGTGGCCGGCAGCCGGGGTCTTGTGGATCTGCTGATGCACAGGGCCCGGCCTCTGCTCTTCTCGACCTCGCATCCACCATCGGTGGCCGCTTCGTCCCTGGCCGGCGTGCGGCTGGTGCAGCAGAACCCTGAACTAATTGCCCGGTTGTGGGAGAACGCCCGGTACTTCAAGGAGGGCCTGCGTGGGCTGGGGTTCGATACCGGGGCAAGCGAGACGCCTATCACGCCCGTCATCGTCGGCGACGAGATGCGCGCCCTCCGGCTCTCTGACCGGTTGTTCGAGGAGGGCGTGTTCGCGGTGGGGATCGTGTTTCCGACCGTGCCGCGGGGCCGTGCGCGGGTGCGCACGATCGTGACCGCGGAGCACACCAGGGAGCATCTGGATCGCGCCCTCGAGGCCTTCAAGCGGGCGGCCAGCGCGGTGGGGGTGGCCTGATCTGACGCCTCGCGTGAAGGCGTTCACCCGGCTGATGGGGCCGGACGATGCCCGCGCCCGGTACGCCGCAGTTTTGCGGCCCGGCCCGCGCGGTACCGAGCGCGTGCCCCTGCGCGCCGCGCTTGGCCGTGTGCTGGCGGAGGATGCGGTTGCCTCCACGGATCTGCCGTCCTTCGACCGTTCCACCATGGACGGATGGGCGGTGCGCGCTTCCGGCCTGGCCGCAGCGTCTCCAGGGCGGCCGGTGCGCCTGCGGCCAGCCGGCGAGGTTCAAATGGGCGTCGCGGCGGGCGTCCGGGTGCCCCGCGGCGGCGCCGTACGGATTCCAACCGGAGGGATGCTACCTGAGGGCGCCGACGCGGTGGTCATGCAGGAGCACGCGGCGGTTGAGGGGGAGGGTCTGCTCGTATCGCACCCCGTGTTCACCGGGGAAAACGTGGTGGCGCGCGGGGCCGACATCCGCGCAGGCGAACTTGTGCTGCGTCGCGGGTGGCGGCTGCGTCCAGCCGACCTGGGGCTGCTGGCTGGCCAGGGCCTGGAATCAGTTAGGGTCTTTCTGCCACCGCGCGTGGCGATACTGGCCACCGGCGACGAGTTGGTGCCGGCCGGATCTCCCCTGACGCCGGGCCGCGTGCGCGACATGAACTCGGTGGCACTGGCCGGAGCAGTGGAAGCAGCCGGCGGCGCACCCACGGTCTGCGGCATCGTGAGCGATGATCGCCCGGCGATCGAGGCAGCGCTGCGGCGGGCGCTGAACGATCACGAAATGCTGCTGGTTTCCGGTGGCTCATCGGTAGGGGAGCAAGACCTGGCAGTGGAGGCCATAGCCGCGCTCGGCCCTCCGGGGATCGTGGTGCACGGCATCGCGGTGCGGCCTGGCAAGCCCACGGTGCTGGCCGCATCCGGAACCGTGCCGATTATCGGCCTGCCCGGCAACCCGGTTTCGGCGCTCGTCATCTTTGATCTGTTTGCGCGTCCGGTGCTGGAAGCGATGCTGGGGATGGATGCCGGGTCGAGGCCGTGGGATCTTGTGCGGGCGCGGCTTACCGGAGCCCTGTCCGCGGCACGGGTAAGGGAGGACCACCGGCGCGTCAGGCTGGAGTCGCGGCCGGACGGAATCTGGGCGGTCCCCCTGCCTGCCGGATCTCAGATCCTTACTTCCATGGCGCGCGCGCACGGGATCGTCGTCGTCCCTCCTGGCGAGATGGGCCTGGATGAGGGCGAGGAGGTTGAGGTCCGGCTTCTGACATGAGCGCCCCCTCCCGGAAGCGCACGCTCACGCACGTGGACCGGGCCGGCCGCGCCCGCATGGTGGACGTTTCCACCAAACCAGCCACCGCCCGCGGAGCCGTGGCGCGCGGCGAAGTTCGGATGCTGCCGGCGACCCTCGATCTCATTCGGGCCAACCGCGTGGCAAAGGGCGACGTGCTGGGGCTGGCGCAGGTGGCCGGCGTCATGGCTGCCAAGCGCACCTCGGATCTGATCCCGCTCTGCCATCCGATAGCGCTCACCGACGTACAGGTGCGTGCGGTGCCGGATGCCTCCAGGGGCATTGTGGCAATAGAGGCAACGGTCCGCTCGACCGGACCCACCGGCGTGGAGATGGAGGCCCTGACCGCGGTAGTGGGGGCGGCCCTCACGGTCTACGACATGTGCAAGGCCGTTGACCGCGGGATGACGATTGAGCGCGTGCGCCTGGTGCACAAGCGGGGCGGGCGCAGCGGCACGTACCGCCGTCCCGGTGAGGAGCCGTGACCGAACCTAGGGGCCACATCCCTTCTCAGTCCAGGGCGCCGCTGGAAGGAGTTTCTGTGGCTATCCTGACCCTCTCCGATACGGTCGCACGCGGCCAGGGTGCCGACACCAGCGGAGAGGTGATTGCATCTGCGCTGGCTGCCCTGGGAGCCATGGTGGTGCGGCGAGAGATCCTTGAGGACGATCGGGAGGCCATCCGCAGCGCCTTAGTGCGGTACGCTGACGAGGACAGGGTAGCGCTGGTTCTGACCACCGGAGGCAGCGGGTTCTCACCCCGGGACGTCACGCCCGAGGCCACGCTCGCGGTGTGCGACCGGATGGCGCCCGGACTGGTGGAGGCCGCGCGTATCCGCACCCTGGACCGCACGCCGCTGGCGATGCTTTCGCGAGCCGTGGCCGGGATCCGCGGCCGAACCCTTGTGATCAACCTCCCAGGAAGCCCTGCGGCGGTGCGGGAGTGGCTGGAAGTCCTGCTGCCGGTTCTCCCTCACGCTGTGCGGATGGCAGGAGGAGAGGCGGGTGTCTGGGGCAAGGATCACCGCCTCGGCTCCCAATGAAAGGACCAGACGCAGGAACTGGAGGCAACGCGTGCAGACCTACACCCATGACGTTCTGATCCTGGGAAGCGGACTGGCCGGCCTTCGCGCGGCCCTCGAGGTCCTGCGCGCCTCGCGCGGCGACCTGGACCTGGCGATTCTCTCGAAAGGGCAGCTCATGCGCGCCCACTCAGTGTGCGCCGAGGGCGGCACCGGCGCCGTGCTGCACCCCGAAGAAGGGGACAGCCTGGAGCTGCACGCCTGGGACACGGTCAAGGGCAGCGATTTCCTCGCCGACCAGGATGTGGTCATGCGGTTTGTCGAGGCGGCCCCACGGGAGATCCTGCACCTCGATCACTGGGGGACGCCGTGGTCCCGGCGGCAGGACGGCCGGCTGGACCAGCGTGCCTTCGGCGGCCACACTTTCCCCAGGGCCACCTTCGCCGCCGACAAGACCGGGTTCTTCGAGATGCAGGCCCTCTACGATACGATACAGCAATACAGCAGCGTCGCACGCTACGAAGAGTGGATGGCGACGCGCATGATCGTGCAGGACGGCGCCTTCGCCGGGCTGACCGCCTGGGACCTCAAGACCGGCGAGTTCGCCCTGCTGCGGGCCAAGGCCCTGATCATAGCCACCGGGGGGTGCTGCCGGCTGTACGGCTTCACCACGTACTCCCACGCGGTGACCGGCGACGGGATGATCATGGCCTACCGGGCCGGGATCCCGTTGAAGGACATGGAGTTCGTGCAGTTCCACCCGACCGGCCTTGTACCTTCGGGGATTCTGATCACCGAGGCTGCCAGGGGTGAGGGTGGCCACCTGATGAACCGCGACCGGCGCCGTTTCCTGGAGGACTACGCCGCCAAGATGATGGAACTGGCCCCCCGCGACATCATCTCGAGGGCCGAGATGACCGAGATCGAGGCCGGCCGGGGCTTCGTCCATTCCAGCGGCCTGGAGTATGTGGAGTTGGACCTAACCCACCTGGGGCGCGACCGCATCGTCGAGAGGTTGCCCCTGATACGCGAGGTGGCCATCAAGTTCAACGGTATTGATCCCATTGACGGGCCGCTGCCGGTGAGACCGGCGGCCCACTACTCGATGGGAGGCATCTCCGCCGACATCAACGGCCAGACGCCGGTGGCAGGCATCTGGGCTGCCGGCGAGGCAGCCTGCATGTCGTTGCATGGGGCCAACCGGCTGGGAACGAACTCCACCGCGGAATGCCTGGTGTGGGGCGCCATCACCGGCCGAGAGGCCGCCCGGTGGGCCAGCAGGGAGCGAGCCCTGCCCGATCCGCCGCTCTCCGAGGCCGCGGAGGAGCATGCCCGGCTGGCAGGCCTGCTGGCGGCGCGCGGGCCGGAGAATCACCACCAGATCCGGGCGCGCCTGCGGCATCTGATGGACGAGAAGGTAGGTGTCTACCGCGACGCGCAGGGCCTGGCGGATGCGCTCGGCGAGGTGCGAGAGCTGCGCGACCGTATGAGCCGCATCCACCTGGACGACCGGAGCTGGGTGTACAACACGGACCTTACTGCTGCCGTCGAGGTTCAGAACCTGTTGGACCTGGCGGAGTTGGTCATAATGGGGGCGCTCGAGCGGAAGGAGTCGAGGGGAGGCCACGCACGCCGGGACTACCCTGACCGCGACGACGAGCGGCATCTGGCACACACGCAGGCGACGTACAGCGAGACCGGGCCGCAGTTCGCCTACACCCCGGTTGCGATCACGACCTGGAAGCCCGTGGAACGCAAGTACTGATGTCGTCTATCAGGTAGGGTGGAACCATGGCAACTCAAGTGAAGGTCCCGGCGCAGGCCAGCGTCCCGCCCCGGTTGAGCATGCGGCTCGGCCTGCGGGGTTGGGTCTACGCTGGCCAGTACCCAGCGGAAAGGTACCTGTATATCCTACATCGCCTTTCCGGGCTGGGGTTGATACTGTACTTGCCGCTGCACGTCTGGGTTACCGGTCGTAGACTGCAAGGACCGGAAGTATGGCAGCAAACGATGGCCGTTCTGTCGCGCCCGGTCTTTGTCGCCGGCGAGATACTGATCCTCGCCGCCTTCGTATTTCACGCCTTCAACGGTTTCCGGCTGCTGTTCGGCCATCTGGGCTGCGCGCTCGGCAAGCCCGCTCACCCGGTCTATCCCTATCCGGTGGCGCTGCACCGCCAGCGCAGGATGACGGTGGCGTTGATGGTTCTGGCCGGGGCGTTTCTCGCGTTCGGGGTGTGGAATCTGCTGACCAAGTAGGTGGGGGAGGAAGAGCCGTGAGGGAATCAAGACTGTGGGCGCTCCACCTAATCTGCGGTGCGGGCTTGCTCGTGCTCCTTTCCCTGCACATGGGGGTGATGCACTACGCTAGCATCCTTGCCCCTCTCGGGTGGGTCAGGGAGCCCGTGCTGTCCTTCTCCTCGGTGGCCGAGCGCGGACGGGGCGCGGCGGGCGCGGTCATGTACGTCCTGCTGCTGGGTTTCGCCCTCTACCACGGTCTCTACGGCCTCAGGGGCATCCTGGGGGAGATCTGGGGCACCCCGAAGGCAGTGCGGTTCATCAACGCGGGCGTGGTGATCTTTGGACTAGCAGTGCTTGTGTACGGCGTGGCGGTGGCAGCGCAGGCCGCGCGCCTCTGAGGGGTAGCGGGAGATGACGAAGCTGACCGATGGTACCGAGGGTGGAATTCTGACGCTGAGGGTGTCGCGCTATGATCCTGATCGGGACAAAGAAGCGCGCGCTCAGGAATGGAAGGTGAAGATCCTGCCGGGCATGACCGTGCTGGACGCGCTGTTCGCGATAAAGGAGGAGCAGGACGGGTCGCTGGCGTTCCGGTGTTCATGCCGGATGGGCGTCTGCGGCTCGTGCGGGATGTTCATCAACGGGAAGCCCCGCCTGGCCTGCAACACCCAGGTCAGCGAACTTGGGTCCGTTGTCGAGGTGGCGCCGCTGCCCAACCACGACGCGATCAAGGACCTGGTGCCCGATCTGGCCCTGACTTTCAGCAGGCATAGGGCCGTGCTTCCCTATCTCATGCGACGCGATACGTCGGAGATGGAATCTCCGACGCGTGAGTACCAGCAGACTCCGGAGGAACTGGCACGTTACGTGCAGTTCACCTACTGCCTGAAGTGCAGCCTCTGCCTGGCTGCCTGTCCTACCGCGGCCACGAAAGAGCAGTTCCTGGGCCCGCAGGCGCTGGGTCAGGTCTACCGGTACGTGGCGGACAGCCGCGACGAGGGCCTGGCGGAACGCGCTGGCGTGGTGGACGCTTCGCACGGCGTCTTCGGCTGCCATCTGGCCGGGGCGTGCAGCGAGGCTTGTCCCAAGGGCGTGGACCCGGCGCTGGCCATCCAACTCCTCAAGCGCAGCCTGTTCAGCGGACCCCCGCACCGTTCTCCGGCGCAGGTGGTGCCCGCGTTCCCCGAGGGCCATCAGACTCCTGAGGCGGCAGGACGCCCCAAGGCGCCGCCCCCCTCTGTCTAGCCCCGGGCTTGCGGGTTCACAGGTGGCAGGACCCTGGGCTACAATGTGCCCATGGAGCTCAAACTCGTACCCATCGAGAAGCCCGAGAACCTGAACGTCATCCTGGGCCAGTCCCATTTCATCAAGACCGTGGAGGACCTCCACGAGGCCCTGGTCACCGCGGTGCCGGGCATCAAGTTCGGTCTAGCCTTCTCGGAGGCCAGCGGCAAGCGCCTGGTCCGGAAGACCGGCACCGATCCGGCGCTGGTCGATCTCGCGGTCAAGAACATCCTGGCGATCGGTGCCGGGCACGTCTTCCTGATCGTGCTGGGTGATGGGTTCTACCCGATCAACGTGCTGCACGCGGTCAAGGCCTGTCCGGAGGTAGTGCGTCTCTTCGCGGCCACGGCGAACCCTCTCCAAGCGATCGTCGCCGAGGAAGGGGATCAGCGCGGGATTGTGGGAGTGCTGGATGGGTTCAAGCCACTCGGGGTAGAGGACGACGCCGGGATCTCCTGGCGCAAGGATTTGCTCCGGCGCTTTGGCTACAAGCTCTAGCCCGCTCAAGAGTGGTTGGCTTGACCCCATTCTGATGGGCCTATATAATCGCGCTGTCGGGCGGAGAGCCCGATTGCTATAGCGGCGAAGACCGGAAGCAGTAGGCAGCGGCCCTACCGGTGCCACCAGGCGCACGAGAGATTCGGGGGAGGGTGTGACCCGAACGGCGGGGCGGCCGAACTCGTCCGGGAGCCGTGGAGACGAGGGGTCCAGGACGGATCCGTAGTCCCCACCGTTTGCCCGCGATAGGGGCTTGAGCGGACAGGTGCGCGGGGCAGTAGCTCAGGGGGAGAGCGCCTCTTTGGCGTAGAGGAGGTCGCGGGTTCAATTCCCGCCTGCTCCACCAACCACGCGTGCGCCTGTCAACCGGGGTGGTACCGCGGAGGCCGTCTTCGTCCCTATGGAGGAAGGCGGCGCTGCTATTTCTGGAGGTGCGGGGAATGAAGGCATCTGGCCGGATATGGATGGACGGGGCGCTGGTTCCGTGGGACGAGGCTCGTGTCCACGTGGCCTCGCACGTGGTCCACTACGGATCGAGCGTCTTCGAGGGCATTCGCGCCTACCAGAACCCGGGCGGGCCAGCGGTGTTCTGTCTGGACCAGCACGTGCGGCGGCTCCTGGACTCGTGCCGGATCTTCCGCATGGCGCCTCCCTACTCTGGCGGTGATCTCACCCGGGCGATCCTGGAGACGGTGAGGGTCAACGGCCACGGAGACTGCTACGTAAGGCCCGTGGTCTTCCGTGGGGTAGAGTCCCTGAGCGTGGACCACCGCAAGTGCCCGCTGCACGTTGCGGTCATAACCTTTGAGTGGGGCCGCTATCTGGGCGATGAAGCCATCGAGCAGGGCGTGGACGTCATGATCAGCTCCTGGCGGCGCATTGCCCCGGATACACTGCCTGGGATGGGCAAGATCGGTGGCAACTACGTGAACTCGGCGTTCGTCATCATGGAGGCGGTGGACAACGGGTACGCGGAGGGCATCGCGCTGGACGTGCAGGGCTATCTGAGCGAGGGCAGCGGCGAGAACCTGTTCCTAGTCCGGGAGGGCGCCGTCTATACTCCGCCGCTGGCCGCCTCGATCCTGGGGGGAATAACCCGAGGCGTGGTCATGGCCCTTTGTCGCGATGCCGGCATCGAGGTACGCGAGATGGCGATCCCACGCGAGATGCTCTATGTCGCGGACGAAGCCTTCTTCACGGGGACCGCGGCCGAGATCACGCCCATACGCTCGGTGGACCGGCAGCCCGTTGGCTCGGGCCGCCGTGGCCCGCTGACCGAGCGGCTGCAGGACCGGTTCTTCGGCATCACCTCGGGCCGCCTGCCCGACACCCACGGCTGGCTGACGCAGGTCCGGGACGCCATCTAGGCCCAAGGAGAACGCGATGCGCTACGATCCCGCCAGCATTGAGGCCAAGTGGCAGGCGCGATGGGAAGCGGACAGCCTGTACCACGCGCCTGACGGCGGTCCTAGGCCCAAGTTCTACTTCCTCACGATGTACCCCTATCCGTCGGGCGACTACCTCCACATCGGGCACTGGTACGCGATGGCGCCCTCGGACGCCGCCGCGCGGTACAAGCGGATGCGGGGCTTCAACGTAACGCTCCCGATGGGATTTGACGCGTTCGGGCTCCCAGCCGAGAACGCGGCCATCGAGCGTGGCATCCATCCCTACCGCTGGACGATGAGCAACATCGAGGTGATACGGCGCCAGCTCCGGTCCATGGGCGCGATGTGGGACTGGCCGCGCGAGGTGGTCACCTGCGACCCCAGGTACTACAAGTGGAACCAGTGGTTCTTCCTCAAGATGCTCGATCGGGGCCTGGCCTACAGGGCGCTGGCGCCGGTGGACTGGTGTCCGAAGGACAACACCACGCTTGCCCGCGAGCAGGTGGTCGGCGACGAGCGGGTGTGCGAACGGTGCGGCACGCCGGTGGTCAAGAAGAACCTGGCGCAGTGGTTCCTGAAGATCACGGCCTACGCCGAGGAGCTGCTGGACTTCTCGAAGATCGAGTGGCCGGAGCGGGTCCGCACACTGCAGAGCAACTGGATCGGTCGCAGCGGGGGTGTGGAGTTCGCGATCCCGCTCAGGGATCACCCCGGACTGGAGTTTCGGGTCTTCACGACCAGGCCCGATACCGTATACGGGATGACCTTCTGCGTGCTTGCGCCGGAGCACCCGCTGGTGGATCGCCTGACCACGCCCGACCGCAGGGCCGCGGTGGAGGCCTACAAGTTCAAGGCCGCGCGTGAGTCCGACATCGAGCGGCTCTCGACCGAAAGGGAGCAAGACGGCGTCTTCATTGGCGCCTACGCACATAACCCGATGAGCGGCGAGGCCGTGCCGGTGTTCATCGCCGACTACGTCCTGCTGACCTACGGGACCGGCGCGATCCAGGGCGTTCCGGCGCACGACACGCGCGACTTCGAGTTTGCCCGGAAGTACGACCTGCCGATCCCGGTGGTCGTGGCGCCGCCGGGATGGGACGGCGGGCCGTTGTCCGAGGCCTACCTGGACGAGGGCACGATGGTGAACTCCGGGCCCTTCGATGGCCTGTCCTCGGCCGAAGGCTGGCATCGGATCGCAGACGCGATGGTCGCCCGCGGGGTCGGCGAGCGGAAGGTGCAATACCGCCTCCACGACTGGTTGATCAGCCGTCAACGCTACTGGGGCACCCCGATTCCGGTCATCTACTGCGACGACTGCGGGGCGGTGCCGGTGCCCTACGAGCACCTACCGGTGATTCTTCCAGAGGATGCCGAGTTCCGGCCCACGGGCGAGTCCCCGCTGATCTATCACGAAGGTTTCCTCAACGTCGCCTGCCCGCGCTGCCGCAGGCCGGCCAGGCGAGAGACCGACACCATGGACACGTTCATTGACTCGTCATGGTACCAATACCGGTACCTCAGCCCTGACTACGACGAGGCTCCCTTCGATCCCCAGAAAGGAGCGTACTGGTTGCCGGTTGACCAGTACACCGGCGGTATCGAGCATGCGGTCATGCACTTGCTCTACACCCGGTTCTGGACGAAGGTGATGCGCGACCTGGGTCTGGTGTCCTTCGACGAGCCGATGAGGCGGCTGTTCAATCAAGGGATCATCCTCGGCCCCGACGGCAACCGGATGAGCAAGTCTCGGGGAAACGTGGTGAATCCCGACGACCTCGTGCGCCGGTACGGCGCCGACGTGCTGCGCGCCTACCTCATGTTCATCGGACCGTGGGACGAAGGCGGTCCGTGGAACAGCCGTGGCATTGAGGGGATCTGGCGCTTCCTGGCGCGGGTCTGGGCACTGGTGACCGTGCCGGCTGGGGAGGCTTCAGGTTCGGCGATTCAGTTCGTAGAAGCGTCCGAACTCGAGTATTGGGTGCACAACACGATCAGGCGCGTGACTGAGCAGTTGGAGGGGTTCAAGTTCAACACCGCGATCGCGGCGTTGATGGAGTACACCAACACCCTGCAGCGGGCCAGGAGCTCGCCGGTCTCAGGCACGCCGCTATGGAACGAGGCGCTCCGAACTCTGGTGCTGCTGCTTGCGCCGCTCTGCCCGCATACCTCCGAGGAGCTCTGGGTCGAGCACCTGGGAGGCTCCTACAGCGTGCATACCCAGGCCTGGCCGTCCTTCGATCTTGCCAAGGCGACCGCTAGGCAGATCACGCTGGTGTTGCAGGTGGACGGCCGCGTGCGCGACCGGGTCCAGGTGGCCGCCGAGATCACCGATGCCGAGGCTCGAGAGAAGGCGCTGGCAAGCCCGCGCGTCCGCCAGTTCCTGGAAGGCAAGACCATGGCCGATGTGGTCGTGGTTCCTGGTCGCCTGGTCAACATTGTGACGCGATAGCCCAC
>CAYLKW010000058.1:0-13170 GCA_964384245.1 uncultured bacterium
ACGGCGAGATACAGTGATTGAACCGGCTCCAGCGCCATCAGGTAGGCGTCGAAGGGCACCAGACCGACAGCGAGCAGGGCCAGGACGGTGGCGGGCAGCACGAGCAGCGCACCCCACGCCGCGGTGCGCACCGGCGCCCGCCGCAGGCCTGGGGCAACGGCCAGAAGGGTCCCGCTGGCCCCGAAGCCCAACAGGCCCAGCCCCACGGCCATGAAGGCGAAGTGGTGCCACTGCACCACGGCGAAGATCCGGGTGAGGGCGATCTGCAGCAGCAGGGCCGCCGCGGCGACCAGCGCGACGCCCGCGTGGACCCGTCCCACGGCACCCAGGAGATTCGCTGCCGCCGCCGTTTCGCCTCCGGGGACCGGCCGGCGGGTGTGAAGAAATCCTTCACCTTCCCCGTATCCCGAAAGAAGGATATCTTCGGGCTCGCCGGGAACAGGATTCCGATGCCTCCCGTGCGCCCCGCCGGCATCGGAAACCTGACCCGGCTCCGTGAGCTCCGGCCACGCCTCGCCGACGCGGAACGCCGGTTGGCCACCTACATCCTGCGGCACCCTCGTCAGGTCCTGGATTCCTCAATCACGCTGGTAGCAGGCCGGGCCCGCGTGAGCGAGGCCACGGTCGTGCGCCTGTGCCGGCGCATAGGGTGCCGCGGATATCAGGACCTGCGCATTCGGCTGGCGGCCGACTTGGTGCTCCCGCCGCGGCAGATCTACGAGGAGATCGAGCCGGACGACGACAGTCCCACCGTCAAGCGCAAGGTGTTCGGGATCTCAATCCGTGCCCTCGAGGAGACCCTGGATGTGCTGGACGACAGGGCGCTTGAGAGCGCGGTCGAGGCGATCACCGCGGCACGGCGGGTGGACTTCTACGGGGTGGGCGCGTCGGGAATCGTCGCGATGGACGCGCAGCAGAAGTTCCTGCGCATCGGCATTGACGCCCAGGCGTTCGTGGACCCGCACGTGCAGGCGGCCGCGGCCGCGCTGCTCCGGCGCGGCGACGTGGCGGTCGGCATCTCGGACTCCGGTTCAACCAGGGACACGGTCCACTCGCTGGGAGTGGCGCGGGCGGCCGGGGCGACGACAGTGGCCATAACCCGGTACGGGCCGTCACCGATCGACAAGGTTGCACAGATCCGTCTGCACACGATCTCCTCCGAGGGAGGGATCCGCGGTGCAGCGATCGCCAGTCGCATGGCGCAGCTCGCCGTGGTGGACGCCATCACGATGTCCGTGGCGCTGCGTCGCTACGAGCAGACGCTGGCGGCGCTGCGGGCGACGCGGGATGCGGTGGCGGAGAAGAAGTTCTGATGGGGGCACTCAAGGTACGCGGCATGCGGGCGGACGACGTTGAGGCGTGTGCGCAGATCGTCGCAGGTGAACAGTTGTGGCAACGCTACGGCCTGACGCTGCAGCGCGCCAGGCGCGTGCTGAGGCGGGCGCAGGCAGCGAAGCGGCGCGGCGGGGTGTCCGCGCGTAACATTGGGGACCTGGCCGTGGTATCCGAAGGGGGGCGGATTCTGGGTTTCATCTGGTTTCACCGCTCCGGCACCTTCCGTCACAGTGGTTACATCCAGTGGATAGCCGTGGCTCCGGAAGCGCGCGGGCGAGGCGTGGGTAGAGACCTGATGCGGTACTCCGAGGAGCGGATACTCAAGAAGGGCCCCAACGTTATGCTGCTGGTTGCCGACTTCAACCTGGAGGCGCAGGCGTTCTACGAGAAGCTGGGCTACGCGCGGGTGGGAGCGATTCCCGACTACATGGTGCGGGGCATTACCGAGCTCCTCTATCGCAAGACGCGGGGGCCGATCGCCGCGAGAGGTGAAGGAGAGGAAAGGCAGGGTAGGTCACAAACGTACCAACCAAGGAGGGAACGACAGTGAAAGGACGCTGGTGGTTATTGCTCGTGGTCGTGGCGCTGGCGCTGCCCGTCATGCCGGTGCGCGCCGGCCCGGCAGGTGTGACGTTCACAATCGGCGTGGACCAGGAGGTCGTGGGGCTGGACCCCAACCTGGTGACCGCGTTTTCCTCGTTCCGGCGCATTGACTTCCTGTACAACAAGCTGGTCCGCTACAACGATAAGCTTGAGATCGAGCCGGATCTCGCCGAGTCATGGGAATTCCCCGACCCTCGTACCGCGATCTTCCGCCTGCGCCGCGGGGTGAAGTTCCACAGCGGTGCCGAGATGACTTCCGAGGACGTCAAGTTCACCCTCGACCGCGTGCTGGATCCGGCGACGCGGGCGCCCGGCCGGTCATTCATTGACGTCATCAAGGAGATTGACACCCCGGATCGCTTCACGGTGCGGGTCAAGATGACCTTCCCGCTGGCATCGCTGCTTTCCGGCCTGGCGTCGGCCAACCTCTCGATCGTCGAGAAGGCGGCCGTCCTGCGGCACGGCAACCTGCAGCGGAACGTGGCCGGTACCGGACCGTTCATGCTCGCGGAATGGGTGCCCGACAACTTCATGCGGCTCGTGAAGAATCCCAACTACTTCCGCCGCGGCCTGCCCAACTTCGACACGCTGATAATCCGGGTCATACCCGATCAGGCATCGCTGCTTGCCGGTGTCCGGACGCGCGCGCTGGATATGGCCACGATCAACCAGGGTCCGGTGATCGCAGCAGCGAGGCGCGAGGCCGCGCTGAACGTGATGCAAAAGGCCGGTATCAATCTGAGGATCTTCGCATTCAACACCTCCCGGCCGCCCTTCACCGACCCCAGGGTGCGGTACGCGTTCTCGTTCGCGATTGACAGGCAGGCGATCGTAAACACCGCCGAGTTCGGTTACGCGACGGTCTCCGGGCCGGTTTCGGCCCCCACGCCGTGGGCGTTGCCGACGACGCGCTTTCCGTCCTACACCCAGAACATTGCGCGCGCGCGGGCGCTGCTGGCCGAGGCCGGTCACCCGGCCGGGTTCGCCACCCGGATCGTCACCTCACCGACCTACGAGGGAGGCATCGCGGTGGCGCAGGTTATCCAGGAGCAGCTCCGGGCGATCGGCGTGAGCGCGACGCTCGAGACGCTCGAGTGGGGAACCTACATAAACCGGTGGGTCGCCCGTGACTTCGATACCATGATTGAACTTCGCGGCGGCGATCCGGATCCCGACCGGTTCCTGTACCGAACGTTCCACAGCACCGGGGGGGTCAACAACTTCCTGTTCAAGGACGCGGCCATAGACCGCCTGCTGGAGCGGGGCCGCGTGAACCTCGAGGCGGATGCGCGCAGGCCGATCTACGACGAACTGCAGCGCGCCTTGATAGAAGCAGCGCCGGCCCTTTTCCTGTACGTGCCGATGGAGACGCAGGTACTTCAGGGGTACGTGCGGGGCTTCAAGATCATAGGTAATGGCGCACTCTACCTCCTGGAGGGGGCGACGGTCGAGCGGTAGGACTTGTCGCGAGGTTGCAGGCTCAAAAGAACGGGTGATCCCGGGGCGGGGTAGCGCCCCGTCCCGGGACCCAACCAGGCTCCATCCATGCAAAGGTATCTGGCCACGCGCCTGCTGGCGCTCATTCCGGTGCTCCTCGGCATCCTTGCCGTCGTCTTTCTGTTGATCCGTCTGATACCGGGGGACGCAGTCCAACTCTTCCTGGGAACCCAGGTGGAGATGACGCCCGATCAGATGGCCGAGCTGCGCCGGTTCTTCGGGGTGGACAAGCCGATCTGGGCGCAGTTCCTTGACTACCTGGGAAGGATTCTCCGCGGGGACTTTGGGGTTTCACTGCGGACCTCGCGCCCGGTGCTTCCCGACATCATGGCGCGGCTGCCGCTCTCATTCCAGCTCGCGATGTTCGCGCTGGTCATTGCGCTGGCCATCGCGGTGCCGCTGGGCATCCTCTCGGCGGTTACGCGCAACTCGGCTTTTGACGTGCTGACGCGCATCGGCGGGCTGCTCGGCCTCTCGATGCCCAACTTCTGGCTCGGCGCGATGTTGATTCTCGTCTTCTCCCGATACCTGAACGTCCCGCTCGGCCAGTATGTCCCCTTGCGGCAGAATCCCATCGGCACGCTGGAGAGCCTCTATCTGCCGGCCATCGCCCTGGGGGTGGCGATCGCGGCGATACTGATGCGCTACATTCGCTCGTCGCTGCTCGAGGTGCTGGGGCAAGACTATGTCCGGACCGCTCGGGGCAAGGGACTGCGGGCATCGGCCGTGATGCTACGCCACGCCCTGCCGAACGCGATGATCCCGGTCATTACCGTCGTGGGGTTTCAGATGGGCTACCTGCTGGGCGGCACCGTTGTGATCGAGGAGATCTTCGCCCTGCCTGGGATGGGCCGCCTCGTGTTGCGCGCGATCTTCCAGCGCGACTACCCGGTGGTGCAGGGGGTCGTGCTGACCATTGCACTGCTCTTTGTCGTCACAAACCTGGTGGTGGATCTGCTCTATGCCTGGATCGATCCGCGCATCCGATACGGGTAAGGCGCCATCGGCCGCGGGGCCGCGCCTGGGCACCGGCTGGCGGTGGTGGGCGCGCCGGTTCCTGCGCAACCGCGTCGCGCCGATCGGCTTCGCCATCATTTTCGCCAGCGTTGTTATCGCTGTGACGGCGCCCGCGATCATTCCCCACGATGTCCGGTCCATGTCACCTCAGGACGCGCTCTCCCCGCCCGGCGGCCGCTACTTCTTCGGCACCGACGAGTTCGGCCGCGACGTGTTCAGCCGCGTACTGTTGGGTTCGCGCGTTTCCCTCGTGGTTGCACTATTCTCTGTGCTGACTGCCGTGGCGCTGGGGACATCGGTCGGTCTGGCCGCGGGATACTACGGTGGGTGGTGGGACTCGGTCTCGATGCGGGTCATGGACATCGTCTTCGCGTTCCCGGCCATCCTCCTTGCCATCGCGATCATGGCCGTGCTGGGCACCAGTCTGTTCAACCTGGTGATCGCCATCGGGATCGTCTACACGCCCCAGTTCGCGCGCGTGGCCCGGGCCGCGGTGATGGGCGTGCGCTCGCTGGAGTTCATTGACGCCGCCAGGGCGCTGGGGATGGGTAACGCTCGCATTATCGGGAGACACGTCATCCCCAACGTGATGGCCCCGATGATCGTGCAGATCTCCCTGAGTCTGTCGCTGGCGATCCTCTCGGAGTCGGCGCTCAGCTTCCTGGGGCTCGGCACGCGGCCGCCTACGCCCTCGTGGGGCAACATGCTCAGCGATGGCCGACAGTTGCTCGAGCTGGCTCCCTGGAACGCCGTCTTTCCCGGCCTAGCGATCATGATCGTTGTGCTCGGGTTCAACCTGCTGGGCGACGGCTTGCGTGACCTGCTCGACCCGAGGCTGCGATGACAACCCGAAGGGTACGCGATGCGGTGCGGGCGCACGTGGCAGAGGGGCTGCAGGGCGGGGTCTTTCCAGGAGCGGTTGTCGCGGTCGCGAGAGGAACCTCCCTGCTGCTGCACGAGGCGTTCGGCGACGCGCAGGTAGTGCCCAGGCGACGCCCGATGTCGGTGGGGACGGTGTTCGACCTGGCCAGCCTGACCAAACCGCTGGCCACGGCGACCGCCGTGCTCCAGCTCTGGGAGAGGGGCGTCGCTGATCTCGATGCCCCGGTCGCAGCGTACCTGCCTCGCTTCGCCGAGGGGGGAAAGGCGAAGGCGACGGTGCGTCACCTGCTGGCGCATACCTCGGGGCTTCCTGCCTGGGAGATGCTCTACCTGGCGCGCCCCAGGGAAGGAGCGCAAAGCCGCGCTGGCGCCTGCCGATCCATAGAAGGAGCGGTGGCGCGCATCTGCGCCACGCCCGCCCTGGCGCCGCCCGGGTCGCGGATGGAGTACAGCGATCTGGGGTTCATCGTGCTGGGGTACCTGGTGGAGCGCCTCTCCCGAATGTCCCTTGACGCCTATGCGCATGCGCACATCTTCGGGCCGATGGGGTTTGAGGCGATGCGGTTCATACCACCGCTGGCATGGCGGACGCGCTGCGCCCCCACTGAGGTCGGGAACGATTTTGAGCGGACGAAGGCTCGTGAGCAGGGGCTGGGCCGAGCGTTCGCCTGGCGGACCCACCTGCTGCGAGGCGAGGTGCACGACGGCAACGCCTGGTATCTGGGGCGCGGGGTGGCGGGCCACGCCGGGTTGTTCGCCACCGCCGGGGACGTTGCGCGGTTCGGCATGGCCATGCTGCGAGGCGGCGCAATGGGCGGCGCGCGCGTCTTGCGCGCGGCGACCGTTGCCGAGGCCACGCAGGACCAGACGCGGGAACCGGGTCCGGGGCGCCGCGGGCTCGGTTGGAGCCTGCAAGGCGGACCCTCCGCCGGCACACGCGCTTCGACGCAGGCATACTGCCACACCGGTTTCACGGGCACTTCCCTGCTGGTAGACCCCTCGCGCGACTTGGTGGTGGTGCTGCTCACCAATCGGGTGCATCCCACCGCACGGCGGGAAGAGATCCAGGCCTTCCGTCCGGCGTTCCACGATGCGCTAATCGAGGCCCTCGATGGCTGACGCGGTGCTGGTCGGGGTGGATGGCGGTGCATCCAAGACCCGCGCGGCGGTGGTGACCGCCTCGGGCGCCGTCCTGTCGAGCGCGCTGGTACCCTCGTCGAGCGCCTACCATCGGGAGCCCGAGGAGGCGGCGGCCGTGGTGGCGGCCGCGGCGCGCGAGGCCCTGGCCAGCGCATGCGTACGCGCGCCGGTAGCCTCGCTGGGGGCCGGGTTAGCCGGCGCCGATGACCCGGCAATCCGCGAGCGGCTGATCGGCGCGCTGACCAGCTCCGGCATAGCACGGATCGTGCACGTGGATCACGACGCCGCGGCCGCGCTGGCCGGCGGCACCGCGCTGGCGCCTGGCGTGGTCATCGTTTCCGGCACAGGGTCCATCGCGTTTGGAACGGACGCGCACGGCCGGCGGGCGCGTGCCGGCGGATGGGGGCCGCTCCTCGACGATGAGGGCAGCGGCTACTCCATCGGCCGCGCGGTGCTGCGGGCTGCGATGCGCGCGCACGACGGGCGCGGCGACGCCACCCTTCTATCGGAGGCGGTCAGGGCGCGCTTCGGGGTTGCTTCAATGGCGCTGCTCAAGGCCGCCGTGCGCGGAGCGAGCATTGACGAGATCGCCTCGGTGGCCCCGCTGGCAGTGGAAGCCGCTTCCGCTGGAGATCAGGTCGCCGCGCGCATTCTCGATCGGGCCGGTGAAGGGCTTGCCACGATGGTCTTCGCGGTGGCGCGCGCGCTGGGCTGGCAGGAGGAGGAGTTTGCCCTGGTTGCGGTGGGAGGGGTGCTGGTGGATGGCGGGCTCGTGGCCGGGCTGATGATGGGGGCGCTCGATGCCCGCGCTTGCCCGGCCGTGCTGAAGCCTGCCCGCTTCCCGCCTGAGGTCGGCGCCGCGCTGCTGGCGGCCCGAGCGGCGGGCATGGATGCCGCCGCGCTTGTCGAGAACCTGAGAGGTGATCGTGATGGTGCCACCTGATCCGCGACCGCCGGTGAACTACTGCGAGCTGGAGACGGAGCAGCGCAACCCCAGAACGATGGAGCTGGATCGCCTCTCTACCGAGGAGATCCTGCGCGCCATCAACCAGGAGGATCAAACCGTCCCGGAGGCCGTGGCCGCCGAGATCCCCTGCATCGCCCGGGCGGTGGAGGCCATCGTACGGGCCGTACGCTGTGGGGGTCGCGTCATCTATGTCGGCGCGGGCACCAGCGGGCGGATCGGTCTGCTGGACGCGCTGGAGTGGCCGCCCACCTTCGGGGTTGAGCCAGAGCTCGTGCCGGTCCTCATCGCCGGGGGTTCGCAGGCCACGATCGGCTCGGCTGGGCCGTCCGAGGATGACGCAACCGCGGGCGCCGCGGAGGTCTCAGCACTCGGCGCAGGACCCAACGACGCGGTCGTGGCAATCGCCGCAAGCGGCGTGACGCCATTCGTGCTGGGCTCAGTCAAAGAGGCGCGACGGCGCGGTTGCACCGTCATCGGTCTGTGCAACGTGCCCGGCTCGCCGCTGGCCCAGTCGGCGGACATTCCCATTGTGCCGGTCACTGGCCCGGAGGTGCTTACCGGCTCGACGCGCATGAAGGCCGGGACCTCCCAGAAGATGGTGCTGAACATGCTAAGCACCACGGCCATGGTCCGGCTGGGCAAAGTGTACTCGAACCTGATGGTGGACATGTCGCCCAGCAACAAGAAGCTGGCGGCGCGCGCGCAGCGCATGGTGGCGCAGGCGACCGGTCTGGATTCCGGCGCCAGCGGCCGTCTGTTGGACGAGGCCGGCGGCAGCGCCAAGGTGGCCATAGTCATGGCGCTGGCCGCGGTGGGACGCGAGGAGGCCGAGCGGCTGCTGGAACGGGCGGACGGGTTTGTCCGGCCGGCCATCGAGGCCAAAGCGGGGTCCTCTCCGAAAAGCGAGAACATCTCGGGCGACGAGGGGTGTGGGCGATGAGGGACGCGGCTGACCTGGCGCGCAAGGATCCGAAGCGGGTGGTGGGCCTGATCTCCGGCACCTCGGCGGACGGGATTGACGCCGCCCTCGTCGAGATTGCCGGCGCCGGCTTGGAGGCGCGGGTGCGGCTGATGGCCGGCCTGACGGCGCCGTTCCCGGATGCGGACCGCGCCGAGCTGTTTTCCATGTTCGATCCCGCGACCGCTACGGTGGATCGTCTGTGCCGGTTCAACTTCCGATTGGGCGAGCTCTTTGCCGACGCGGCGCTGGCGGTGATCGCCCAGGCCGGACTGCGTCCGGGGGATGTGGACCTGATCGGCTCACACGGCCAGACGGTTTGGCACATACCGGGTCCAGACGGCGCGACGCTGCAGATGGGGGAAGCGGCGGTGATCGCGGAGCGCACCGGCCTGCCGGTGGTGGCCGACTTCCGCGTGGCCGATATCGCCGCCGGCGGGCACGGCGCGCCACTTGTGCCATACTTCGATCTGGTCGTGTTCCGCCACCCCGCGCGCACACGCGCGGTGCAGAACATCGGAGGAATCGGCAACGTTACCTACCTACCGGCCGGATGCGGCCCCGAGGACGCCCTGGCGTTCGACACCGGCCCTGGCAACATGCTGATTGACGGCGTGGTGCAACTCATGACAGGTGGGGCCCAGGCCTACGACCACGGCGGCGCGATGGCCCTGCAGGGGCGCGTGCACGAGGGCTGGCTGGTCGAGCTGATGGCCGATCCATATCTACGGCTTCCCCCGCCCAAGACGACAGGCCGCGAGGTCTACGGCCGGCCCTTCGCCGCTGCGCTCGTGGAACAGGCGCTCCGCCGCGGGCTTGGTCCAGAGGACGCCGTGGCCACGGTTTCGGCGCTGACCGCGGACTCGATCGTGCAGGCCTACCGCGAGTTCCTGATCCCCCGGGCCGGGCTGGACGAGGTGGTGCTGGGCGGAGGCGGATCCTACAACAACTTCCTGCGCGGGCGCATCGCCTCGGGGCTGGGTCTTCCGGTCTACCGCAACGAGGAGTTCGGGATAGACGGCAAGCTGAAGGAGGCAATGGCGTTCGCGCTGCTGGCCTCCGACGCGGTAGCCGGGCTGGCCACAAACGTGCCGGCCGCGACCGGGGCGGCCGGGCCGCGCGTGCTGGGGAAGTTCACGCCGGCGCCTCTCGCGCCCGCAACCGGCAGGGCGTAAGGTGTAGATGGTATAGTTAGGCGATGTTTCGCGAGGCCCTGAGAAGGGAGATCCGGGACGCCATCACCCGCGCCATGGAATCCGGCGCGATTCCCTCGGGCGAGGTGCCGGCGTTCGAGGTGGAGGTCCCCAGGGATCGCCGGCACGGCGACTACGCGACCAACGCCGCCCTGCTGCTGGCCAAGCAGGCCGGCGGAGTGCCCCGCGAGATCGCGCAGCGCCTGATCGAGGCCTACGCGCCGCCGCCGGATCGCATCGCGCGCCTCGAGGTTGCCGGTCCCGGGTTCATCAACATCACGGTTGCCTGGCCCTGGAAGCGCGACCTGGTTGCGACGATCTGCCGGCTCGGGGACGGCTACGGCCTGCAGGCGATCGGCGCCGGCAGGCGCGTGAACGTCGAGTTCGTGAGCGCCAACCCCACCGGCCCGCTGCACGTTGGCGCCGGCCGCAACGCGGTGATAGGCGACGTGCTGGCCAACCTGCTGGAGGCCCTTGGGTTCTCGATCTCGCGCGAGTACTACATGAACGACGCCGGAGCGAAGGTGCACAACCTGGCGCGATCGGTTGAGGCCCACTACCTCAACATGCTCGGGCAGCCCACGCTCCCTCCCGAGGGAGGCTACCCCGGCGAGTACGTCAAAGACCTGGCAGTCCGACTCGTCGCGGACGACGGTGACAGATGGCTGCGGGTCTCCGAGGGCGAGCGCCTCGACCACTTGCGCGACATCAGCGTGACCGCGGTCGTTGCGGACATCAGAGAGGTGCTCGAGCGGTTTGGGGTGAGGTTTGACACCTGGTTCAGCGAGCGCGCGCTGATCCGCTCGGGGGCTGTAGACAAGGTACTCGCCGAGATCCGGGCCCGCGACTACATCTACGAGGCCGACGGCAAGACGTGGTTCCGTTCGACGTGCTTCGGCGACGACAAGGACCGGGTGATCGTGAAGCCCACCGGCGAGTGGACCTACTTCGGCAGCGACATTGCCTACCATCTCGACAAGCTGGCGCGCGGCTTCGATCTGATGATAAACGTCTGGGCAATCGATCACATCGGCGACGTGGCCCGCGTCAAGGGGGGATTGGCCGCCCTGGGCATTTCGCCCGAGGTCCTGGAGATCCTCATCTACCAGCACGTAAGATTGAAGAACGCGGGTGAGTACCTGCGCATGTCCAAGAGCAGCGGCGAGTTCGTGGCCCTGCGGGAGCTGATGGACGCCGTGGGCGTGGACGCCGCGAGGTACTTCTTCGCGATGATCTCACCCGCGGTCCCCATGGACTTCGACGTTGCGCTTGCGCTTCAGCACTCGCAGGACAACCCCGTGTACTACGTGCAGTATGCCCACGCACGCATCGCCGGCATCCTGCGTGAGGCGGCCGCCGCGGGAATCGGCACCTCGCCGGCAGGCGGGATGGAGGCCGCTCTGCCCCTGGACCGCCTGACCGACGAACGCGAAGCCGCCCTGATCCACGCCCTGGGCGAACTTTCCGAGGTCATCCGGTTGGCAGGACTCCGGCGCGAGCCCCACCGTCTCTGCGCCTATGCCCGCGAGGTTGCCGAGGCCTTCCATCTCTTCTATACTCACTGCCGCGTTCTGACCGACGACCCGGACCTGACCGCTGCCCGGCTGGCCCTGGTAGAAGCCACCCGGATCGTGCTGCGGCGCACCCTGGGATTACTCGGGGTTTCGGCGCCGGACAGCATGTGATCGGAGGCCGGCCCCACCGGTGCCGGTTCGATCCGGCCGGGTTGCTATTGCAAAGACATCGGCCTGTGTGCTACGAATATCTTAAGACCTACCGGCGGCAGGTGCGCGGTCGCCGCCCGCCGCTATCAATCTCCGGTCCGGCCCAAACGAAACTTCCGGGGTTGTGTCCCAGACGATGTCCGAACCACAAATCACGCCGTGAGCAGTTCTGATAGACCTGCACGCCATCGGTAACCCCGAGGGAGGCGCACCTGTGATGACGATTCGCACACGCTTGGTCGCGGTGTTCGTTCTGATTGCCCTGGCCGCGGCTCCAGCTACTGCCCAGATCTTCACGGACATGAGCACGCACCCAGCGCGGCGGGCCGCCGAGCGGATGGTCGCGAAGGGACTGGCGATTCGCCTGCCCGATGGCCGGCTGGCTCCTGACGAGCCACTCACCCGGCTGGACATGGCGCTGTTCCTGGCCCGCGCGCTCGGTATCCCCACGACCGGGGTGCGTCCGCCCGACTTCCGCGATGTGGACCAGATTCCCTCCGCCGATCGGCTGGCCGTCGCCGCGGCCTCCATCATGGGCACGGTCTCGGCGACAAAGGTCGAAGCCAAGAAGGGGCCGGTCCGTTACACCCTGGCGGCAAACAAGACTACCTACGGCCCTGGCGAGGAGATCGAGATCACCTTCACGATCTCCAACGACGGTCCGGGTCGTGAGACCGAGTTCCTGTCCCCGGACCGCGGCCGGACGCGCGTCAAGATGAGCGACCGCGACGGGCTGAAGGCGGGGATCGAGGGCGAGCTGTATACCGAGACCCGCACCGCGCAGGCCGTCACGCGCGAGAAGGTGGCAAGGTTCCGGGTGCTGGAGGCGCGTGCCGACGGCTCGATCCTGGAGCTCTCCGAAGAGGGCGCCGTCCAGATCAAGCCGGGACTCAAGGTGTTCCTGTTGCAGGATACGGCGTTTGAGTACGCGACCTCGCAGTTCCACGACTTCGTGATCCGCGACGCGGAAGGAAACGAGGTGGCGCGCTGGTCGCTGAACCGGCCGTTCGTCCCCATGGAACGGCCGGTGTCCCTGGCCGCGAACCAGTCAATGAAGTTCGCGACGCGGTGGAAGCAGCTCGATCAGAATTCCCAACCGGTCCCACCAGGCCGCTATGAGCTGGTCGCCGTGCACACGACCAAGGAGAACCCCACGACGATCTTGATCGCGTTTCAGCGCGGGCTCATCTCGGCGTATCCCGACAACACGTTCAGACCCAGGCTGCCGGTGACAAGGGCCGAGCTGGGCGCCTTCGTCGTGCGCGCCATGGGCCTGGAGGTCGAGGCCCTGCGCCGCGCCAACGATGCTCTGGTAGTGGCCGACGCGCGCGATATCCCGGCCGAGTTGCGCGGGAGCGTAGTGGTGGCCATTGACCGCAAGATCGTCCTTCCCCTGGCGGATAACACCTTCCGGCCGGCGCGGGCCGCCAACCGCGGAGAGGCGATCTTCGCCCTCAACGTCTTGATGGAGGCGATGGGCCGCTATGACTTCGTGACCGCGACGCTGCGCGAGATCCGCGGCGGGCCGCCTCCGGTTGTGGTTGTCGAGGATGCGAACCGTCAGGTTCGATCGCACCGGGTGGCGGTCGTCAGCGCCATCTACCGGAACGATCAGCCGGTGCTGCTAATGCAGTTGCGGCCGGGCGACCAGCTCCGCATGCTGCGCCCCACCGAGGCCGCCGAGATCATGTACATCGAAGCCACCGGGAGGTAGCGTGGATGGAGTTCTTCATCGACACGGCCAGCATCGAGGAGATCCGCGCCGCGCAATCGTGGGGCATCCTCGACGGCGTCACGACGAATCCCACCCACGTCGCCAAGGAAGGCCGTGAGCACAAGGACCTGATCCAGGAG
>CAYLKW010000059.1:0-13016 GCA_964384245.1 uncultured bacterium
CATGTTCCCAGCCTCGATACCCTGGAACGACTCGCGGGAGCGCTCGGGGTGCCGGTGAGGGACTGGTTGGCCGGATAGACCAAACCAGTCCCTGCGTTCGGGCGGGGAGGCTCTTACCGATACAGTGGCAGAGGGTGGGGCTGGAGCGCCGAACCGATCCGCCGCTTCAGCTGGTCGAACACCTCCATGTCGTACTGGCCCACAAAGGTGACCGCCTCGCCCGCACGGCCGGCCCGGGCAGTGCGGCCGATCCTGTGAATGTAGGTATCCACGTCCTCGGGCATGTCGAAGTTGATCACGTGCGAGATGTCGGGAAGGTCCAGCCCGCGGGCAGCCACGTTGGTGGCCACCAGCACCTGGGCCTTGCCCTTGGCGAATGCGGCCAACGCGCGCACCCGCGCGCCCTGGGTCATGTCGCCGTGGATCACCTCCACCGACTGACCCCGCTCACCCAGTATCTTCGCTAGGCGATCGGCGCCCCGGCGGGTCCGCCGAAAGACGAGGGCAGAGGGCACCTCACCGCTGGTCAGCAGCAGCCGCAGCGCCCGCACCTTGTCCTGCTCGGCCACCTCAAGGTAGTACTGCGTAACCGTCTCCACCGTGGTCGCCTTGGCGGCAATCCTGACCCACGCCGGGTTGCGCATGTGCCGCGCCGCGATTGTGGCCACCGCGTCAGGCAGCGTGGCCGAGAACAGCGCGGTCTGGCGCGCGGCCGGCGTCCGGCGGAGGATCTCCTCGACGTCGGGCAGGAAGCCCATGTCCAGCATCCTGTCGGCCTCGTCCAGAACTAGGAACCGGACGCCGTCAAGCTTCACGGACCCCCGGGAGATGTGATCGAGCAGGCGGCCTGGCGTGGCCACGGCCACCTGAACGCCGGCTCGCAGAGCGGTGAGCTGCCGCTCGATGGGCTGCCCGCCGTAAAGCGCGGTGACGCGGAGCTTGGGTCCGCCCAGCGCGCGCACCGCGTCCGCGATCTGCAGGGCCAGCTCGCGGGTGGGTGAGAGTATGAGCGCCTGTATCCCGCGTGCGTTGCGGTCGAGGCGCTCTAGCATGGGAATCACGTAGGCGCCGGTCTTGCCGGAGCCGGTCTGGGCCTGGCCGGCCACATCGTGCCCGGCGGCCAGCCCTGGTATCACCTTCGACTGAATCGGGGTGGGTTCGGTCCACCCAAGACGGGTTATCGCCCGGATGGTCTCCGGACGCAGGACGAGGCCGCCGAACGCGGTCTCGTGCGTTGAAATGGAAATTAGACTTACCTCCTAGTTTGACCCGGGGGAAACCCGGGCCGGGTTTGAGCCGGCATCCTGCGCGTGCCCACCGGTCCACCCAGCCCTGGTGAGGAAAACTCCGCGGACACATGAAACGGGCGACTGCCCAGTTGACATCGCCCGATTCGGAAGACGCAACTATGACGACTGGAGCTACTGTATCACACTACCCGCACGAGTTCAACCCCGCCCATCTCCAGAACCTGGCGTGCCGCCTGATCTGGATACTCGCCCGCGAAGACGACGCGGCGCAGCCCTGAGTTGAGGATCATCTTGGCGCAGGTCAGGCACGGCTGGTGCGTGACGTAGATCGTGGCGCCCGCGATGGCGACGCCGTGGTAGGCCGCCTGGATAATGGTGTTCTGCTCGGCGTGCAAGCACAAGCAGGTGTCGTGACCCGTGCCAGCGGGCGCGTCGCCCGCGCACCTCTCGCAGCCGCCGTCGCCGCAGTTGGGCAGCCCCCGGGGAGTGTCGTTGTAGCCCGTTGACAGAACCATCCGGTCCTTGACCACGACCGCGCCCACCTGCCGGCGCAGGCAGGTGGAGCGGGTGGCCGCGAGGTGAGCCATCCGCATGAAATAGGTGTCCCACGAAGGTCTGCTCATTCAGAACGCCGTAAGGTAGCTGTCCACCTCCCAGGGATGTACGCGCGTGACGTACTCACGCCACTCCAGCCGCTTGGCCCGCGTCAGATGATCCACGATGTGGTTGCCGAGCGTCTCACATATGAGCTCGTCGGCCAGGAGTTCCCCCACCGCCTCGTTGAGGTTCCGGGGGAGCACCCGTATGCCCAACTGATCCAGCTCGTCTTCGGTCATCGCGTAGATGTTCCGGTTCAGCGGCGGGCCGGCGTCCAGCCCTCTTGCAATGCCGTCGAGGCCGGAGGCCAGCATCACCGCCATGGCCAGGTAGGGGTTACAGGAAGGGTCGGGCATGCGCAGCTCCACGCGCGTGGCGTTCCCGCGCGCCACCGGAACGCGCACCAGCGGCGACCGGTTCTGCGCGGCCCAGGCGATGTATACCGGCGCCTCGTATCCCGGCACCAGGCGCTTGTAGGAGTTGACCAGGGGGTTGGTCACCGCGCACATGCCCCTCGCGTGGGCCAGCAGCCCGCTGACGTATTGGAGGCAGGTCGTGCTGAGCTGGTAGGCGCCATCGGGATCGAAGAAGGCGTTCGTCCCGTTTCTGTAGAGCGACTGGTGCGTGTGCATCCCGGACCCGGCGATACCGGCGATGGGCTTCGGCATGAAGGTGGCGTGGAGCCCGTGGTGCCGGGCGATCGTGCGCACTACAAGACGGAAGGTGGCGATGTTGTCGGCCGAGCGCAGCACGTCGGCGTACTTGAAATCAATCTCGTGCTGGCCGTTGGCCACCTCGTGGTGACCGGCCTCGACCTCGAAGCCCATGGCGGAGAGCGCGGTCACCATGTCGGCCCGCGCCTCTTCACCCTTGTCCACCGGCGCCATGTCGAAGTAGCCGGCCCGGTCGTGGGTCGTCAGCCTGGGCTGGCCGTCAGCGTCTGTGGGGAACAGGAAGAACTCGCACTCCGGCCCTGCCATCATGCTGAACCCGGCACGCGCGGCGGTGGCGACGACGCGCCGCAGGACGTGGCGGGGATCGCCCGCAAACGGCTCCCGGTCGGCGGTGTAGATGTCGCAGATCAGGCGCGCCGTGGCTCCTCCGCGATTCTTCCACGGGAAGAGCGCGAAGGTCTCGCAATCCGGCACGAGATACATGTCCGACTCCTCTATGCGCACGAAGCCCTCGATAGAGGAACCGTCGAACAGGATCTCGTTGTCGAGCGCCTTCTCGAGCTGCTCCACCGGGATCTCCACGTTCTTGAGGGTGCCCAGGATGTCCGTGAACTGCAGGCGGACGAACCTCACACCCCACTCGCGGGCCTGCTCAAGCACCTGTTCTTTCGTCATCGCCTCTCCTCCTAAGTGCCGTGGCCTGAACCTCGAACCCCATCTCGGCTGCCCGTGCCACCAGGTACTCGATGTTCTCGGTCTTGGTGCGATCCCCCAGACTGACGCGCTGGGTACACCCATCGAGCGCGATGATCACGGTCTCCGCCAGACAGGCAGGCACGAGTCCCGGACCGTAGCCCAGGTTGATATTCCAACTGGGATTCCCCGGAAGGCGCACGACTCCTCCTGGGATCACCTCGGCTCCCGGCATTGCCTTCACGGAGTCGTCTGCGTCGTAGGGCCTTCCCAGGTCTATGATGAGGCAACCCTCCCTCACGTGCTCGGGAAAGATGACCGGCCGCGGCGAGGAGGTGGCGGTGAAGATGGCGTCGGCCTCGCGCAGCACCCCGTAGCCGGTCGTCGCCTCGATGCGCGCGCCGGGGTGGCGGCGCGCCAGCAGCTCCCGCGACCGCTCCAGCCGTGACGCATCGGTCCCCAGCATGACCAGGCGTCCCACGTGCTCCACCACCTGGCGGCAGATGCCGAATCCCACCACACCGTTTGCGCCGACCACCGCGATCGTGGCGTCCCCTGGATCAATGCCGCGGGAGCGCAGCCGGTCGAGGATCACTGGCACGGCCATCCTCACGGTGCCGGCCGTATAGGCGCCGCCGTTGGTGATCGCGATCCCGGATCTTGCCGCCACCTCGACGCCCTTGTTCCCGACAACGGACCAGTAGGCGCCCAGTCCCAGCACCGTGGCGCCCAGGTTCTCGGCAAGGTGGGCAGCCTGCACCGCCCGGCGCACTGCCAGCCGGGGATGCGCCCGGATCTGGTCGGGCAGCAACGGCACCCCGATCAGGTAGACGCGCGCCCGCCTGCCGTCGGCGGTGATCACCGGATGAAGATCGTCCACCTTCATGGGCCGCACGAAGCGCACGACCCGGCGCACGACGGCGTCGGAGATCATCCCGTGGCGGCGCAGGGGCATCAACCAGCGGAACCTGCCGGCTTCCCAGTTGTCGTCAATTGTCATAGGGTGGACCAGGAACGCGCACACGGCGTCATCGCCCGGAAGCAGCGGCAGCGGAAGGCGTTCGTCCATCCTGGGTTCGGTGCCGTCGGCTATCCGCGCCAGGTGCTCCTTGTGGTTCCACAGGATCACGATCGCGAACGTCAGGCCCAGCACCAGGTACGGCGCGCGGCTGCCCAGCACCCACAGGGCCGGGGGCAGGCTTGCCGTGCCGAGCACCGTCGCCAGCGAGAGATAGCCCCAGCGCCGGCCCGCGACCCTCGGCAACCCCAGCGTCACAAAGGTCACGGCCGCGGGAACCGCCAGTGCTGCCCAGGGTACCGCGCCCAGGATCGCCAGGCCGAGAAACGCGCCCGCGGCCACCACGACACCCTTCACCCGCACCGTTGCCGGCGGCGCAAGAAACCAGAAGGGCGAGTAAGCGTGGCCAGCCGCGACCGCGGCCGCGGAGGCGGCCAGGGTCCAGTCGCCCCCGCCCAGAAGCCGGGCTGAGGCAACCGCGAGTCCCCCCTTGATCAGGTCAAGCCCTGCGGCCAGTGCTAGTGTGTAGGTTCCAGCCGCGGCTGCCACGGTCCCCAGGCCGAGGTTGTGCGCGGAGTAGCGGCGCAGATCCACGCCGCGCAGGAGCCGGCCCACCGCGTATCCGGTGGGAAGGCCTCCCAGAAGGAAGGCAAGGACGGTGGCGACGATGCTCAGCACAGGGGTTACTTGGTCCCAAACAGGCGATCGCCCGCATCCCCCAACCCGGGCACGATGTAGCCCTTGCCGTTGAGGTGGCTGTCCACCTCGGCGGTGAAGATCTCGACGTCCGGGTGGGCCTCATGAACCTTCTTGATCCCTTCGGGCGCGGAGATGATCGCCATCACCTTGATGTTGTGGCATCCATGGGCCTTGAGGGTGTTGATCGCCTCCACGGTTGATCCGCCGGTGGCCAGCATGGGATCGAGGATCATCGCCTCCCGCTCGGCGATGTCGGCCGGCAGTTTGACGAAGTAGCTGACCGGTTGCAGGGTGTCGTGGTCGCGGTACATGCCGATGTGCCCGACCCGCGCGGTAGGAATGAGGCGGGTGATCGCGGTCTCCATCACCAGCCCGGCGCGCAGGATCGGGATAACCGCCAGCTCCTGCCCGGCGATGGACCAGCCGGTGGTCTTGGCAAGCGGCGTTTCGACCTCGATCTCGCGCACCGGGTGCGAGCGGGTCGCCTCGTAGGCCATCAGCGCCGCCAGTTCTTCGGTAATCTCTCGGAACTCCTTGTGGCCGGTGCGCTTGTCTCGCAGGATCGTGAGCTTGTGCCGGATCAGCGGATGGTCAAACACGTGCACGGTGGGCATCGCCGAGCCTCCTGGATGGTCTGGAAGTTGCTACCGGCTTCGCTGCCATCTGGAAGCATCCCTCCCGTTGGAGGCATGGCGCGGGCGGTCGCCGAAGACAACCTGGGACGCAACCGAAGCGACCCCCTGGAGGCCCGTAGATGATCCTCGCGAGTCATGACCCGGAACTGCACGCGATGATGGCGCGTGAGCGCGCGCGGCAGCGGGACGGCATCGAGCTGATACCGTCCGAGAACTACACATCGGCCGCGGTGCTGGAAGCGATGGGTTCGGTTCTTACCAACAAGTACTCTGAGGGATATCCCGGCCGGCGGTACTACGGCGGCAACGAGCACATAGACGAGATCGAGCGGCTGGCACAGCGGCGCGCCCGGGACCTGTTCGGCGTGCCACACGTGAACGTCCAGCCCTACTCCGGAAGCCCTGCCAACCTGGCGGTGTACCTGGCAACGTGCGAGCCGGGCGACGTCATCATGGGCCAGAACCTGACCGACGGCGGTCACCTGACCCACGGGTGGAAGGTCAGCGCCACCGGCATCTTCTACCGGAGCGTCCCCTACCACGTGCGCCCCGACGGCCTCATCGACCTCGACGAGGTGCGGCGCCTGGCCCGCGAGGCCCGGCCCCGCCTGATCTGGTGCGGCGCCACAGCCTATATGCGGGAGCTGCCATTCGCGCGGTTTGCCGAAATCGCCGACGAGGTGGGGGCGTACCTGGCTGCGGACATCGCCCACATCGCCGGGCTTGTGGCCGGCGGCGCGCACCCCAGCCCGGTCGGGCACGCGCACGTCGTCACCACCACCACGCACAAGACGCTGCGCGGGCCCCGCGGCGCGCTGATAATGGTCACCGACCGCGGGGTGGCCAAGGACCGGCAACTGCCCGATAAGGTTGACCGGGCGATCTTCCCCGGCCTCCAGGGCGGACCGCACGACCACACCACCGCCGCAATCGCGGTGACGCTGGCCGAGGCCTCCCGGCCGGAGTTCCGCGCCTACGCCGCGCAGATCGTGAAGAACGCGCGGGCGCTGGCCGCAGCCCTGACCCGCCTGGGGTTCAAGCTTGTAACGGGCGGAACGGACAACCACCTGCTCCTGCTGGACCTCACCCCCGACGGAGCCGGCCGCGGCGTCTTCATGCAGGAGGCGCTGGACGCGGTGGGCATCACGGCCAACAAGAACACGATTCCCGGCGAGCCCTCATCGGCATTCTACCCCTCGGGTGTGCGCCTGGGCACGCCGGCCGCCACGACGCGCGGCATGCGCGAGCCAGAGATGGCCCAGATCGCGGGTTGGATGGCTAAGGTGCGGGAGGAAACCCGCGAGTTCCATCTGCCGGAGGATCGGGTGGCCCGGAACCAGGCGTTGAAGGAGTTCCGCGCCGCGATCGGCGCAAACCCGCGCCTAGCATCGATCAGGGAAGAAGTGCGGGCGCTGTGCCAGCGGTTCCCGGTGCCGGGCATCGCGTAGACCGGATCGCCGGGCGGTCCTTACCTCTTGTGCTCCCTCTCGTACTTGGAGATCTTCTCGATCCGCGGGATGTGCCGCCCGCCCTCGAACGGGGTCGTCAACCAGGCCCGGACGATCTCCTTGGCTACCTCCAGGCCCACGATGCGCGCGCCCAGGGCGATCATGTTGGAGTCGTTGTGGGACCTGGCCAGCCGGGCGGTCGTGACGTCGTGGACCACGGCGCAGCGAATGCCCAGGACCTTGTTGGCCGCCATTGCCTCGCCGTTGCCGGTCCCCCCAAAGATGATGCCCCGGTCTGAATCACCGCGTGCCACCGCTTCGGCCACCGCGATGCAGTAGTCGGGGTAGTCCACGGGCTCGACCGTTCCGGTGCCGAAGTCGCGCACCTCGTGCCCGAGTTCGAGCAGCAGCCGCGCCACCTCGGCCTTCAGGATCACGCCCGCGTGGTCTCCACCGATCGCTATCCGCACCCAGATCACCTCCTACCATGCATGCCTGCGCACGATCACTTGTCGGCCCAGCGGGCGGCGACCACGCGATCCCATCCCAGGCCGTCGCGCCGTACCTGCACCGCCTCGTACCCGGCCCTCTGCTGGATGAGTTCGACCACGCGCGGCGCCTGGCCTGCCGCCACCTCGAGCACCAGCCAGCCGCCCGGCCGCAGCACGCCCGGTGCCGCATCCACCAACCGGGCGTGGATGCTCTCGCCGCACCCTGGCGCCACGACCGCCAGAGCCGGCTCGAACTCCCGGATCTCGCGCGGCAGGCCGGCGGCTGCATCCGGAGCGACGTATGGCGGGTTGCAGGCAAGCGCGTCGAGCCGCCATCCCGCGCCGATCACCGGATCCAGCAGGTCGCCGGCAAGAAAGGCGATCCGGTCCGCCACGGCGTGACGGGAGGCGTTGGCGCGGGCTACCTCCAGGGCCGCGACCGAAAGATCGGTGGCCACCACCGCGGCATCGGGCCGCAGGACGGCGACGCTCACCGCTATCGCGCCGCTGCCCGTGCCGACGTCGGCAACCGCGGGAGAGGTGATGCCGCGCATCAGTTCCAGCACGACCTCCACCAGCACCTCGGTCTCGGGCCGCGGGATCAGCACCCGCTCGTCCACCAGGAAGTCGAGTCCCATGAACTCGCGATGGCCGACGATGTAGGCCAGCGGCCGCCCGCGGGCGCGCTCGCCGATGTAGCCTAGGTACCGGGTCCTGGCCTCGTCCGGGACCGGCTGGTTCCAGGCCATGTGGAATTGGGTGCGGGTCAGATCGAGCGCGTGGCAGAGCAGGACCTCGGCCGTGATGGCGGCCTCTTCAATCCCCAGCGCCGTCAGGCGCTCCCTGCCGGCCTGCCAGGTCTCGGCGACCGTCCTCAATCCACGGCCGTCAGACGCTCCGTCTCCTCGGCCGAGGTCAGCGCGTCAACGAGCTCGTCGAGGTCGCCGTCGAGGATCACGTCGAGCCGGTGAAGACTGAGCCCGATGCGGTGATCGGTAATGCGGTTCTGGGGGAAGTTGTAGGTCCGAACCTTCTCGCTGCGCTCCGCGGTTCCTACCTGCTGCCGGCGCTCCTGAGCGATGGCCTCGGCCTGCTCCCGCTCGGCACGCTCCAGCAGGTGCGCACGCAGGATGCGCATCGCCTTCTCCCGGTTCTGGAACTGGGATCGCTCGTCCTGGCAGGCCACCACTATCCCCGTGGGGATGTGCCGGATGCGCACCGCGGTCTCGACCTTGTTGACGTTCTGGCCGCCGGCCCCGCCCGCCCGGTAAGTTCCCACGTCAATCTCGTCGGGACGGATCACGACCTCCACCTCCTCGGCTTCGGGCAGCACCGCCACCGTGACGGTGGACGTGTGGATGCGTCCCGAGGCCTCGGTCACCGGCACGCGCTGTACGCGGTGCACGCCGCTCTCGTACTTCAGACGGCTGTACGCCCCGCGGCCGGTGATGGCGAAGATCACCTCTTTGAACCCGCCGATGCCCGTGGCGTTCGTCGAGAGGATCTCCGACCTCCAACGGAGCAGCTCGGCGTAGCGTGAGTACATCCGGAAGAGCTCCCCGGCGAACAGGGCGGCCTCGTCCCCGCCCGTCCCCGCGCGGATCTCCACGATGACGTTGCGGTCGTCGCGCGGATCGCGGGGCAGCAGCAGCACCCGCAACTCCTCCTCAAGATCGTTGAGCATCTCGCGCAGTTGGGCCGCCTCGCTCTTCGCCAGATCGCGGAGTTCGGGGTCGGTCTCCTCACGCACCATCGCCTCGGTATCCTCGGCCTCGCGGTAGGCCTCGCGATAGGCGCGGAAGCGCGACACGGTCAGCTCGATGTCCGACCACTCGCGGGCGGTCTGCAGGTGGCGAGTACGGTCGGCCAGAATCGCCGGGTCGGCCAGAGCCCCGGCCAGCACCTCGTACCGGGCCTCCAACGCCTCCAGGCGGGCTTGCATGTGGGAATCCATGGGTGTCATGTCGCTCCGATTATAGCATCGGTCCGGCGGGATGGCCGAAACCCATCAGATCACCGGCTCACCTGGGCGGCCTGGGACCTGGTGGCATCTGCGGCAGCGCGCCTCGTAGGCCTCGCGCGCGCCCACCAGGATTACCGGATCGTTGTAGTGCGCGGCGCGGCCTTCCACCAGCCGCTGGGTGCGGCTCGCCGGTGCCCCGCACGTCATGCAGATCGCCTGCAGCTTGGTGACCTCCTCGGCCACGGCCAGCAGGTTGGGGATCGGTCCGAAAGGCACCCCTCGGAAGTCGGTGTCGAGCCCGGTCAGGAGGACGCGGATTCCCCTGCCGGCGAGCGTCTCGGCCACCTCCCCGATCCCATGGTCGAGAAACTGCACCTCGTCCACGGCCACGACCTCGGTGCCCGGCTCCACCAGATCCAGGATCTCCGCGCTCCGGGTCACGGGTATCGCCTCGATGCGCACGCCGTTGTGCGAGGTGATCGCGCCCGACGCGTAGCGGTCGTCCAGCGCGTGCTTGAAGACCGCCACTCGCTGGCGGGCAATCTGGGCGCGGCGCACGCGGCGGATCAACTCCTCTGTCTTGCCGCTGAACATGCTCCCGCAGATGATCTCGATGCTTCCGGTCGCACGATTCATCGCCGCCTCCTGGTTCGTGCGCGCCTGCCTGCCCGCCCACGCCAGGCGGCGCGGATGGCTGGCCCCGCGAGCAACAGCACCGTCAGAACTAATGGGCCCAGGCCCAACGTCCACAGCGCCGCCGTAACTACCAGCCGGGTCCGGGAGACCCGCCGTTGAAACTGCTCACCGGCCTTCCGGCCGGCTGCCACGGCCCGAGAGGCGTCCGCGATAGCAAACCGGCGCAGGGCCCCGGTTGCGCGCAGGGCCTCCACGTAAGCCGTTGCGCCACCAGGTCTGGACACCAGCCGGCCCGGGGACTGAGCCAGGGTGTAGGCGCAGGCATATTCTACCCCACGCCTGTAGGCCTGGAAGTCCGCGTCCGAGAGGCGCGGGGACGCCGCCCGCGCGAGCCGCGCACGCCAGTGGCCTTCTGCCGTGCCGACGGAAACGCCAAACCGCCGTTGGAAGATCTCGGGGAAATCGTACCATCGCACGCCTGCTGCGCGCGCAAACGTTACCACCTGGCGCAGGCCGTGCTCCTCGGCCAGGTAGGCGAGAAACGACACGCTCTGGGCGTAAGCGCCCGGCAGGGCCCGGCTGAAATCGAGCTGGTGCACGATCTCCGCAACCGGCGGCAGCCCGCCCCTCTCGAGAAACAGCTTGGCGTGAGCGTGGCTGTCAACACCGACCAGCCGGTCGGCGATGAGGTCCCCCAGCCCCCAGGATAGGAGCGGCACGGCCCGCCCCACCTCCTGGCGGGCGACAATCCGCGCTATCTGGTAGGGGGGGAGATCAACGCGGCCGTCCTCGACAACGGTCCCCCACCCGTGGACCGCCCCGTCCCGGAGGATCGCAAACTGCCACCAGTCCTTCCGGAATCGCTCGGGCGACGGGTAGAGCGGGTAGGTGAGCACGCCGGCGGGGGCAAGCCCGCTGACCCGCTCGATCTGGCCCAGGAGGTTGTCCAGGCGGCCCGCCACCGAACCTGCCACGGCTTCTTCTCTTGTGCCGGGCAGGGCGTAGACCGCGGACCGCGCGCCCGCGGTCGCCACCCACGGCGGCACCTGGGGCACTCCGCGGCCAACAGGTGAAAAGGCGCCAGCCGGCGGGCTCCACGCCAGGAGGGATCCCGCGAAGAGAGCCACCAGCGCCAGGGTCAGCGGGCGCGTGGGGTCTACTAGACCTTCAGACCGTACTTGCGGACGAACTTCTGAACCCTGCCCTCGGCGTCTACGAACCTGCGCTGGCCGGTGTAGAAAGGATGGCACTTGGAGCAGATCTCGACGCGGATCGCCTTCTTGGTGGATCCCGTTACGAATGCCTCGCCGCAGGCGCAGGTAACGCGCGCTTCATGGTAGTCTGGGTGGATTCCCTGCTTCATGTCCTTCTCCTCATTTGCCATTCACCCGGGGTGGGAACACGCGCGATTATACCAGACCGGGCCGCCAGCGTCGAGGCCGGTTCAGGGGCGCGAGGACTAATCAGCGAAGGTAGCTTAGTGGATTGACGGCGCGACCGTTGACGCGAACCTCGAAGTGCAGGTGCGATCCGGTGCAGCGGCCGGTGCAACCGACACGGGCGATCAACTGACCCTTCTTGACGGGCTGCCCGGGCTTAACAAGGAGGCTCGATGCGTGACCGTACACGGTCATGACGCCGCCTCCGTGGCGTACGAACACCGCCCGACCGTAGCCGCCCTTCCACCCGGAGAACTCCACGACGCCGTCGCGCGCCGCATAGATCGGCGTGCCGCGCGGCGCGGCCAGGTCAATGCCCTCGTGATGGCGGCGGTACCGCCAGCCAAACCGCGAGGTCAGGGTGCCGCGCGCCGGCCAGATAAGGGCTCCGCCTGAGCGCAGCACCGAAGCGTCTGCCATCACCGGCTCCGACGCATCCGGCCGGGTCCGCAACCGCAGCCCGACCTGCCGGTGCCGCGGCAGCGCCCCTACAGAGACAACGATCCGCTGGCCCGGCTGGATCCAGTCCGAATGGCCCAGATCGTTCATCGCCATCAGGTCCTCGACCCGCGTCCCATAGCGGCCGGCGATCTCCCACAAAGTCTCGCCGCTGCGCACCACGTGCATCGCCGACTTCTCGGGACGCGCGGGGGTGCGAGCCGCGGGCCGGGAGGCAGGGACCGGCGCGGCCCCAGACGGGATCTCCAGGGACCTCCCAAGCGCCAGGATCGCGGTCAGGGCCAGCCGGTTGGCCTCGGCCAACGCCTCAACCGTCACGCCGTGCCGCTGCGCTATAGTCCAAAGGGTATCCCCGGATTGCACCGTGTAGGTGAGGGGGGTTGGATCGGGCCTGGATGCCTTCACCGCCGCCTGCGCCGCGGCGATCTGCCGGGCCGCGCGCGCCGACGGCCGCAGGGCCACGATCTGCCGGAGGCCTTCCTCCGCGGAGGCCGGAACCACCACGGGCTGGAGGATCGGGCGATGGGTGTCTGTAGCCCCGATCGCGGGAGCAACCGCCACGAAGATCCCGAGGAGTACGATCGCTGTGGCGGGTGTGCGCAACCTTCCCTCCTCGGCCTGACGGTGCGCACGCGGCGGCCTGCGCCGGCGTGCACAACGGTGGTGAGTTCCGATCCGTGTGGGTCTGGACAGAGCTATCGGTTCGACGCCGGGCGCCCGGTTCCTGCTACGGGCCGTTGTCCTCTGAGCTCTTGACGATGGATCTCAGAAAGCCCGCGTTGTTCGCGGTCTTGCGCAGCCGGTCGAGGATGAGCTCGGTGACCGCCACCGTGTCGAGCTGCTCCAAGCTCTTGCGCAACACCCAAACCTTGCGCAGCTCCTCGTCGGTCAGAAGCAGCTCCTCGCGCCGCGTGCCCGACATCTTGATGTCTATCGCCGGGAAGGTGCGCCGTTCCTGGAGCTTCCGGTTGAGGTGCAGCTCCATGTTGCCGGTGCCCTTGAACTCCTCGTAGA
>CAYLKW010000060.1:0-5682 GCA_964384245.1 uncultured bacterium
TGGCTGCGCGTACCGCGACTGCGTCTCCGGCTTGCGTCGCTTATCCTCTTGGCGGTTATCCCCGCTTCCTGCCTTGCTCTCTACGCCTACCTGGAGCGCAGCCGGCACGACATCAGCGAGGCCCTTGACGACCTGCAGGTGACGGCCGGCGCCGTCGCTGACAGGTACGCGCTGCTTGTCGCCAACACAAGAAGCCTGCTGGCCGACATCGCGCTGTTCGTCGCGGAGTACGACCGCGCTCCCGGGGGATGCGGGTGGTTCCTCTCGGGTCTCAAGGAACGGCACCTCAAGTACGCCAATCTCGCGGCCACCGACAAGTCCGGCGTGATCCTGTGCATAGCGGTGCCGTTCGAGGACCCGGCAGTCTTCCCAGGGCAGGCCTGGCTTCGGAGGGCCCTGCAGTCGCGCGGCTTCGCCTTTGGCGACATCATGGCAGACCCGGTCACCGGTACCAGGGCGATCGGCGCCTCAATGCCGATCACGAACCGGACCGGCGGCCTGATCGGTGCTGCCTTCGCCAGCCTGGACCCCGGACACTTCACCTTGCCGGCCACACTCTTGCCACGCGCCGGGTTGTCGGTCCTGGTGCTCAACAGCCAGGGTGCGATCGTCGCCCGGCATCCCGACCACGCGAAGTGGGTCGGCCGCTCGCTTCCGGAGGCCGAGGTCGCAAGAGCCGTGCTGGCCGGCAGGAGAGAGGGCACGGCCGAGGCCCTTGATGTAGACGGTGTGCCGCGCTTCTGGGCGTTTGCGCCCGTGGGTGCGGTCGAGGGGGGCGATGCCCTGCGCGTCGCGGTCGGCGTCCGCAGCGCCGCCGTCCTGGGGCCCGCCCGTCAGGCGCTGGCACGCAGCCTGCTCGCGCTCGTGCTCGTTGCCCTGCTGGCGCTGGCCGGCGCAGCGCTCTGGGCCGAGCGGTTCGTCGTCCGCCCGGTGCATGCGCTGACGGACACCGCGGCCACGGCATGGGTGCAGACCTTTGAGGCCGTTGCGGATGGTGTCTGCCTCCTGGACAGCCAATCCCGCATCGTGGCCTGCAACAGCGCCATGAGCGCCATGTTCGGCAGGCGCGCCGACGAGATGCTGGGGCGGCATTGCTGGGAGGTTGTCCACGGGACCAACGAGCCCATTCCTGAATGCCCGATCCCGCGCATGCGGGAAACCCTGCGCAGGGAGAGCGTAGCGCTCCAGATTGCCGATCGCTCGTACGAGATCACGTTAGATCCTTTTCTCGGCGAGGGCGGAGAGTTCACCGGCGCAGTCCACATCGTCCGTGACGCCACCGCTCGCAGACAGGCCGAGGAGGCGCTGCGCTCTCAGCGGGAACACCTTGAGCGGCTCCACGAGGCCATCCGCTCTGCTCTGGCGTCTCCAGATCTTCAGACGATGTTGCAGGCGATGGCAGACCGGCTCGTCGAAGTGCTCGGCGCCGACGCCTGCTACATCAACCTGTGGGATCAGGCCCGGCAGCAGCCGACCCTTGGCGCGACCGCGGGAGTGGATCCCCCCGCGGTTCTGTGGGGTCTAATCGAGCCCGGCACGGTGACGCTTACAGGTTCGGTCCTGGCAGCAGGACATGCGATTGCGGTTGAGGACCTATCTGACACTCCATTCGTCAGCCCGCGCCTCGTCTCCGCTTTGGCGCACGGGTCTGCTCTCGGAGTGCCTCTCATCGCCGGCGACGAGAAGCTCGGCGGTCTCTCGATGTTCTTCAGAAAGCGCCGGAGCTTCACCCGTGACCAGATCGCACGGGCCGAGCAGGCCGGAGCGATCCTGGCTCTGGCACTGCAGAGGGCATTGCTGCTGGAGCAGGCCAGAGGGCAGGCCGCCGAACTGGAGCGCCGCGTGGAAGAGCGCACCGCCGCGCTCCTAGAGGCCAACGCCGACCTGGAGGCGTTTGGCTACTCGGTCGCGCACGACCTGCGGGCGCCGCTGCGCGCGATGCGAGGCTTCGGGCAGGCACTGCGTGAGGACTACTCGGAGCTTCTGGACGAGGAAGGGCGGGACTACCTGCGGCGGATCGTGGCCGGCGCCGAAGAGATGGACCGCCTGATAGAAGACCTGCTAGCATACAGCCTCCTCGGCCGCCTGGAGATGCACCTGAATCCGGTGAGTCTCACGGATGTTGTGGGAGGAGCACTGGCCATGCTGCAGGAGGACGTTAGCAGGCAGGATGCGGTGGTGCGCCTGGAGGAGCCCTTCTACACGGTGATGGGGCACCGCCCAGTGCTGGTGCAGGTGGTCTGGAACCTGCTCTCGAACGCGCTCAAGTTCATACCGGCCGGCGTGATCCCTAGGGTGCGCATCTGGGCGGAGGCTCGCGACGGGCTGGTGCGCTTGTGGGTTGAGGACAACGGCATCGGGATCGCGCCCGAGCACCATGCGCGGATATTCCGGGTGTTCGAGCGGCTGCACGGATCAGAGGACTACCCAGGGACGGGAGCAGGGCTGGCGATCGTGCGACGGGGGGTCGAGCGCATGGGCGGCCGGGTAGGGGTGGAGTCGAGCCCGGGGCAAGGGAGCAGGTTCTGGATCGAGATGCCGGTCGTGGACTTGTCATCGTCAAGGGAGCCCGCCGATGTCCGTCGGGCCTACGACCTCGGCGCCAATTCCTATCTGGTCAAGCCCATGACCCCGGATGCGCTGTGAACGCCTCCCTTCGCGTGCTCCTGGTGGACGACAACCCCGATGACCGGGTCATGGTCGAGCGCCGGCTGCGGCGGGAGTTCCCGGACCTGCAGGTCGAGCAGGCCGTCGGCGCCGCGGGATTCGACAGGGCCATCGAGGCGAGGGGCTTCGACCTCGTGATCACCGACTACCGGCTGCGGTGGAGCGACGGGATCAAGGTGATGCGCGCGGTGAAGGCCAGGATGCCCGACTGCCTGGTTATCATGTTCACCGCGACCGGCAGCGAAGACGTCGCGGTCGAGTCCATGAAGAACGGCCTCGACGACTACGTCGTGAAGTCGCCCAGGCACATGGTCCGCCTGGTGGCCGCAGTGCGTGCCGGGCTGGAGAGGGTCCGTCAGCGTGCGGCCTTCCGTGACTTGGAGGAGCGCCACGTGCGGCTGTTCGAGAACGTGCCCGTGGGGCTCTTCCGCACGACGGCCGACGGCCGCATTCTCGACGTGAACCCTATGTCCGTGGAGATGTTTCGGTATCCGAGTCGGGAGCAGATGCTGGCGCTCGACGCGGTGGACCTCTATGAGAACCCCGCAGACCGCGAACGGTTCAAGGCGATGGCCGAGACCGCCGAGGTCGTTCGTGGGTTCGAGGTGCGGCTGCGGCGGCGCGACGGCACGATCTTCTGGGGCGAGATGAACGTACGGGCTCTGCGCGACGCCGCCGGACAGGTCGTGTTGTTCGAAGGGAGCACGCTGGACGTCAGCGAGCGCAAACAGGCCGAGGAGGCGCTGCGCGCGCATCAAGAGCGCCTCGAGCGGCTACAAGGGGTCACGCAGGCGGCGCTGGAGGCGCCGGATTTCGAGGGGACGCTGCAGGCGATCGCTGCCCGGATCGGTGACGCTTTCGGCGCCTACGGTTGCTACATCGGGCTGTGGGACGAGGCAGGAAGTCGGGTCGTGCCTGCTGCGGCCGCCGGCCCGCAACGCGAGACCTATCCTAAGCTGCGCATCGAGCCGGGTGAGCCCACGCTGACAGCGTCCGCGCTGCGGGCAGGGCGCGTACTGGCCGTCGAGGACACGCTCAACTCTCCACTCGTCAGCGCCAGGATAGCCCGGCTGCTCGAGACAAGATCGGCGCTGGTGCTGCCCCTGTTCGCAGGCGGCCAGGGACTGGGCGCGATAACCGTGGCCTTCGATCGGCCCCACAGCTTCACCCCTGACGAGATCGCGCGGGCCGAGCAGGCCGCAGGCATACTCTCGCTCGCCGTAACCAGGGCACGTCTCCTCGACCTTACCCGGCGGCACGCCGACAGCATCGCTGCTAGGACGCGCCTGCTCGAGGCCCTGCTAGGCACTTGGGATCTGAACGAGCGTCTGCGTCGCACCCTTGACTGGGCCATTGACTTCCTGGGCGCACAGATGGGCGGCATCTTCCTGCTGGAAGGCGGTGTGCCGGTCCCCAAGGTCCGGGCAGGGGTCTCCGCCGACCTGCTGGATGCGATCCGCGCGCTTCCCGCTGACGTTCTTACCGACTTGGGACAGCGCGTGCAGATCATCCGCGAGCCGCTCGACGAGCAGGGTCGTATGTTCGAGTTCGCCAAGCGCGAGGGCATCCAGGTCTGGGCCGGCATCCCCTTCTTCATGCCGGCCGGGCAGGCGGGCACAGGCATTGAGGATTGGCGCGGCACCATCGTGGTAGCCAGCCGTGACCTCGATGCCATACAGGAAGACAAGGTGGCCGTGGTCGAGGAGGTATCCCCGCAGGTGGCCCTGGCCGTCGCCCACGCCCATGCCTACCTCCAGGCCCAGGATCGCCTGGCCCGGCTGCGGTTGCTCCACTCGATTGACCTGGCCATTACCTCCAGCCTGGACCTGCGGGTCACGCTGGCCGTCTTGCTCTCCGAGGTTGTCGGGCATCTGCGCGTTGACGCCGCTGCCGTGCTCCTGTTCGGCCGGCACACGCACGTCCTCGAGTACGCCGCCGTCCACGGCTTCGCAACCGGCGCGCATCGGAACATCCGGCTGCGCCTGGGCGAAGGTCCTGCCGGCCGCGCCGCCCTGGAGCGGCGCACCATCAGCATCCCAGATCGCCTGGCCGACCTGTCGGGGCCGGATCGGTCGCCGCTGGCCGCCGGCGAGGGCTTCGTCGCGCAGATCGCCCTGCCGCTGATCGCCAAGGGCCTGCTCAGGGGCGTACTCGAGCTGTCACACCGGACGCCGTTCACCCTGGATCCCGAGTGGCTGGCGTTCCTGGAGAGCCTGGCGGCCCAGGCCGCGATCGCGGTGGATGACGCCGTGCTGTACGGAGACCTGCAGCGCTCCAGCGCCGATCTGGCGCTGGCCTACGAGGCCACCCTTGAAGGCTGGGTCAGGGGTCTGGACCTGCGCGACAAGGAGACCGAAGGGCACACGCGGCGCGTGGTCGAGATGACGCTGAGTCTGGCCGCGCGGCTCGGCGTGCCCGAAGCCGACCTGGCGCACGTCCGCCGGGGCGCGCTGCTGCACGACATCGGCAAGATCGGCATCCCCGACGCTATCTTATTGAAGCCCGGCCCGCTTGACGATGAGGAGTGGGCCGTGATGCGCAGGCATCCCGTCTATGCCTACGAGATGCTTTCTGGCATCCCGTTCCTTCGCCCGGCCCTTGACATCCCGCGTGACCACCACGAGAAATGGGACGGCACGGGTTACCCGCGGGGGCTGCGGGGCGAGCAGATCCCTCTGGCGGCGCGGATATTCGCAGTGGTGGACGTGTGGGATGCGTTGCGCTCCGACCGGCCCTACCGGAAGGCATGGGATGAAGAGAGGGCGCGCGCGTACATCCGCGAGCAGTCGGGAGAGCACTTCGATCCCAGGGTTGTCGAGGCGTTCCTGAAGATGCTGGAGGAATAGGCTACTTCCCGCGCGCGAGCGGCGCATAGAGCGCAAGCGTCGCCAGCGTGCCCACGATCAGCCCCATCCACCACTGCAGCAGGAATGCGAGACGCGCGCGGGCAAGTAGCACCTACGTTGTTGCGAACAACCCCGCCGCCATCACCACAACGCGGTTCAGTCCGAACCT
>CAYLKW010000060.1:5782-8074 GCA_964384245.1 uncultured bacterium
AAGCCCTTAGTGCCTCGGGGGACACCGCGGCAAGCTCTGGACACTACGCCCTGGCGTTCGGGCGCAATCTTCACGGAAGCTTCACCATCGCCTTACGCGCGCGTCATCAGCGGGGACTAGCCTTCTCATTGAAGGACATGCCCGCCGGGAGCCCATGATCGATGCTTCCAGGGGTAACCGGGAGGGAAGAGCCATGAGATCCATGCTGACACCTGCCGGCGTTCCAGCGCTGTGCGCAGCAAACGATGCCCGGGCCGTCGGGGAGGGAGCGTCTCCCTCCCCGATGACCGCTCCTGACGCCAGAAGCACCAGAGAGGAAGGAGATGCGATCATGAGCACGACAGGCAGAGGAATCAGATGGCAAAAGCGGCTCGGTGGATTGGCGGTTGTCCTGACGCTGATCGCCGGGATCGCAGCGACCGCCGCTACGGCCGCTGCGCCAATCAGCCCGCAGGCCCGACAGGCACTGATCGACGCCACGACGTCCGAGTTCAAGGCGCTGGCCCTCTACCAGGCCGTGGTGAAGAAGCTCGGCGACGAGCGGCCCTTCGTTAGTTGGATTCGCTCGGGCCCTGAGCGTATCGACGAGAACCTGAAGCCACTGTTCGTCAAGTATGGCATGACCATGCCCGCGGCGCCCGACGCCAGCAAGGTGGTGGCACCGGCGTCACTCAAGGACGCCTGCCGCATCGCGGGCCAGTTCGAGGGCGAGCGAGTGGCGATGTACGAGAAGTTCCTCAAGACGACAAAGGAAGCTGACGTGGTTGAGGCCTTCACGAAGATGCGGGATGCGGCCAAGCGCCGGCAGAACGGCGTGCGAGAGCACTGCGACTAGCAAGTGCACGGGTGGCAGGCGGCCGTCCTGACTGGAGAGGAGCAAGGAGATGGGAGTGCAGCTCGGAGCAATCAAGCGGAGGCCCAAGGGTCTGGCCGCCTTGTGGAACGTTCAGAACGTCCGGTACCTCGTGCAGGCCGGGTTCCTGGCCACGGTCGTCGTGATGGCGGCCCGGCATGTGCTTCTGCCGGAGGGTGCCCTTACTTCTCCGCCGTCGCCCGAGGCGTACTGCCCATTCGGAGGGATCGAAACGCTCTACAGATGGTTGACCACAGGCAAGTACATCCACCACGCCACATCATCCAACCTGTTCGTCCTGGGAGGCGTGCTGCTCGGATCGCTCGCCCTCAAGTCGTCATTCTGCGGGTGGATTTGCCCGTTTGGGACGCTGCAGGAAGCGCTGACCGGCATAACCCGATTCTTCGAGCGCCGGTTTCGGCCGGTGGCTCGATTCGCGAAGACCCTCAAGGGACGCACGAGGGGCCTGGAGGTGCTCGACCGCTACCTGCGATGGGGGAAGTACCTGGTGCTCGTCTACTTCCTCTATGGTACGATCGTGGCCGCGCGCATGGTGTTCCGGCCGTACGATCCGTACATTACAGCGCTCAACATCACCGAGGCGACCCTCGGCCCAGGCCTCATCATCCTGGTCGCCACCGTAGTCCTCTCGTTCTTCACGGAGCGGCCCTGGTGCAAGTACCTATGCCCACTCTCGCCCATCGTGGGTCTGGTCGGCAAGATGGCGCCGGCGAAGATCGAGCGCACTGCCGAGTACTGCAAGGGATGCTCTATCTGTGAGGCCAAGTGTCCGATGAACCTGCCCGTTGCCACCGCGAGCCGGATCACGGCCGTGGACTGCAACGACTGCCTGAAGTGCGTGGATACGTGCCCGCGTGGCGGCGCGCTCGATCTGGTTCTGCGCTGGCCGTGGGCGAAGGCCCCGGTGCCCCCGGCGCTGCAACCCGCACTTCTGACGACACAAACCGCGGCCTGCCACTTGGATCACCGGGACCAGCTCGGCGCCAAGTAGGTGTGGACACGTTGAGAGGAGTGGGCACAGTGCGTTTGAACCCGTACTTGTACGGAGTCATGACGGTGGCTCTGTTCTTGGGGGTCATCTACGGCGGCAAGGCGCTCGGACAGTGGAACACCAGCCACCGGGTCACCGCCACGGGCGAGCAGATCACCATAGACGCGACCGACGTGGACACCATCAAGGGATGGATGACCTTCAATGACGTCGCAGAGGCGTTCGGCGTCAAGCCCGCCGAGATCTACGCCGCCATGAAACTGCCTCCGGACACGCCTCCTGGGAAGAGGCTCAAGGATGTCATGCACGCCCACAAGATGGAGGTTGACGATCTGCGGGACTGGTTGAAGAAGCGGTCCGAGAAGTAGCAGGCGGGCAGCGGCCGGGCAGGAAACACGGGCCTCTCCGGCAAAGAGGCCGGACAAAA
>CAYLKW010000060.1:8174-12792 GCA_964384245.1 uncultured bacterium
CGGGCAGCGGCCGGGCAGGAAACACGGGCCTCTCCGGCAAAGAGGCCGGACAAAATGAACATAGACCTGGAGCACCTGCGCCGAAGTGAGTTCCCGCTGACCGCGGAGTGCGCGTTCCTCAACCACGCCGCATCCTCGCCGCTGCCGCGGCGGTCGGCCGACGTCCTCAGCCGGTACGCCAGCCGCCAGCAGCAACGCCACCTGCGCTACCGGCCGGGCGCCGGGGAGCATGATCTTGCGCCACTGCGGCGCGCGCTGGCCGAGACCATCAACTGCGACCCGTCCGAGGTCACGTTCGTCCCGTCAACATCGGACGGCGTGGGCATCGTGGCCAACACGGTGGACTGGCGGAGCGGCGACAATGTGGTCCTGCCGGAGTGCGAGTATCCGGGCGTGGTCTACCCATGGCTCAATCTCGTTCGCCGGGGAGTCGAGGTGCGCATGACGCCGGCGTCCAACGGGCAGGTTGACATGGACGCGCTGGTCGAGCGCATGGACGGCCGGACGCGCGTCGTGTCCATCAGCCACGTGGAGTGGACCTCGGGCTACCGGTGCGACGTCGGCCGGCTCGGCCGGCTGTGCCGCCGGCGGGGGATCGTGCTGGTCGTGGACGCGATCCAGAGCGTGGGCGTGACACCGGTGGACGTGGCGGAGATGGGCGCGGACGTGCTAGTAGCCGGGTGCTACAAGTGGCTGCTCGGCATCCCGGGGACCGCCGTCATGTACGTGAGGCGGGACGCGATGCCCGCGCTCCTGCCCGACCGCGCCGGCCAGGCGAGTGTGAAGACGTCCATGGTCGCCCGGCCCGACCTGGTGTGGAAGGACGACGCGATGCGCTATCAGGTCGGCAGCGAGAGCGCCGCGGCCCTGCTGGTTCTGGAGAGCTCGTTGGGACTGCTGCTGGAGTCGGGGGTCGAGCGCACGCACGCGCACATCATCGCGCTGCTCGACCGGCTCATTCCCGGATTGCAGCGGCTCGGAATGACGATCACATCGTCGCTGGCTACCCAGGCGCGCTCGACGATCCTGAGCTTCACCACCGGCGACGCCGCCCGGGACGAGGCGCTGCACAAGCGCCTGCTGGAGCAGAACGTGATCACCTCGCTGCGGCCGCACGGGATACGGGTGTCGCCGCACCTCTACAACGCGCCCGAGGACGCCGACGCGCTGCTGCGGGCCATCGGCTGAATCCACCGCCACAGGCTAGATACGGGCAAGGCGTGCAGGTTTGCGCCGAAGGACACTGGGTGTTCGCCGAGGTAGAGCAAGATCCCGCGGAGGAACCGCCGCCCGGCGATCTCGGCCAAGACGCGCAGGCCGCGGAAATCGTCCGCATCTACGGAAACGGCTGCCTTCACCTCCACGCCAACGATCTCGCCAGACGGCGCCTCAAGCACCACATCCACCTCCGCTCCCTTAGCGGTACGGAAGTGGTACAGCTTGGGCCGGGTCGAGCTCCAACCTGCCTGTTTGAGCATCTCCACCGCCACGAACGATTCAACGAACGCACCCCACAGTTCCGCATTCACCGGTAGCCCCCGGCTATCCATCCCGACGAGGTGCGCGGCGAGGCCCGTATCGACGAGCAGGATCTTTGGAGACTTCAGCAGTCGCTTGCGCGCTTTGGCTGTCCATGCTGGGATGAGGTGGACGAGAAACGTCGTCTGCAGCAACGCGAGATGCCGCTGCAACGTGGTCTGTGGAACCCCAAGTGTCCGCGAGATGTCCGCAACGTTCAGCAAGGTTCCCGTTCGCGCCGCAACCACGCTCAGCAGCCTGGGGATCTCGTGGATGCGCTCGATGTCGGCGATGTCGCGGACTGTTCGCTGCAGGATCGTCGTGATGTACGATCTGAACCAAGCCTGCCGACGGCCGGCCGGGCGTGGAACCGCTTCAGGGTATCCGCCGGCAACGATACGGCGCACGAGGTCGTGGCGATCGACACCGGGGCTCTGTACAGGGGCGAACGACGGCACGAACACGCGGTCAACGAAGCCCTCGGTAGTCCCCTCGATCTCTCCCTGCGACAGCGGCCACAGGGTCAGAACCTCTATGCGGCCGGCGAGCGACTCCGACAGCTTGGGCAGCAGCAGAACGTTAGCCGACCCGGTGAGCAGGAACCGACCAGGTCGTCGATCCCGATCCACGGTAGCCTTGATCGGGAGGAACAGCTCGGGCGCTCGCTGGACCTCATCGATCACCACCGATCCATCCAGCCCGAAGATGAATCCGGCGGGATCGCTCTTGGCCGCAGCGAGCATCGTCGCGTCGTCAAGCGTAAGGTAGCGCGCAGGATGCGGCCCCGAAGCCACTTCCTGCGCAAGTGTGCTCTTGCCGACCTGACGCGCGCCGTGGAGCAACACGACAGGGGTGTCGGCCAGCGCAGAGAGTAGCTGTGGTGTGACATGCCGCCTGAACACACATTCAGTCTAAGGGCAACATGGGTGAAAATCAACCGTTATGTGGGTGAATTTCACCCATTCAACCGGGGGATTGCGCCCGGGTCCAGATCCACCTACGCCTGCCGCAGCCGCGGATCGAGGGCGTCGCGGAGCCCGTCACCCACCAGGTTGAATCCCAGCACGGTCAGCATGATCGCCAGCCCGGGGAACACGCCCACCCACCAGGCGCTGCGTAGGAACGCCCGCCCCTGGTTTATCATGCCGCCCCAGTCCGGCAGCGGCGGCTGGGCGCCCAGCCCCAGGAACGAGAGGCCGGCCGAGGCCAGAATAGCGGTTCCGACGTCGAGCGAGGCCAGCACGATGACCGGGGCGATGACCTGCGGCGCGATGTGCCGCAGCATGATGCGCGGATCAGACGCGCCTACTGCGCGCGCCGCCTCGACGTACTCGTGCTTGCGCACCGACAGCACCGACCCCCGCACCAACCGTGCGAACGATGGGATCTGGTTCACGCCCACCGCGATCATTACCTGGTAGAGACCTGGCCCCAACGCTGCGACTACTGCCAGGGCCAGGAGGATGCCCGGGAACGCCAGCAGGATGTCCATGGCTCCCATGACGGCCCGGTCCACGACGCCACCGTACATGCCGGAGAAGAGGCCCAGCAGCGAGCCGAAGAAGAACCCGAGGCCCATTGCCAGGAAGCCGACCATCAACGAGATCCGGGCACCCCACACGACGCGTGCCAGCAGGTCCCGGCCCAGCATGTCGGTCCCGAGCGGGTGCGCAGACGACGGCGGTTGCAGCCGGCGCATCAGATCCTGCTCGTCGTAGCCCTGTGGGGCCAGCACGGGCGCCGCCAGGCTCACCAGGAGGAACCCGGCCATCAGCACCGCGCCAAAGATGACCAGCCGCCGCCGGAACAGCCGGCGCAGGAACGCCCCACCGCCCCGCCGCTCTTCGGTCAGGCGGGCCCCGGATGCGATGGATCGCGCGGCGTCACTCATAACGTATGCGCGGGTCCACCAGCGCGTAGGCGAGATCCACGCCCAGGTTGACCACCACGAAGACCAGCGCGGCGATCAGCATCGTCCCCTGAACCATGGGATAGTCCCGCGTGGCGATGGCGGTCACGATGAGCGTCCCGATCCCAGGCCAGGCGAAGACCTGTTCCGTTATGACTGCCCCACCCAGCAGGGCCCCCAGCCGCAGCCCGACCACGGTGACGACCGGGATCAGCGCGTTGCGCAGCGCGTGGTGGCCGATCACCGCGCGCTCGATCAGCCCCTTGGACCGGGCGGTTCGCACATAGTCCTGCCGCAGCACCTCCAACAAACTGCTGCGGGTCAGGCGGGCGATTATCGCCGCCGACGGCGTGCCCAATGCGATGGCGGGCATGATGATGGACTGCAGGCCGGCCAGTGTCCACAGCGGGCCTCCGCGGCCCGAGGCCGGCAGCCAGCCCAGGTAATAGGAGAACAGGAGCATAAGGAGCAGTCCCAGCCAAAAGACCGGCGTTGAGACCCCGGCCAGCGCCAGAAGCGTGGCGCCATAATCGTACGCGGTGTTCGGCCGGATCGCGGCGGCGACCCCCGCAACTACCCCGATGCCGATGGACAGTATCAGGCTGGCGACCGCCAGCTCGAACGTGTAGGGAAACCTGGCCGCGACCTCATCCCGCACCAGCCTTCCCGTGCGAAGCGACCGCCCGAACTCCCCGCGCAGGCTGCTGCCGACGAACCTGAGGTACTGAACGAGGAACGGCTGGTCCAGCCCCAGTTTCTTGCGGATTATCTGGACGTCTTCCTCGTACGCACCCTCCCCGGCGACCAGCCGGGCCGGATCACCTGGGCTCAGGTGCAGAATGAGAAACGCCAGCAGCGCCGCGCCCAGCAGGACCGGGATCGCGGCCAGGAACTTCCGGACTATGTACCGCCACATCTCAGGCGAGCCGCATCCGCCCCGCCGCTAAGCCCCCACCTAAGGTCACTTGAGGAACATCGTCGTGAAGTCGTTGCGCGCCGCGCTGTGGACGTATCCCTCCAGGCGCGAGGTCGTGACCGCGACCTTGAACTCGTTGTTCAGCGGCACGTACCAGGCGTTCTTGTTCACGATGTCGGTGGCCCTGGCGTAGAGCAGCTTCCGCCGGCCCTCTGAGAACGCTATCAGCCCTTCCCTGAGCACGGCGTCCAGCGCCGTGTCGCTGAAGCCGCCGT
>CAYLKW010000061.1:0-12763 GCA_964384245.1 uncultured bacterium
ACACCTTCTTCGAGATGCTGGGCAACTTCAGCTTCGGCGACTACTTCAAGCGCGAGGCGATCGTCTACGCCTGGGAGTTCATGACGGGGGAGATGGGCATCGCTCCCGACCGGCTGATTGCCACGGTGCTGGATGATGACGACGACGCGTTCGGGCACTGGAGAGCCGTCGGCGTGCCCAAGGACCGGATCATGCGCATGGGCGAGAAGACCAACTTCTGGTCCATGGGCGAGATTGGCCCGTGCGGTCCCACCGCTGAGCTGCACTACGACTGGGGTCCGAGCAACTGCACCTGTGGCCGTGCGGACTGCAGCGTGGCCCTGGACAACGACTGCCAGCGGTGGCTCGAGATCTGGAACCTGGTGTTCATGCAGTACAACCAGGCGCCGGACGGCACGCGCAAGCCGCTGCCCAGGCCGGGCGTGGACACCGGGATGGGAGTCGAACGCATCGCCGCCGTGGCGCAACAGGCGGCCACCAACTACGACACCGATCTGTTTGCGCCGATCCTGGGGCGGGTGCAGGCCCTGCTCGGGCACACCGATGACCAGCGTCAGGAGTCGATCGTCGCGTACCGGGTGATTGCCGACCACGGCCGGGCCGCGACGTTCTTGGTCGCCGACGGCGTGATGCCGGGCAACGAGGGCCGCGCCTATGTGCTGCGCATGATCCTGCGTCGCGCCATACGGTTCGGCCGCCGCATCGGCTTCGAGGGACCGTTCATGGGCGAGGTCGCCGACGCCGTGATCGAGCACCTGGGGACGGACTATCCCGAGCTGGTCGCGCGGCGCGAGTTCATCCTCAAGATCCTTGCGGCCGAGGAGGCCCGCTTCGCCCAGACGCTCTCGGCAGGCCTGGAACGGCTGGCCGAGGTCGTGGAGGCAACGCGCGCGCGGGGCGGGCGCGTGATCTCCGGCCCGGACGCCTTCCGGCTGTACGATACCTTTGGATTCCCCGTGGAGATGACGCGGGACCTTGCAGGCGAAGCGGACCTCGGCGTTGACGAGGCGGGCTTCCAACAGGAAATGGAAGAGCAGCGCCGCAGGAGCCGCGAGGGTGCAGGGGGGTTGCCAGGAAGGGGCGCGGCGGGTGTTGAGCCCGGCGCGCTGGATGATCTTCCGGCCACCGCGTTCGTTGGTTACGCTCGTTACGACTCGCTGGCGAGGGTGCTGGCGGTGATTCGGGACGGGGTGCGCGTTGCCGAGGCGGGCGCCGATGATGAGGTCGTCCTCGTGCTGGACCGCACTCCGTTCTACGCCGAGGCCGGAGGCCAGGTGGGCGATGCGGGCATCGTGAGCGCCCGGGGGCTGCGCGTCGAGATCAGCGATGCGCGACGCCTGACTCCCGCCATTACCGGTCACGTCGGTCGAGTGGCCTTGGGCCGCGTCCGTGAAGGGATGCGCGTGCGGGCCGGCGTTGACAGGGAGAGGCGGGACGCGATAAGGCGCAACCACACCGCGACCCACCTGCTGCACCAGGCGCTCCAGGAGGTGCTGGGGGAACACGCGCAGCAGGCAGGATCGCTGGTGGCGCCCGACCGCCTGCGGTTTGATTTCACCCACGCGACGGCCCTAACGCCACAGGAGCGCGTGCGGGTGGAGCGCCGGGTGAACGAGATGGTGATGGCTGCGCTGCCCGTGCGCGCGGAGGCGATGTTGCTCGACCGCGCGCGTGAACTTGAGGCAAAGGCCCTCTTCGGCGAGAAGTACGGGGAGCTCGTCCGCGTCGTCTCGGTGAAGGGAGGCAGCCGCGAACTCTGCGGGGGAACCCACCTGACCAACACCGGGGAAGTGGGGCCGTTCGCCATCACGGCCGAGAGCGGCGGGGCGGCTGGCATCCGCCGGATCGAGGCCGTGACCGGGTGGCGCGCGCACGCGCGCGCGAGCGACCACGAGCGGCTCCTGACTGAAATCGGGGCGGTTGTGCGCGCCGCGCCCTCAGAGGTGCTCGAACGTGTGCGCCGCTTGAGCGAGCTGGTGCGCGCCCTTGAGCGTGGCGAGAGACAACGCCCCGCCGGGGACGGGGGTGAGGTGCACCACGAGGTGGCCGACGCCGGAGGCGTGCGGGTGGTGACCGCACGCCTGAACGAGGGCGCCGGTCACGATGTCCTACGCGCGGCAGGCGATCGTTTGCGGGACCGCCTGGGCAGCGGGGTTTACGTGCTGGCCGGCGCCTCTGGCGACCGGGCCAACCTGGTCGTAATGGTGACCCCGGACCTTGCCGGGCGCGGCCTGCGCGCCGACGTCCTGGCGCGCGCGATCGCCGGGCGCTTGGGCGGCGCCGGAGGCGGGAAGGCGGAGCTGGCGCAGGCATCCGGCCGCGACTTGGAGCGGCTCGACGAAGCCCTGGCATCCGCCGCGGACGAGGTGAGGCGCCAGGGTGCGACAGGCTGACGGGCCGCGGGTTCTGGCAGTAGACCCGGGCGAGCGACGGCTCGGGATTGCCATCAGCGATCCCATGGGCCGTATCGCCCTGCCCCTCGAAGTTCGCGAGCGCACCGGGTGGTCAGGTGACCTGGCCTACCTCCGGAAACTGGTGGACACCTACCGGGTCGGCGAGGTGGTCGTGGGAAGACCCCTGACCGCGGGCGGGGCCGTGGGTCACCAGGCGGAATCGGCCGCGCGCTTTGCCCTGCGCCTGCGCGCGGCGCTTCGGGTTCCGGTCGTCGAGGTGGACGAGCGCTTCTCCACCGCCGGCGCAGACCGGGCCATGCGCGAGGGAGGCGCTGGCGGCCGCCAGCGGCGCAGGCAGCGCGACGCGGTGGCGGCCGCGTTGATCCTGCAGCCCTATCTGGACCGCCGCCGCGGGCCGTTGCCCGGTTCGGATGAAGGTGTTATGCTCCCTCCGTAACTCGACGATCTGGGGAAGAGGGGCCGCGGATGGTTGGGATCGGTGGGCTTGGAGGTGTCTTGTGATTGAAGAACTGGACGTGGTAACGCTGGAGGACGAAGACGGGATCGAGCACCGGTTCAACGTCGTGGACATCGTGGAAGTTGAGCGCCGTCGCTACGCCGTATTGCTCCCCGAGGACGAGGAGGACGCGGCCGCGGTCATCTTCAGGATGGAGAGCGCCGACCATCTTGTGCCGATTGAGGACGACGATGAACTGGGCCGCGTGGTGGCCGCGCTTGAGGAGACAGCCGGCTACGGGGAGATCATCCTCGAGGATGGCGGCGAGGATCGCGATGACCTGGAGGTTCTCGACGATCTGGCCGGCGAGGTTCAGGCCAACGGGGACCGGACGGACGATGAGGACGAGGAGGATGAGTAGGCTGCCCCGCGGCCTGCGATGATCGGTACGGGCGGTCTGCGCCGCATCTGGCTCCGGCGCGCGGTGTTGTTGGTGGGCATCGCGATCGCCGGCGCCGCGCTTATGGGCGCGGTTGCGGCGGTGCTCCTCTGGTTTGAGACGCGGCCGCTGGGAGGATCGGACCGGCCGCGCACGGTGGTGGTGATGCCAGGGGAGACCGCCTGGCAGATAGGCCGCCGCCTGGCCGAGGCCCGCATCGTGCGCAGCGCGCGCGCCGTGGTCGTCGCGGCCAGGATGCAGCGCGTGGACGGCCGGCTCCGAGCGGGCGAGTACGCGCTCAGTCCGACGCAGAGCGCCTGGCAGATCACAGGGATTCTGGCGCGGGGAGAGGCGATTCTCCACCGGCTCATCATTCCCGAAGGGTACACCGCGGTTCAGATCGCCGACGCCCTGGCAGAGGCCGGGCTGGCAGATCGCGGCCGGTTCCTGGATCTGGCCCTGCGCTCGGAAGGGTATCTCTTTCCCGATACCTACCTACTGCCGCGCGGGCTCGGCGAGGCCGCGATCATCGCACGGTTCCTGGCCCGGTTTGACGCCGTGATCGGCGCCGATCTGCGCGAAGCGGCCCGCGTGCGCGGGATGACCCTGCACCAGCTCGTGACGGTGGCTTCCATGATCGAGCGCGAAGCCCGCCTTCCCGGGGAGCGCGCGGTGATCGCGGGTGTGATCTACAACAGGTTGCGCCTGGGCATGCGCCTCGAGATAGACGCTACCGTGCTCTACGCGCTGGGGCGGCACAAGGACGAACTCTCGTTCTCGGACCTTGGTGTTGAGTCGCCGTACAATACCTACCGCAATCCAGGTCTGCCGCCCGGACCGATTGCCAACCCCGGGTTGGCCGCCGTTGCCGCCGCCGCGGCGCCGGCAGATACACCGTTCCTCTACTATGTCCTCAAGCCCGACGGCTCCCACCACTTCAGCCGCACGCTGCGGGAGCATCAGGACGCGGCCAGGCGGTACCGGAGATGAGTCGCCTGTTGCGGCTGCTCGCGCCCCGGTACTTCGTCACGGCCGTGTTCGAACTTACGCCCGTTCGGCTGCGGACCTGGGGGATCGAGGCCCTCATGCTCGACCTCGACAACACGCTGGTGACCTGGGGCAAGATCGATCCGCCAGACGAGGTTCTAGCCTGGCTGGAGGACCTCCGGCAGTCCGGCATCCCGGTCTGCCTCGTGTCCAACACCCTCTCGCGGCGGCTGCGCGCCGCCACCGTGGTCCTCGACCTTCCGGCGGCGCCGGGGCGGTCGAAGCCCAGCGCCGACAAACTGCGCAGGGCCCTGCGCATCCTGGGGACATCGCCCGAGCGGACGGCAATGGTGGGCGACCAGCTCTTCACGGACGTGCTGGCCGGAAACCGGCTGGGTGTCCCCACCATCCTGACCGGACCGCTGTCCCCACACGAACCCCTGCGCGTCCGCTTCGTGAGGGCGATTGAGCGGTTCGTGCTCCGCGCGCTCGCCCGCAGGGGCGTGGCGCCGATCCGGCCGCAGGTCTGACCGTCCGGCTTTGCGGGCATACAGAGTGTGCTCAACAAGAGCTTCGCGCGACTGACTGGGGTGCGGGATGAGGCGTGACGCCGGGGTGGAGTGGTGGCCCCTCTATGTGCGGGCGCTGACCGCGCTGTTTGGTCTCTCCCTGATCTTCGTCGGCACGCCGGCCGGGACCACAATCACGTCGCCGCTCACCGTGGCAGTGCTGCTTGCGCTGCTGGTCGCCGCGGGCCTGCCCAGCGTCGTGGCGCCCGTGCGTGTCAACGGGTTTCCCCTCGCACGCTACTCCGGGATCGCGATGGAGCTGCTCATTGTATCCTTCATCGTTCTCGAGACCGGGGGCAGGACCAGCTTCTTCTACTTCCTGTACGTGCCGATCTTGCTCTGGGCGACGGCTGGCCGCGGCATCGTCGCCGGTGTGATCAGCGGCTGGGTGGCCGCGACCGTCTTTGCCATCGCCTCGGGCGCGCAGACCGTGACGGCCGCCGGTTCGCTCCCGCGTGCGATGCTCCTGGTCCTGGCCGGGGTTCTGATCGGGATTATCGAGGAACGCCGGAGTGAAGGCGCCGCGTCGGTCCTGCACGGCGTCGAGGCGCTGACCCGACAGGCGAATGTGGCGGCCGAGTTGCGCGCGGCGACCACGTCAATGGCGCCTCTGGACCTGGCTGGTCGTGCTAGGCAGCTTCTTGAGCGCTCGCTGCGCCTGGCCGATGCTGGGTGGGGCCTTGTGGCGACGCTCGATGGCGATGGCCGTCCGGTCGTGGTGACCGGCATTGGCGCCGACGGCGAGGCCCGGATCACGGGTGAGTATCTCCCGGCGACGGGTGTACTCAGCGCCGTGCTCCGGTCCGGTTTGACCCAGACGGTGGCGGACGCGAGCAGGGACGCAAGCTGGGTCGCCGCCTTCGGCGAAGACGCTGCGCGGGCTGCCGTTCTGATGCCGCTCGCCGTGCAGGGCGCGCCGTTCGGCGCCCTCCTGCTCGCGCGCGGCGATCTCCGGCCGTTCGCCGGCGACCAGACCGAGGCGGCGCGGGCCCTCGCCGAGGCGGCTGCGCCCCTGCTGCGGGACGCCCTGGCCGTGGCGCAGTCCCGCGACTTCCTGCTGAGCACCGTGAAGGCCCTCGCCGCGGCCCTCGAAGCCAAGGATCCCTACACGCGCGGCCACTCGCAGCGCGTCGCGACCTCTGCCGTTGCCATCGCAACCGACCTCGGGCTTCCCGCGGACGAGATTGACCGCGTCCACTGGGCAAGCCTGCTGCACGACATCGGGAAGATCGCCACCCCAGAGTCCATCCTACGCAAGCGCGGCCCGCTGACCGATGAGGAGCGGGCGGTGATGAACCTGCACCCGGAGCGCGGCGCCAGCATTCTGAAAGAGATGCCGCCGTTTCGGTCGCTTGCCGACGACGTGCACTACCACCAGGAGGCCTACGACGGGAGCGGCTACCCCGAAGGGCTCGCGGGCGATGAGATCCCGTTGGGTGCGCGCATCATCCGCGTGGCGGACACCTTCGATGCCGTGACCTCGCACCGTCCATACCGTCCTGGCCGCTCCGTGGAAGAGGCGATAGCCGAGCTGCAGAGGATGGCCGGGAGCACGCTAGATCCGGTGCTGGTGGAGGTGTTTCTCCGCATCCTCAAGGAGAAGCCGCCATTTGAGATCCAACTCCGCCTGTGGCGGGAGCGGTCGTAGTGCAGGCAGGTCAGAAGTTGTGGGCGGAGGAGGCTGCGACCGTTGTGTTCTGGCCGGCCTGCGCGCGCGCCAGGGCCTCTTCAGCCCGCTCCAGCAGCTCTTGGTCGGTCTCGGCGTCTTGAGGGTAACACGCCAGGCCGATGCTGACGGTCTGCGTCAGCGGGTATGGATGGCCAGGGGGCATGAACAAGGTGCGCTCGACCGACTCGCGAATGCGCTCCGCCAGGGCGAACGCTCCCTCCAGGGAGGTCTCGGGAAGAATCAATCCGAACCTCCCGGAGCCCAGGGCGGCCCGGAGGTCTACCAGTCGCGTCTCGCGCGTCAGGATGTTGGCCAGATGCACCGTCATGGACCTGGCTGCCTCGCCCCCCAGCGAGTTGACTATTTCTTCTGCCTGGTCAACCGTCACCATGGCCACCGCGAAGGTGCGCTTGAACCGACGGCTTCGGAGCATTTCGTGCCGCACCGCTGTTGCGAAGTAGGTCGCGCTGAAGAGGCCCGTGGGTGAGTCAACGATGATCTGGCGCCGCGCGCGCTCGCGCAACTCGTCGAGATGGCCCTGCAAGACAAGCCCTCTGCGCGACCGCTGGCGCTCGTACCGCTGGATCGCCTCGAGGATGCCGGCCGAGATCAGGAGATTGAGGAAGTGGATCGTCTCAGGATCCTGGTCGCTGGCCGGCAGGTTGATGGAGAGGAAGTCAAGCACGACCGGTTTGACCTCCAGAAGGGCACGGATCACCTCCTCCAGCGGCGTCTCCAGAGCAAATGCCTCCCCGCTGAACCTGCCGGCGAACTCGACGAAGGGATCCACCTGCCCGGCGGCCGCCGATTCAGCAAGCGCGTCCATGCCGGTCTGGATCAGCCGTCCTATGCGCTGGCCGTCCTGCCAGATCTGCCCGCGCGTGGGAGTGGCCGCGAGGTCGCGGGCCCATTGCGCTGCCAGCATCCGGCGCCGCGTGCGAATCAGGTCAAGGGCGACAGGGTGCATCAGGGTCTCTTCCCCGTCTGTTACGATGGTGGGCAGCGCGATTCCTGTCACGCAGGGAAGGATTGATGCCGCGGTGAATGGCCTGGGTTGCGGGGGCGGACCATGAGCACACGGCTGAGGGGCATCCTGCAGGGGCTGGCAGGCGACGACACGCGGGCTGTGGCGTTGCTTGGCGCTGACGGCCGCGCGGTCGAGACCGTGGTTAAGGGCGGAGCCCAAGACCCGAGCACGGTGGCCGACGACCTGGTCGCGCTGTGTAAGGTGGGCGCCTACTGCGCCCGCAAGATGGACGGCGGCGAGATGGACTACCTCACCGTGACCACCGAGAGTCTGGCACTCCTCTTGGTGGCGGTTGGGCCGGCGCACTTCCTGGCGGCGGTGCTCGATGCGGGCGGCAACATAGCGCGCGCCCGGCTGGCGGTCCGCCGGTGCAAGGCCGAGATCACGGAAGAACTGGGATGAGCAGAACCCTCTGCCTTCTGGCCGCGTGGCTGACCGTCGCTGCACTGCTTCCCGCGGGGGTGGCCGGCGGCGCATCCAGGCCCGATCCGCTGCGGGAGGGAGCTGCGCTGTTTGCGCGGGGGCGGATGGCAGAAGCCGAGGCCGTCTTCACGCGCGCGGTAGGCCGGCATCCCGGCTCAGCCCACGGCTGGCTATGGCTGGGCGTGGTCCAGTTCCACTCGGGTGACCGCGAGCGGTCCGAGCAATCGTTCGCCAGGGCAGCCCGGCTTTCGCCGCGGGAAGGCATCGTGCTGCTCTGGTGGGGGCATGCGCTGGTCCGGGTGGGGCGCTCCTCAGAAGCCGCTACCGCCTTCCGCCACGCCACGCTTGCCCGCTCTTCTGCCCAGGTTCGCGATCTGGCCCACCAGGCGCTGCGCGCGCTGGGACCGCTGCCACATCCGGCGGGAAATGCCGTGGCGCGAGACTCAGCGGCGCGTTCTCCCAGTGCGCCCTCATGGGTGCTGGACACGGCCAGCTACAACGCCATCGCCCGCTTCTACAACCCGGGCCTTACACTCGAGCAGTCGGCCGCAATAGGCCAGGCGCTGCTAGGTTACAGCAGGCATTTCAACGTTGATCCCCGCCTGGTGGTTGCCCTCGTGGTGGTCGAGTCGGGATTCCAGCCGGCGGCGCGCTCGCGGGCGGGTGCGATTGGATTGGGACAGCTCATGCCAGCCACCGCCCGCGCGCTGGGAGTAGAGGCCAGGGACCCAGTGCAGAATCTCTACGGCGCCATCCGGTACCTGCGCGGCAACCTGGATCGGTTCGGTTGGGACAACGCGCACCTGGCCCTGGCTGCTTACAACGCGGGCAAAGGTGCCGTCGAGAGGTACGATGGAATTCCCCCGTATGCGGAGACGCAGTGGTACGTGGCGAACGTATCAGGCCTCTACCGCCGGCTTATGTTGATTCCCGGCGAAAGCCTGGAGCTCTCCAGGCGTCTCTAGGTAGATTAGGGGGGGACTAGACAGAGTCTCGAGTGGGAAGATAGCCAGTAGCAAGCACCTCCGAACGGGCAAACCCGCCGCAAGGCGGGGACGCAAAGCCAACGGGACCTGGAAGCCCGCTGCCACGGGACTCCAGGCCGGCCGGGTTGCCGAAGGGGAGGGTTTCCCAGCCTTCCGGCCCTGGCCGGGAGGCGTTTGTGTCGCAGGGGGGCGGCTAGGGGGAGAACTGCGTGGAGACGCTCCGCATCCAGAGCTACGAGGCCATTCAGGCCGGGGCGGCGCTGTTCGCCGGGATCCGCGGCGATGAAGTAGATCTGGACCTGCTCGTGGCGTACCTGGCCGCGCGTGGCTTCGACGGTGGTGTGCTCGTGGGAGACCAGGAAACCGACGGCGTACTCTGGCTCCAGGAGGGCACGCCCCGCGAGGTGTGGGTGTTCGAGGCGGGCGACATCCCGGAAGTGCTGTTGAACGGTCCGGGGCGCGACCGGCTCAGCGCGCTGGCAGCCCGCGGCGGCCAGGTCAGCGTTGTGGCGTGCGAGCCGCCGGACGTACCGCCGGAGTTACCGGATACACCTGACGATCCGGAACCGCAACCAGCGATCTCCACTGAGCCTCCTGCCCACCCGTGGCCGGCCATTCTCGAGCAGGTTGCCGTGCGCGTCGCGCGCAGCCGCGGCCCTCGCCTGGCGGCCCAGTTCGCGGCCGCATTGAACCGGGCGCTGGAGCGTCACGGGGGCAGCATGGATGGCGAGCGCGTACGCGCGCCGCAACTGCCTGAGTCCACCTGGCGCACAATCGTGGAGGCGGCCTGCGCACCGATCGTGACGATCGCCGGCCGCGCTTTCACCGATCGGACCATTGCCGCTTCCGAGCGCGCGGTCGTGGACGGAACCGACGCAGGCGCCGAAGGGGAGGGGTCGTTGTGACGCCGCGACCCTGGCTGCCGAGGGCGGTCATCGGCTCGCTTGCCGTGGTTGCGGGCATCACCTACGGCCTGGACGGTGGTGGGCCGCAGGTGCAGGCTGCGCGCCACGCGACCGGCTCCGTGCTGCAGCTCCTGGCGCCGCTGATGGCCGGGCTTGGGTGCCTGGCCGCGGCGCGGGCCTACGCGCGCGGCGACCGCGAACGCGCGGTCTGGACGATGGGCGCATGGGCTGCCCTGGCCTGGACCGCCGGCCGCGCGATCTTCACGGGCCACGAGTGGATTGGGGGGAGGGCGCTGCCCTTCCCGTCCCTCGCGGACGGGTTCTTTGTTGCCTTCTTCGTGCTGCTTGGCGCGGCGCTGTGGATGGAGGTCCGGCTCGTCTGGTCCGTGGTTGAGCGGTCGGTCCGCAGGAACCTGACGGTTTACGGCGCCCTGGCATGGGCGTTTGTCCTCACGACGGTCCTGGCCTCGGTCGCGCAGAGCCAGGCCTCTGCTCTGGAGAAGGCGCTGGCCGCGTTCTACCCGGCGGCGGCGGCGCTGCTAGTGCCCGCGGGCCTCGTGCCCGCCGCCGGCTTCCGCGGAGGCACCTCGGCATACCCGTGGCTTGCCGTGGCGATGGCGGCGGTCTGCCTGACCGCGGCGAGCCTGCTGCACCTTGCCGTGCACAGGGCAGACGCGCTGTGGATCGCCGGCTTCGTCTTCCTGGCAGTTGGCGGTTTCTGGCAGCGGGCCACGCTCGAGGAGGCCTAGGCAGCGGTGGCCGCGTCAAACGGGACCGGGGTCTTCCACTACGCGTGGACGCGCGGGTTTGCCACCGTTGTGGAAGCCCCTGCGCGCCAGACCGCCGCGGTCTTCGGGCCCGGCGGTTGGGAGCAGGGGCAGCCCTCGACCGTGCTGCCCGCAGGCGCGCCCCCTGGAGCGGAGGCGGTGCACCTGGCGCTCCCTGAGTGGCTGGCCGATCAGATCGCCGGCCTGCAGTTCTCGGCAGGGGGGCTGCACACCGAGTTCGTGCGTCTCAACCTCCTGCTTCAGCGACTGCGCTCGCAGGGCTCAGACGCGGCGGTCCTGGTTCTGGGAGAGAAGCCGTCGGTCTACCTGATAGCAGGCGGGGAGGTTACCCGCTGTGGAGAAGACGGTGCGCTTCCCGGCGAGGCATCAGGGTGGATCGTCGTCTTCTCCGGGAACGTGCGCGTGCCCGTGGCGGAACCTATCCGCGTAGAACCTCCTCGTGCATCTGCGGCAGAGCTGCCTGACGCCGGAAGGGAGATCTACTTCGTTCCCACCAACAGCCGCAGCTCCCTGCCGGAGGACGTGGCGGAGGGAATCCTAGAGGTGGCGGGGCCGGCAGGCCATGCGGTGCCTGGGCTGGTAGATGGCTCGCGCACGATCGCCACGATCGCCAGCATGACCGGGCTGACGTTGGGACAGACCCGGGCCGTGGTCGGGGTGCTGATGGCGCAGCGGCTTGCCTTCCGGTGCGTGGGCCGGTCCAGTCAGGCCTTGCACAGGCGATCTTGACGGGCTATGATACTGGACTACCGGGCAGGACAGCCGGGCGCTACAACCGAATATGAACCCCGAAAAGAGCAAACCCATCGCAAGGTGGGGGCGCAAAGCCTCGGGACCATTGATGTGGTCGGCCGGGCTGCCGGAGGTGGATTCGCGCTCCTCCTGGGGCAGCCCAGGAGGGCTTGGCGTTTTCAGGAGGCGCGGGAGATGTCAACGCGGACTCCGCACCGTCCAGTTGAGAACCCGGAACTTCGCTCCGGGGAAACCTCCGGGTACGACGACGCGGATCTCTTGATCATGGAGCACGCGGAGGCGTGCAGCCCAGAAGCGCGCGAGCGCGTAGTCGCCGCCTGCACCCCTCTGGTTCGGCGCATTGCCGCGGAGTTCGCATACTCTGGGGTACCGTCCGAGGACCTGATCCAGGTAGGCTACATCGGACTGCTCAACGCCATTGGCGGGTTTGATCCCGGGCGCGGCGCCAAGTTTGCCACCTACGCCAGCTACCTCATCCGCGGCGAGATCCGCCACTACCTGCGCGACCAGCGGGACACTATCCGCAAGCCGCGCTGGCTCCAGAAGCTCAACGTACGCATCGAGGAAACCATCAGCGCCCACGTCAGCGAGACCGGCCGCTTCCCCAGTCTCGAGGCCCTGGCGCGCGAGCTCAACATCGAGGAAGACGGGCTGCTGGAGGTCCTGCGCACGAGGGAGGTCCTGCGCACCGTCTCCATCGAGGCCGACGAGGAGGGCGCCGATCTTCGGGTGGACCGCGACCGGATCCGTCACCGGACCCACATTAGCTTCCAGCTTCCTATAGAGGACCGTGTGACGCTGATGGAGGCGTTGGAGTCACTGACCGCCCTGCAGCGCAAGGTGGTGTATTACCTGTTCTATACGGACCTCACGCAGATGGAAGCCGCCAAGCAGATTGGGATCTCGCAGAAGCACGTGTCGCGCGTGCTTGCCGCCGCGCTGGGCAAGTTGCGCGGCGCGTTCGGCGCGCATTCACAGGGGACGCTTTAGGCCACGGGAGGTAGCCGATGATGTCGCAGTTGAAGGACGTGCTTGCGGACATGACCAGGGTTGAGGGCGTGGTGGCCGCCATGATCGTGGGCCGGGACGGGTTTGTCGTGGAGGGGATGACCACGGAGGAACGGGTGGACCTCGAGGCCCTGGGCGCGATCGTGGCCAGCAACATGGCGGCGGCCGACTCGATGGGCAAAGAGATGGGCCGCGGCTCCCTGCGCACCATGCTGCTGGAGTACGACGACGGCCCGGTGGCCGTCGGGCCTGCGGGCGCCGACGCGGTCATGGTGGTGGTTGGGACGCGGCAGGCCAACCTGGGGCGCGTCCGCCTTGAGATGCGGCGCAACAGCCAACTCGCGGCCGCGCTGGTCTAG
>CAYLKW010000062.1:0-6406 GCA_964384245.1 uncultured bacterium
GGCTCTCGCCGGTCTACATCATCTCGACCGGCCAGACCTACCTCTCGGGCCTTGTTGTGGGAACCGTCCTGGGGCCGGCCAGTCTGGCAGTGTTCTCCATCGGTATGGTGTGGTGGGAGGTTCTCAGGCAGGGCACATCGCTGATCAATCTCCAGGTGCTGCCGCGCATGGCCGCGGCCTCAGAGGAGGGTGCGCGCCGTCTTCTCCGGCGCAGCCTGTCTGCCGGTTCTCCGGTCGCGGTCGGGGTTGGAGGGGCGATGGTCCTCTCGATGCCGGTGCTGGTGCCCGCGTTCTTCACAGCGCAGTACCGTGAGAGCGTGTTGGTGTCCCAGATCCTGACGGCCGGCGTGGCGTTGGGCTTTCCGGGGAATCAGGCGAACTCGTTCCTGTCGGCCCGGGGTCATGTCCGTGCGCAGCACTGGTTGGCGGCGACGACCCTGGCCACTGAAGTCCTGGCGCTTGCCCTGCTGACGGTGCGTTTCGGGGTGGTCGGTGTGGCCGCGGCCAAGTGCGCCGCGCGACTGTGGCACTCGTTGTTCGGCGTGGCGCTTGCAGCCCGGGTGCGGCGATGACGTCACTTCGCACGGCCCTGCCGCAAGGCCTCTTTGCGCTGGGATCGCGTCTGGTCCGCCGCCAGGCGCGGCGCGAGCTCGCCGTCCTCAGGTGGGCCGAGCGCGCGGATCCTCTAGAGCTGCGCGCGCGGCAGGAAACCCGGCTCCGTGCCCTGATCCAATGGGCCTACGACACGGTTCCCTACTACCGTCGGATCATGGACCAGGCAGGGGTTTCGCCCGGCGACATCCGGGGCATTGACGATCTCCCGCTTCTGCCCGTACTGCGACGGCGCGATGTCCGAACCAACCTTGATTCCCTGGTGTCAGATCGCGCGCACACCAGGGATCTGTTGCCCCAGGTGACATCAGGGACGAGCGCTGATCCGATCAGGTCATTCCTCGACAGGCGTGCCTTGCCGTTCGAGCGGGCTACCCAGTGGCATTCCCTGGAGTGGGCCGGTGTAATGCCATGGGAACCCGTTCTGATGCTCACGATGGCCGGGTTCGGTCCGCAGACCCAGATCAGCACGTGGTGGAACAAGCTGACCGGGAGCGCCTTAATGCCGCTGGAGATCCTTCATGCGCGCCGGCCGTTGCCGGTCATCGAGATGCTGGAGCGCCTGGCACCAGCGGCGATCCTGGGTATGCCCAGTCTACTGCACCTGCTGGCGCAAACGGTCCTACTCTCCGGGCGGCCGCTGCGCGCCCGGCCGCGCCGCGTCTTCTACCAAGCGGAGCACATGGGGGAGGACACGCGCGAGTTGATCGCACGGGCATTTGGAGTGCCGGTATTCTCACGCTATGGGGCGCGGGAGCTCTCGGGGCTGATCGCCCAGACCTGCGAGTGCGGGCTGTGGCATCTGGACACCGAGGGTTTCATGGTCGAGGTTGTATCGGGGGAACCGGGCGACCCGCAGGGGATGCCGGCCCAAAGAGGGCGATTGGTCATCACCGACCTGCGCAACCATGTCATGCCTTTCATACGGTACGAGATCGGAGACGTAGGCGCGGCTGTCAGGGAGGAAGGGTGCGCGTGCGGTTGTACCCTGCCGGTCCTGGGCGCACTGGAAGGCAGGTACTGGGATTGGGTTGTAACGGCTGCAGGTCTTACGATTCCCGCGTCGGTCCTTCAGTACAAGACGACACGGCTGCACGGCGATCTGATCTGGGAGTACCAGTTCCGGCAGGACCGCACTGAGAAGCTGGAGGTCGCGGTTGTGCCGGTCGGCGACTACGGCGACGACCGCCAGGAGGAGCTGGCCCGGTGCCTGGAGGCGGTATTGGGAGGTGGGATCGCCGTGCGAGTGACGCCGGTCGGGCACATACCCCGCGAGCCGTCGGGCAAGCGTCCCGTGCTGAAGAGCACGCTCCACCAAGGCAGGTAGAGGCATGCTGCGCACATCCCTCATGCACGGTCTCTTTGAGCTGGGATCGCGCCTGGTCCGCCGCCAGGCGCGGCGCGAGCTCGCCGTCCTCAGGTGGGCCGAGCGTGCGGATCCCGAAGAACTTCGCGCGCGGCAGGAAACCCGGCTCCGTGCCCTGATCCGCTGGGCCTACGACACGGTTCCCTACTACCGCGGGGTCATGGAAGAAGCAGGGGTATCGCCCGGCGACATCCGGGGCATTGACGATCTTCCGCTTCTGCCCGTACTGCGACGGCGCGATGTCCGAACCAACCTTGATTCCCTGGTGTCAGATCGCGCGCACACCAGGGATCTGTTGCCCCAGGTGACATCAGGGACGAGCGCTGATCCGATCAGGTCATTCCTCGACAGGCGTGCCTTGCCGTTCGAGCGGGCTACCCAGTGGCATTCCCTGGAGTGGGCCGGTGTAATGCCATGGGAACCCGTTCTGATGCTCACGATGGCCGGGTTCGGTCCGCAGACCCAGATCAGCACGTGGTGGAACAAGCTGACCGGGAGCGCCTTAATGCCGCTGGAGATCCTTCATGCGCGCCGGCCGTTGCCGGTCATCGAGATGCTGGAGCGCCTGGCACCAGCGGCGATCCTGGGTATGCCCAGTCTACTGCACCTGCTGGCGCAAACGGTCCTACTCTCCGGGCGGCCGCTGCGCGCCCGGCCGCGCCGCGTCTTCTACCAAGCGGAGCACATGGGGGAGGACACGCGCGAGTTGATCGCACGGGCATTTGGAGTGCCGGTATTCTCACGCTATGGGGCGCGGGAGCTCTCGGGGCTGATCGCCCAGACCTGCGAGTGCGGGCTGTGGCATCTGGACACCGAGGGTTTCATGGTCGAGGTTGTATCGGGGGAACCGGGCGACCCGCAGGGGATGCCGGCCCAAAGAGGGCGATTGGTCATCACCGACCTGCGCAACCATGTCATGCCTTTCATACGGTACGAGATCGGAGACGTAGGCGCGGCTGTCAGGGAGGAAGGGTGCGCGTGCGGTTGTACCCTGCCGGTCCTGGGCGCACTGGAAGGCAGGTACTGGGATTGGGTTGTAACGGCTGCAGGTCTTACGATTCCCGCGTCGGTCCTTCAGTACAAGACGACACGGCTGCACGGCGATCTGATCTGGGAGTACCAGTTCCGGCAGGACCGCACTGAGAAGCTGGAGGTCGCGGTTGTGCCGGTCGGCGACTACGGCGACGACCGCCAGGAGGAGCTGGCCCGGTGCCTGGAGGCGGTATTGGGAGGTGGGATCGCCGTGCGAGTGACGCCGGTCGGGCACATACCCCGCGAGCCGTCGGGCAAGCGTCCCGTGCTGAAGAGCACGCTCCACCAAGGCAGGTAGAGGCATGCTGCGCACATCCCTCATGCACGGTCTCTTTGAGCTGGGATCGCGCCTGGTCCGCCGCCAGGCGCGGCGCGAGCTCGCCGTCCTCAGGTGGGCCGAGCGTGCGGATCCCGAAGAACTTCGCGCGCGGCAGGAAACCCGGCTCCGTGCCCTGATCCGCTGGGCCTACGACACGGTTCCCTACTACCGCGGGGTCATGGAAGAAGCAGGGGTATCGCCCGGCGACATCCGGGGCATTGACGATCTTCCGCTTCTGCCCGTACTGCGACGGCGCGCTGTCCGGATCAACTCCGAGGCCCTGGTGTCCGAGCGCGTGCACGGCAGGGATCTGGTGCCCCAGGTGACGTCAGGAACGAGCGCAGAGCCGTTGGATTTCCACCGCGACAGGCGCACCGTGCCGTTCGAGCAGGCCACCAAGTGGCACTCTATGGAGTGGGCTGGCGTAACACCCGCGGACCCCGCGCTGGTGCTCACGATTGGACGGGACTCAGTGCGGGTCTCACAAGTGACCTGGTGGGGCCGGATGGTGGGTGGCGCCTCAATCCCACTGGAGGTCATATACTCACGAGAGCCAGCTCCTGTAGTGGAAGCACTGGAGCGAGTAGCGCCGGCGGTCGTCCTCGGATACCCGAGCCTATTACACCTGCTGGCCCAGGCCGTCCTCCGCTCCGGCAGGCCCCTGCGTGCCCGGCCGCGCTGCGTCTACTACCAGGCGGAGCACATGGGTGAGGATACGCGTCAGTTGATAGCCCGGGCCTTTGGTGTGCCCATCTTCTCACGCTACGGGGCGGCGGAGCTCTCAGGGCTGATCGCTCAGACCTGCGCGCGCGCGCGGTGGCACCTGAATCCGGAGGGTTTCGTGGTGGAGGTAGTGGACGGGGAGCCTGGCGACTTGCAGGCGAGGCCGGCAGGGAGGGGGCGCCTGGTCATCACCGACCTGCGCAACCTGGCGATGCCGTTCATACGGTACGAGATCGGTGACATGGGGACAGCGGCAGGGGAAGAGAGGTGTCCGTGCGGGAGGACCCTGCCGCTGCTGGGCGAGCTGGACGGCCGGATCTGGGAATGGGTCGTGACGGCCGCGGGTCTTCGTATCCCGGCGATCATTCTTCAACGGGCCATGCGGTTGCACATGGACCTGCTGTGGGAGTACCAGTTCAAGCAGGACCGCCCTGAGATGCTGGAGGTCGCCGTTGTGCCTGTTGGCGACTACGGCGGGGACCGTCAGGCAGAGCTCTCCAAGCACCTGGAGGCGGTACTGGGGGGCCAGATTACCGTGCGCGTGACGCCGGTCGGACACATTTTGCGCGAGCCGTCGGGCAAGCGTCCCGTGATGAAGAGCACGCTCCACCAGGGCAGGTAGAGGCATGCTGCGCACGGCGCTGGCGCAAGGTCTCTTCACGCTGGGATCGCGCCTGGTCCGTCGCCAGGTCAGGCGTGAGCTCGCCGTCCTCGAGTGGGCCGAGCGTGCGGATCCCGAAGAGCTGCGCGCCAGGCAGGAAGCCCGGCTCCGTACCCTGATCCGCTGGTCCTACGACACGGTTCCCTACTACCGCCGGGTAATGGACCAAACAGGCGTATCGCCCGGCGACATCCGGGGCATTGACGATCTTCCGCTTATGCCAGTGCTGCGGCGGCGCGACATCAGGACGCACCTTGATGCTCTGGTGTCAGAGCGGGTGAGCAAGGGAGATCTACTGCGCAGGGCCTCGTCGGGGACAACGGGCGCGCCTGTGTGGTTCTATCGTGACAGGCGCGCCCTGCCGTTCGAGCGGGCCAGCCTCTGGCATGACCTCCGATGGGCCGGCGTCACAGCCGCCGCCCCCACCCTCTTTGTCAGACGGCAGGTGGACAACGAGGGACGCCGCAAGTGGACGCGGTGGAACTGGTTGGTTGGGAGCGCCTTCCTTCCCCCGGAGCTGCTCTACGCGCTGGCGCCGGGGCCGGTTGTGGAGGCGGTGGAGAGGGTGGCGCCCGCGTTGATCTATGGCTATCCCAGCCTGCTGCACCTGCTGGCCCGGGCGGTCCTGCTTTCCGGCAGGCCGCTGCGCGCCCGCCCGCGCTGCGTCCTATACGACGCGGAGCAGATGGGTGACGACACCCGCGACCTGGTCCGGCAGGCTTTTGGCGCGCCTATCTTCTCCCGGTACGGGGCCCGCGAGTTCTCGGCCGGTGTGGCGCACACATGCGAGTACGGGCGGTGGCACCTGAACACCGAGGGGTCTGTCGTCGAGATCGTCACCGGAGGGCCGGGCGAAGCGCGTGGGGCGCCTGCTTCGAAGGGCCGTCTGGTCGTTACTGATCTGCGCAATCATGCCATGCCGTTTGTGCGATATGAGATCGGGGACGCAGGCGCAGCGGGTGGGGAGGAGCTGTGTCCGTGCGGGAGGACCCTACCGCTTCTAGGCGGGCTGGAAGGCCGGGTTTGGGAGTGGATAGTCACGGCCTCTGGCTTCAGAATCCCGGCAACGATGATAGCGCCCATGATCGTGGGACTGCATGGCGACCTACTGTGGGAGTATCAGTTTCGGCAGGACCGGGTCGAGGAACTGGAGGTCGTGGTAGTGCCAATCAGCGACTACGGCGAGAACCGCCAGGAGGAGCTCTCCCGGCACCTGGAAGCCGCGCTGGCAGGCCAGATTACCGTGCGGGTGACGCCGGTTGGGCACATACCCCGCGAGCCGTCGAGCAAGCGGCCTGTGATGAAGAGCAGGCTCGACCAGGGGAGGTAGCGGCGTGGCAAGCGGCAAGGTAGGCGACCTGTTGCGTGACGGGCGCTCGGCCGGCTTGCGGGCGGCGTTTCGGTTGGCGGCCCCGGTGGTATGCCGGAAGACCTGGCACGAACTGGTGTGCCTGCGGAGACTCGAACGCGCTGACCCCGGCATTCTGCGGGACAGGCAGGAGACCCGGCTGCAAGACCTGATCGCCTGGGCGTACGCAACGGTCCCATACTACACGAGGATGATGGATCAGTCGGGTCTATCTCCGGCAGACATCAGGGGCATCGAGGACCTGCGCGCGCTTCCGATACTGCGGCGGGCCGACATCAGGGCTGCAGCCCCTGCCATGATCTCGCGGCGCGCCGGCGCCCGTGA
>CAYLKW010000062.1:6506-12644 GCA_964384245.1 uncultured bacterium
GAGGGCTGACATCAGCGATCTGGCCTCGGCCCTCGATGTCGCCCGGCTCCTGCGCGATCGGTACTGCGGCACAGGCGGGCTCCTGGCGCGCACCGTGGACGTCCGCCGCGGGTGCATCGTTGACCCCAGCCCGCTCGTAGACGAACTTGGGGACTACGTGCAGTACGTCCACGAACTCGGGCAGATCACCGGTGATGAGGCGTTGTGCGAATGGGCCCGGGGTCAGGTCCTGGAGGCGCTGCGTCTGACCCAGGCTTCCACCGGGCTAATCCACGGCTTGGCGCTCAGCCCTGGGCTGCGGGGACGCGTCCACAGAATCCTGTACTCCAATCTCGCCGCGGTGGACACCCTGTGGGGTTTGGCGGAGTCGCTTCGCACCTGGGGGATGGGAGTGATCTCCTCCGAGGTCGAGCGCTTCCTGACCGGCGTCAGGCTTCTCGCTTCCGGCCGCAATGGGCTTCCTGTCTACGCGGCGCTCCCCTGCAAGCCCCTGAGCCTCCATCTACCAGTGAGCAGCCCGATGCTGGCCGGCAGCTGGATCGAGGGTCTCGTCAAGATCTACGATGTCACCGGCGACGAGGCCCACCTGTCCTGGGCCACGGAGATGGCGCAGGCGGTGCTGGCCATGCCGGAGTTCGGTGCCCGGGGGCTTCTTCCCGTGCGGTTTCCTACCAGCGCCCCGGGCGACGCCGTGGCCCCCCTGCTCGATCTGGTCTTTGTGGCGCGCGGGCGGCCGGGGTCTGGGGGCAGCGTCGTTGCCAAGGGGGGCGCCTTCTTCATATTCGGGCTGCTTGCCCTCCACAGGGCCAGTGGCCAGGAGTGGATTCGGGATGCTGTGCTGCGCTGGAAGCGCGCCGCGCTCGACGCCATGACAGCGCAGGACGGACGGTTCTACGACATCCGGCCAGCACGAGGCGCGCCGAGGGACGGCTCGCTGTTCGCGAACAACACCTGGATGGAGGTCCTTCTGGACATCTTCCATGACTTGGGCGATGAGGAGTGCCTGCTTGCCGCGTGCCGCTCAGCCCGCGCCTGGCTGGAGCGACGAACCATGGCAGGATTGATACCGAACCGGGACGCCGACCGCTATTCCTCGCTCGACCCTCTTGTGGACCTCGCCGTAAATCTAATGAAGATTGAGCAACTGACAGGGGGTAGGGAGTGGGGGGATGGCGAGGCGCAGCTCTCCGCCGCGTTGGAGCGGTACTTCCGCCAGCCCTACGGCATGGCGTGGGAGGTGGATGCGCGGACCGGAGAGCTTGCAACTGCGGAGATCTGCACGAAGTACCTCGGTCTCTACCTGAAACTGCGGCTGCTTTCCGATCGCGTGCGAGCGCAAGGGGCGCGCGTCTTCGCAGATCCCCACCTGCGGTCCCTGGCCACCGACCGGTAGGCCGTGCCCCGTGGGCTCCGACTAGAACCCGCGCGTCTTGGGCACACCTTCCCTATGGAAAGCCGTTTGCAGGTCCCGATCCCCGATGCCGGAGGGGAGAGGCCGGTGTACCCAGATGCCGCGGCCGACGTTGCGCGGCTGCTTGTGACCCTGCTTGACGAGAAGGCCTGGTTCCGCCACGGCCTTACGGACACCCGCCTTGCCGAGATGACAGGGATGCCTCTGCGGCAAGTCGTAGTTGCCCGCATCGAGGCGGAGGCGCAGGGGCTCGTAGAGCGGCAGGGCGTTGGCACCGACCGCGCGGTTACGATGCTCACACCGATGGGCGTCGCCCAGGCGCACGGCCTGCGGCCGCGCGGCGAGGAACCGGATAGCGACAACTCGGCCGATTGAGGCCCCTCCCAACGCTGTGCTACAATCTGCGGTGACGCGTGGTGGCCGTAGCTCAGCCTGGCAGAGCGCCTGACTGTGGCTCAGGAGGCCGCGGGTTCAAATCCCGTCGGTCACCCCATGCCTGCACATCGGAAGTGGATTGAAAGTGGAAAGCGCGAGGGGCGCAGGTGATTCCGCGCCCCTCGCTTCTTCCCCTGGCCGATCCAGGGAAGCCGCTTCTAGAAGTCCTCGTCAGGCATGCCGCCGGCGCCCGGCATGGGCGCTGCGCCCTTCTTCTTTTCTCGCTTCTCCACCACGATTGCCTCGGTGGTCAGCAGCATCCCGGCCACTGAGGCGGCGTTCTGCAGCGCCAGGCGCACGACCTTGGTGGGATCCACGATTCCGGCCTTGACCATGTCCTTGTACTCGCCGGCCCCGACGTCGTAGCCGACGTTGCCCTTTTCCTTCTTGATGCGCTCGACCACCAGCGACCCTTCCCCGCCGGCGTTGTGCACGAGCTGTCGCGTCGGCTCCTCGAGCGCGCGGCGCACGATGTTACTGCCGATCTCCTCGTCGCCGCTGGTCGAGATGCTGTTGATCTGCGACAGCGCCCTAAGGAGCGCAACCCCGCCGCCCGGCACGATACCTTCCTCTACGGCGGCTTTGGTGGCGTTGAGCGCATCCTCGAAGCGGTGCTTCTTCTCCTTCATCTCGGTCTCGGTCGCTGCGCCGACCTTGATCTCGGCGACGCCCCCGCCCAGCTTGGCCAGGCGCTCCTGCAGCTTCTCGCGATCGTAGTCGCTGGTGGTGTCCTGGATCTCCTTCTTAATCTGCGCGACGCGGCCGTCAATGTCGGCCTTGGCGCCTTTCCCGCCGATGATCGTGGTTTCTTCCTTGGTGGCCTTCACCCTGTCGGCATGGCCGAGGAGCTCCAACTCGACGTTGTCGAGCTTGATCCCGATGTCGTCGGAGATGACCTTGCCACCGGTCAGAACGGCCATGTCGCCGAGCATGGCCTTGCGGCGGTCGCCGTAGCCCGGCGCCTTCAAGGCCGCGCTGTGCAGGACCCCGCGGAGCTTGTTGACCACCAGGGTTGCGAGCGCCTCGCCCTCCACGTCCTCGGCCACGACGATGAGCGGCCTGCCCGTCCGGATCACCTTCTCCATCAGTGGCACGATGTCGCGGGCTGCGCTGATCTTCTTCTCGGTGAGCATGATGTAGGGGTTCTCGAGGACGGTTTCCATCTTGTCGGGGTCGGTGATGAAGTACGGCGAGATGTAGCCACGGTCGAACTGCATGCCCTCGACCACCTCGACGGTGGTCTCGATGCCCTTGCCTTCCTCGATGGTGATGACGCCGTCCTTGCCCACCTTGTCCATGGCGTCGGCAATTGTCTCGCCAATCGCGTCGTCGTTGGCCGCTATGCCCGCCACATGAGCGATCTCGCGGCGACCCTCGATCTGGATGCTTGCCTGCTTGATCCCCTCGACGATCGCGTCCACCGCCTTGTCAATGCCGCGCTTGATCAGCATCGGGTTCGCGCCGGCGGCGACGTTCTTCAAGCCCTCCCGCACCATGGCCCAGGCCAGCACGGTCGCGGTGGTGGTGCCGTCGCCCGCTGCGTCGTTGGTCTTGCTGGCCACCTCCTTGACGAGCTGCGCCCCCATGTTCTCGGTGGGGTCTTCTAGCTCGATCTCCTTGGCCACGGTGACGCCATCTTTGGTGATGGTCGGAGACCCCCACTTCTTCTCAAGCACCACGTTGCGCCCCTTCGGCCCCAACGTGATCTTGACCGCGCTGGCCACCCGTTCAACGCCTCGCTCGAGCGCCCGGCGCGCGTTCTCGTCGTAGAGCAGTAGCTTGGCCGGCATCTCCATCCTCCTGACAGCGGTGTGTTAGCACTCTCCACCGGACAGTGCCAATCCATCCCCTATTGTTCAGAACCGGCAGCGGCAACGCAAGAACGGCGCCCAGGCCGTCCTGAGTGGTTTCGCGGCGCTGGCTCCGATTCTCTCAACGAAGGTCTCGATTTCTTCAGCTTTCGCGGTTTTTCGATCTCAGGAGGCGCTACGCGCGCCCTCCTGCCAGGGGTGGCCGTGCCGGCAGGTGCTATACTGGGGACGTGTTCCGCCGCATCCATCTCCCGTTTGCCGTTCACCGGTGGCAAAGCGCCGTGGCGCTGTTCCTGGTCGCCGTCGGCTTCATGGTCGTGACGCAGATGCGAGCCCGGCAGCCCATCCGTCAGGCCGGAGCGCTGCCCTCCTGGCGCCTCCCGGAGCTGGCCGTCCTGGTCAGGCAACAGGAGGACGCGCGAAGGCTGCTGGAGGCCGAGGTGGATGATCTGAGGAGGCGTTCGCGTGACTACGAGGCTGCGGTCATCGAGGGCCGCGGCCTTTCACAGGCCATGGCAAAGGAACTGGCCCGTTACAGGTTGGTGCTGGGCCTGGTCCCGGTGGAGGGTCCTGGGGTCCGCGTCGTGGCGCGGGGCGGGGCCCCTGGGACGGGCGGTATCCTGCCGTCTGCGGTGGAGGCACAGGACCTGTCGGGTGTGGCCAACGAGCTTTGGTCCGCGGGTGCCGAGGCCATGGCCATCAACGGGATCCGCGTCTTGGCCACGACCGGCATCCGGCTGGCCGGCGGCGCCTTGCAGGTGGGATCCACCGCCATTGTCCCGCCGTACCGCATCGAGGCCATTGGTGATCCGGCCGCGCTGCAGGCAGCCCTGGCCATCCGCGGTGGGTTCGTGGAGGGGCTGCGCTCCGTGGGGATCCAGGTGACGGTTCAGGTTCAGGAACGCCTGCGGATTCCTGCCAGGGACACTGCTCAGCCCTTCCGTTACGCCCGGCCCAAGCCAGCCGAGTGACCCTCAACAAAAGGCGGCGCGGCCGTCGCCAGGTGAGCAGGGTGTTGCCCCATCTCCTCCGGCTGGCACGGCCGCACCGTTCTCCCCGCCCTCAGAGAGGCAGACCGCTCTTGGGTCAAGGTCGTGCGGCGCGTTCTTGGTACGACCCGACCGTGCGGTACCGTCCTCGTGCGAGGCGGGGGTTCATTATATGCATGCCCTGTTAGGCCGTCAATCAGTCGTCCCGGCAGCCCTTTCGACTGCCACCGCCACTGCCTCGCCGCCGGCCAGGCAGGCCGCGGCCACGCCCCGCCGTTCCCCCCGGGCGGCCATCGCGTGCAGGAGTGTGGTGAGGATCCGCGCGCCGCTGGCGCCAATGGGGTGGCCCATTGCCACGGCCCCGCCGCGGACGTTGACCCGATCGGCGCCGATTCCCAACTCGCGGCTCACGCCGATCACAACCGCGGCGAACGCCTCGTTGATCTCGAAGAGGTCCACGTTGTGCGTGGTCCACCCCGCCTTGGCGAGCAGGCGCCGGATGGCTTCGGCGGGCGCGATGGTGAACCACTCCGGCGCCGTTGCCGCCACGGCCTGCCCGGCGATCCTGGCCAGCGGCGTTCGGCCCATCCGGCGGGCGGCCTCAGACGAGGCCAACACCACCGCGGCGGCGCCGTCGCTGATGGAACTTGCGTTGGCGGCGGTCACGGTGCCGTCTTCCTTGAAGGCGGGCTTCAGGGTTGGGATCTTGGCATAGTTCACCCGGCGGGGTTCTTCATCCTCGGCGACAGCCGGAGCGCCGCCGTCGGGCTGGACAGGCAGGATCTCCGCTCCGAACTCCCCGGCGTCCGTTGCCGCAATCGCGCGGCGGTAGCTCTCCGCCGCAAACGCGTCCTGCTCTTCCCGCGTGATTCCGTGGGTGCGGGCCAGTATCTCGGCGCAGTTGCCCATGTGCCCGTGGCCGTAGGCGTCGTGCAGCCCGTCGCGCAGGATAACGTCCACCAGGACGCCGTCCCCGAGCCGGTACCCGTTGCGCACCCGCTCGGCCAGGTGTGGAGCCGCGCTCATGTTCTCCATCCCGCCGGCGACGACGATCTCTGCGTCCCCGGCCTGGATTGCCTGGCAGCCCAGCATCACCGCCTTGATCCCGGATCCGCACATCTTGTTGACCGTTGTTGCCGGGACCGAGTTCGGCAGCCCGGCTGCGAGGGCGGCCTGGCGCGCTGGGGCCTGGCCCAGGCCGGCGCTCAGCACGTTGCCCATGATAACCTCGCTGACCGCGTCGGCCGGCACGCCTGCGCGCCGCACGGCCTCAGCCAGCACGAGGCCGCCCAGCCGTGGGGCCGGGATCGTCGCCAGGCCTCCCATGAATCGCCCGATCGGAGTTCGCACAGCGCTCAGGACCACCACTTCAACCATGTCGCACCCTCCTGGTAAGATCCCCCACCCAGTCTATCGTGGGTTCGGGGGCGCGCAAGCGTTTGAGTAAAGTCCAGGGTAGCAGTTGAGGGGATTTGGGTAGCGAAGCAGAAAG
>CAYLKW010000063.1:0-12592 GCA_964384245.1 uncultured bacterium
TCGTGTAGTCGGTGCCCGGGACGTCGTTGTCCATGGTCTTGGGAACCCCGACGACGTTGACGCCCATCTTGAAGAGCCGCAAGGCCACGCTCAGCGTGTCGTCACCGCCGATGGCGATGATGGCGTCAATCCCCAGCCGCTCGATCGTGCGCATGAGGCGGGCCTCGCCTTCGTCGGCCTTGAAGGGGTTCGTGCGCGATGTCCCCAGGATGGTCCCGCCGCGCGGCAGGATGCCCGAGACGCTGTCCCGGGTCAGGGGAAAGGTGTCCTCTTCGAGCAGGCCCAACCAGCCCTTGCGGATCCCGATGACCTCGTGCCCCCCATCAAGGGCCCGCCGGGTAATCGCACGGATAGCCGCGTTCAGACCCGGCGCGTCGCCGCCGCCGGTCAGCACCGCAATCTGCATATCTAACCCTCCAGGCCGTCAGACTTCGTCACCCAATGAGATGCCCAACTCGCGCGCCGTGCGGGCCAGCTCGCCGTCCGGGGCTACCCGCTTGGGCTCGGCGATGGCCTCGGAAATCGGCACCGCAACCACCGACGGACCGCGCAGCGCGACCATCTGCCCCTGGCGGTCCTCCATAACACATTCTACCGCGCGGACCCCGAACCGCGTGGCCAGCAACCGGTCGAATGGAGTAGGGCTCCCGCCCCTCTGGAGATGACCCAACACCGTGCATCGGGTCTCCCGACCGGTCACCTCACCGAGGGCAGCAGCGACCTGTTGCCCTATCCCGCCGAGCCGGGGAAGCCTGCCCGGGCCGCCCTCCTCCTGAACAACCTGGGTTCCACCGACCTGGACGGCCCCCTCAGAAACCACCACGATCGAGAATCGCCGGCCGCGGGCCGCACGCTCCTCGATTGCCTGTGCGACGACCTCGAGACGGAACGGCACCTCCGGGATCAAAACGGAGTTCGCGCCACCGGCGATCCCGGACTCCAGTGCAATCCATCCGGCGTTACGGCCCATCGTCTCCACGACCATGATCCTGTGGTGGCTCTCAGCGGTCGTGTGGAGCTTGTCTATGGCCTCGGTCGCCGTGAGCCGCGCGGTGTCGAATCCGAACGTAACGTCCGTGGCTGAGATGTCGTTGTCAATGGTCTTGGGAATGCCAACTATGGACGCGCCCATCCGGTACAACGCGTCGGCGATGTGCAGGGTGCCGTCGCCTCCGATGACGAGCAGCGCGTCCAGCCGCAGGGTTTCCAGGCGCTTCAGCACCGTACGGGACGCATCAACCATCTCCCGGCGCCCGTCGCGCTCGACCGGCCAGGCAAAGGGGTTCCCGCGGTTGGTGGTCCCGAGGATCGTGCCGCCCTGCGTCAGGATACCGCGCACGTCGTCACTCTCCAGCGGCCGGATCCTGTCGTGCAACAGGCCGTCAAACCCGTCCTCGATGCCCAGCACCTCCCAGCCCATGCCGCTGGCCGCGGACAGCACCACGGCCCTAATGACGGCGTTCAGGCCAGGGCAGTCTCCTCCACCGGTCAGAATTCCGATTCGACGACGCGAAGCCATCTCTATACCACCTCAGCGTAGGGACGGCCCGGCATGTTGCCGAAGCTATCTGGCATGGTGAGTTCTGCCCGAGACCTACCTGCCTCCTCCTGGGTTTCGAAAGACGGCCGGCTCATCCTGGGCGCGCGCGCGGTCCGGACCTTCGCCTACGGGTTCCAGTCGGTGCTGCTGGGCGTCTACCTCAAGGAGGCGGGCTTCGCGCCCTGGCAGGTTGGCGCGGTGCTGACCGCGACCCTGCTGGGATCGGCCGCGCTCACCGCGCTGTTCGCCGGGACCGCCGACCGGTACGGCCGGCGCAGGATGCTCCAGATAAGCGCGCTGTTCATGGCCAGCAGCGGCGCCGCGTTCGCGTTCAGCACCTGGTACCCGATTCTCATCCTGGCATCGCTGACCGGCACGGTGGGCGCGACCTCGGGCGAGGTAGGCCCCTTCCTCTCGCTCGAGCAGGCGATGCTGCCGCAGACAGCGGCGCAGGAGCACCGGACGCGGCTGTTTTCATTCTACAACATGGTCGGCGCGCTGGCGGGATCTCTGGGCGCGCTGGCCGCCGGCACGCCGGTCCTGCTGCAGCAGATCCTTGGGATGGACCCACGGGCTTCATTCAAAACGATGTTCCTGGCCTATGCGGCGTTCGCGTGCGTCGCGCTGTGGCTGTTCACGCGGCTCAGTAGCCGCGTCGAGGTGGCGTCCGGAAGCCCATCGGGCTACGGCCTGCGCCGTTCACGCGGGATAGTCCTGAAGCTGGCCGCTCTGTTCAGTCTGGACTCGTTCGGCGGCGGGTTCGTCGTTCAGAGTCTGGTCGCCTACTACTTCAACCTGCGCTGGGGCGTGGGTCCGGAGATACTCGGTCCGATCTTCCTGGGCGTGGGCCTGCTGCAGGCCGCCTCGTTCCTGGCCGCGGCAAAGGTCGCGGAACGCATCGGCCTGATCAACACCATGGTGTTCACGCACCTGCCTTCCAACGTGCTGCTGATGGCCCTGCCGCTGGCGCCCTCGCTGCCGTGGGCAATCGGCCTGATCCTGGCCCGCCACGTCCTCTCCCAGATGGACGTCCCCACGCGCCAGTCCTACGTCGTGGCCGTGGTGGATCCCGAGGAGCGAGTGGCGGCCGCAGGGGTGACCAACATCGCGCGCAACCTGGCGCAGGCGACCACCCCGATCGTGGCAGGCGTGGCGATGCAGCTCGTGGGGCTGGGTGTGCCGTTCTTCCTGGGAGGTGGGCTCAAGATCATCTATGACCTGCTCCTCTTCCGGATGTTCCGCAATGTCCGGCCGCCTGAGGAGCAGCGCTAGGTGGTGACGACCAGCTATCACACGCACAACCGTTACTGCGATGGGGAGGGCGAGATCGCGGAGTATCTGGAGGCAGCCCTTGCCGCCGGACTGGAGGCGCTGGGGGTCTCCAGTCACTCACCGCTGGCCTTCCCCAATGACTACGCCATGCGGGCCGAAGATCTGCCGGCATACTGTGCCGAGGTCGAGCGCCTGCGGGGTGCCTACGCAGGGCGGCTGCGCGTGCACCTTGGGATGGAGTTCGACTACATCCCCGAGCACGCGGCAGACATGTGGGCGATCGTGGCCCCCCTCCGGTTCGAGTATCTGATCGGCGGCATCCACTACATCGGACACGACGCGGCAGGGGCGCCGTGGGTCTTCGACCTCACGCGACAGGGATTCGAGCAGGGACTGCACGAAATCTTCGGGGGGGACATCCGTGCGCTGGGCGCCGCCTACTACGAGCGGGTGCGCGGTCTGGCGGCCTGGAGCCGCGTAGGGGCAGACCGCGACGCGCTGGATCGCGGCACAGGGGGCCGTGTGGCGATCGTGGCGCACCTCGATCACATCAAGACCTGGAACGGCGATGGGCGTTACTTCAGCGAGAACGAGGGGTGGTACAAGGACGAGGTGGAGGCCGCGCTGCGGGCCTGCGCACAGGCAGGCCTGATAGTCGAGGTCAACACCTCGGGCTGGCGTGGCTCGCCGGCCGCACCGCAGCCCAGCCCGTGGATCATCCGGCGGTGTCTGGATCTGGGTATCCCTCTGGTCGTCACCGCCGACGCCCACTGCCCCGAGCACGTTGCCGCCTTCTACTCCGACGCGGAAGCGATGTTGCGCGAGGTGGGGTGTTCATCGCTTGCGGTCCTGCGAGAAGATGGCTGGCGGATGGAGCGGTTCTGACAAACGAGGAGGCTGGATCTCGATGGCCGTAGCCGCGGTGGCAGAGCAATGGGTGGACGAGGTGGCGCGCCTGTGCCGCCCCGATCGCGTGATCTGGCATGGGGGCTCGGAAGAGGAGTTCAATCGGCTGGTTGACGGGATGCTCCACGATGGCACCCTGCACCGCCTGAACCAATCCACCTATCCCAACTGCTACCTTCACCGGAGCCATCCCAGCGATGTGGCCCGCACCGAGCACCTGACCTATGTCTGCACGCGGCAGCGCGAGGAAGCCGGGCCCACCAACAACTGGATGGCCCCGGCCGAGGCTAAGGAGAAGGTGGGAGCGCTCTACAAGGGGAGCATGCGGGGCCGGACCATGTACGTTATCCCCTACCTGATGGGGCCGGTGGGTTCGCCGTACAGCCGGGTCGGCATCATGGTCAGCGACAGCGCCTACGTCACGGCCAGCATGCACATCATGGCCAGGGCGGGGCGCGTTGCGCTGGACCATCTGCGCGCGCCGGATGACTTTGTCGCCGGCCTGCACTCTCTGGCTGATCTCTCCCCGGAACGACGGTTCGTCATGCACTTCCCCGAGGATCGGCTCATCTGGAGCGTCGGCACCGGATACGGCGGCAACGCCCTCCTGGCGAAGAAGTGCCACGCGCTGCGCATCGCCTCCTGGCAGGCTCGTCAGGAAGGATGGATGGCCGAGCACATGTTGATCCTGGGTCTCGAGGATCCCGCGGGCGAGGTGACATACCTGGCAGCGGCCATGCCCAGCGCGTCCGGAAAGACCAACCTGGCTATGGTGCAATCGGCGCTCCCAGGCTACCGGGTATGGACGCTCGGGGACGACATCGCCTGGATGAGCGTGGACGATCAGGGCCAACTCCGGGCCATCAACCCTGAACGCGGTTCGTTCGGGGTAGTGCCGCACACCAACGTCAAGACGAACCCCAGCGCGCTGGAGATGATTCGCCAGAACGCCCTCTTCACCAATGTGGCCCTTGCCCCGGACGGAGAACCCTGGTGGGAGGGGGCAAGCGACACTCCACCCGGAGGGCTCCTGGACTGGCAGGGCCGGCCGTGGCAGAGCGAAGCCGGGCCTGCCGCACACCCTAACTCTAGATTTACGGCCTATCTGCGGCATTGCCCGACCATCTCGCCTCGCTGGGAGGACCCTGAAGGGGTGCCGATCTCGGGTATCATCTTTGGTGCGCGGCGCTCGCAGGTGGTCCCGCTCGTCTTCGAAGCGTTCGACTGGCAGCACGGCGTCTACCTGGGCGCCTCCATGGGAACCGAGACCACTGCGGCGGCCACCGGCAAGGTGGGCGTGGTGCGCCGCGACCCCATGGCGATGCTGCCGTTTTGCGGCTACCACATGGGCGACTACTTCGCCCGCTGGCTGGAGCTGGGGAAGCGGCTGGCCGCGCCGCCCAAGGTCTTCCGCGTCAACTGGTTCCGCCGCGGCGCCGGCGGGCAGTTCCTCTGGCCGGGGTACTGCGAGAACGTCCGCGTCCTCAAGTGGATGGTGGAGCGGATCAAGGGTAAGGCAGGGGCCACCGAAGCCCCGGTGGGACTGATCCCGTCACTTGACGACCTAGACCTGACCGGCCTTGAGGCCCCCTGGAGCGCGGTAGCAGAGGCCCTGAGCTACGACCGGGAGGGCTGGCTTCAGGGACTGGAGGAGCAGCGGACGATGTTTGCGCAGTTCGGCGACCGGCTGCCGGCGCCCATTTGGGAGGAGCACGCGCGAATCGGGCGGCGGCTCAGAAACAGATAGGCGATTGCAGGTGCCTGGAGGTTGGTTTCCTGAATGTCGAACGCGTCTGGATCGAAGGGCCCGCCCCACTATTCCATCATGCCGCCGTGTCGGGGATGGTCGGGTGGGTAGCGCACGCCGCGATCCGCTGACACGATCTTGTCCCTTGATCGCTTGCCCGTGACTCGCTCAACCGAGATCCGCCACAGCCGCGTCTTCTCTAGCGACCGTTCGCTCAGGCTCCACTCCCTTCCAGAGTAGTGCCTCATTATCTGGTTCAGCGCGTAGGCTTTGCGTGAGGGACCTACCACCTCTTCAACCGTGCCAAACCCAATCACGCTGTGGAAGGCAAAGGACCATCCACAGGCGTCCTCGGGGTCTGCGACGACCCTCACGTCGTGCTCCAACTCAAAGCAGACCCTGTTGTTGGCAGCCAGGTAGTCCAGCTTCATGCCCTCCCTGGCCGTGTGGAAGTAAATGAAGCTTCCGTCATAGCCAAAGGACACGGGAACGACGTAGGGCTCATTGTCCTTGCACAGCCCTAACCTGCAAACCTGGGCCTTCGCCATGATCTGCTCGATCAGGTCTCTGTCCTGGATTTCCTTGTCTTTGCGTCTCATCCAGGCTCTAGCCCGCGTACTTCAGCACCGCGACAAAGTGACAGGCGGTACCCGCCAGAACGAACAGGTGCCAGACGAAGTGGCCGTAGCGAACCCGCTCCGCTGCCAGGAACCCGACGCCCGCGGTGTACGCTAGGCCGCCGACCGCGAGCCACAGCAGGCCGGGTATGGGCAGGTGAGTCCACAAGGGCTTCGCCGCGATGACGATCAGCCACCCCATCCCCAGATAGAGCGCTATCGAAAGGACCGGATACCTCACCCCGCACACTGCCTTGAGTACGATGCCCGCGATTGCTATTCCCCACACGAGCCCGAGCAGCGTCCACCCCCATGCACCCCTCAGCGCGCCAAGCGTGAACGGCGTATAGGTGCCAGCGATCAGGAGGAAGATCGCGCAGTGATCCAGGATCTGAAACACGCGCTTGGCCCGACCCCCGGTCATCGCGTGGTACAGCGTGGACATCACGTAAAGCAGCAGCATGGTGGCCGCGAAGATCCCCGCGCCCACGATGCCAAGGCCATCCCCGCGGCGGAAGGCGGAAATAACCAGAAATGGGGCGGCGACGGCCGCCGCCAGCGCGCCGACGCCGTGGCTGACGCTGTTTGCTATCTCCTCGCCGAGGGACTGCGCGCGCGAGCTGACCCGCACAATCAACCCGCCGCAGCGCCCTCGGTCTGATTGGTCAAGTAGTTGGCCAGACCCATCTGCTCGATCTGCGAGTTCTGCACTTCCGCCCAATCCTCATGACCCTCTTCCATCTTGAGGATGCGGATCAACAGGTCTACGCTGGCCTGGTCGTTCACTTCGTGCGCCAGCGCGATGGCCTTGTTGTAGGCACGCACCGCATCAAGCTCGGCTTCCTGATCGTTTACGATCATCTCGGGAACCGTCGCGCCGATCTTCATGGGGTTAAGCCGTGAAACAACCGGCGCGCCCTCCAGGAACACGATGCGCTGGATGAGCCACTCGGCATGGTGCATCTCGTCCACAGCCTGACCCTCGATGGCCTTGTGGAGCTTCTCGTATCCCCAGTTGGCGCACATCTCCGAGTGCACCATGTACTGGCTGATGGCGGTGAGCTCGTCCGCCAGGAGTTGGTTCAGCGCCGCTAGCAGCTTGTCGTTGCCTTTCATTCTCTTCGCCCCTTTCTTTCAGGATCTGGGTACTATAACGACTACTTCTGAAGCAGTGCGCCATCTCCTCTGGCGCGCTCCTGCACATGGTTTGCCCCGCGCGGCGGCCGTTTGCGACGAGACGAGCGAGGGAAGACGACTTCCGGAGACCCTTCCGCCAGCTCGGACAGCGGCACAACGGTGACCCGCTCGTCGAGGGAATACCGGCGCGTGCCGGGATACAGCACCGTCAAGTGATCCAAATGTAGGTCAGACAGCGCCGTCCGCATGGAGGACGTGATGCGCGGGGCATCCTGCCGTTTGACCTCGACCCCGTAGCGTCTCCCGTCATTGAAGATGAGTAGATCCAACTCGGCCCCGGTGTGTGTCGCCCAGAAGTACGCCTCGCTGGGCTCGGTCAACTTGAGGACCTCCTCGATGGCGTAGCCCTCCCAAGAAGCTCCCAACTTCGGGTGCGTGAGCAAGTCGTGCTCGGTTCGGATGCCCAGGAGTTGGTGCGCCATTCCGCTGTCGCGGAAGTAGATCTTGGGCGAACGCACCTGTCGCTTCTTGAGGTTCTCGTACCAGGGCGGGAGTTGGCGGACGATGAAGAGACCCGTCAGCAAGTCAAGGTAGCGCCGCACCGTGGGCTCGCTGACGCCGAGCGATCGCGCCAGCTCTGCTGCATTCCAGATGTTGCCATGGTAGTGTGCGAGCATCGTCCAGAAGCGCAGCATCGTGGTCGCTGGGACGTTGATGCCGAGCTGCGGAAGATCCCGCTCCAGGAACGCATGGACAAACTGTTGACGCCAGCGTAGGCTGTCGGCGTCTGAACGCGCCAGGAAGGCCGGTGGGAAGCCGCCGCGGCGCCAGTGCCGGGCGAGGACCCTAGCGCCCAGCTCCTCCAGGCTGAAGCCGGCGAGGGCGATCGTTTCCAACCGACCCGCGAGGGATTCCGACGATTGTCGTTGGAGCTCGGGGGAGGCACTACCGAGAATCAGGAACCGGGCCCGGAGCGGCCGCCGGTCAGCCAGCACCCGCAGCACGGGGAATAGATCCGGCCGCCGCTGCACCTCATCTATGACCACCGTGCCTCTCAGAGGCGCAAGCGCGGTCATCGGCTCTGCCAGCCGGGCCAGGCCTGCCGGGTCCTCGAGGTCAAAGTAGTTGGGGGAATCCGCCGCGACGATCTGGCGCGCAGCGGTGGTCTTCCCGGACTGCCGGGGCCCAACCAACGCGACCACACGGCTGCGTCTCAGGGCCGCCCGGATCGCGGCCAGCAAACGGTTACGGTTGATCACGTCCCAAGCATACCATGAAAATCGAAAGTCATGTGTTCCTTTTTCATACCCCCTGATAGGCCCTGGAAAGTCTCGCAGCTTCGTGCTGTTGGTGGAGGCAAGATGGGTTCATAACGGCTCCGTCCCTTCGCTGAAGTAGGAGAACGCAGCGGTGGGTCGAACCGCTGGAGGGATACGGCGTTCCACCACGACGCACAACAGGCGCGCACCGGATGGTCGAACAGATCACCTTGGCCCGGCCCCGCGTGGATGCGGGCCTTATCCTGCGGCTCCAGAGGTACCGGGATCTCGAGGCGGTCTCGCCGATCGTCAGGGAAGTCGCAGCGCAGATGGCCGCGCTGGCCGAGACGCTGGTGGAACCGCGGGCGTGGCGAGCGCGCGGGCGGCTCGACGGGGTTGAGCCCGGCGGCACGGTGCGCCTCGCCGCCGGCCTGACGTTCCACAGCCGGGCGCTGGCGCGCAAGCTCGCCCAGGCGGCGGAGGTCGCGATCGTGCTCCTCACGGTCGGGCCGAGGCTGGAGCGTTGCGCGCAGGAGATGGTCCGCGACGGACAGCTAGTGGAGGGCTTGCTGCTGGACACGGCAGGGTGGGTCGCGATTGACGCGCTCCTTGGAGATCTCAGGCGGCGCCTGGCAGCCGAGGCCCGGATGCAGGGCCTGCGGCTGACCGGCCGGATGGCGCCGGGATTCAGCGACTGGGGCCTGGAGCAGCAGCGCGCCCTGTTCTCGGTGTTCGACGACGCCAGCGTGTCGGTGCGGCTGACCGAGGCCTGCGTCATGTTGCCCCTCAAGTCGGTCTCTGGGCTCTACGGCCTGGTCCCAAGGGTGGCACGATGATCACGGTCAGGTTCGAGCCGGGCGGTCGGACGGCGGAGGTGCCAAGAGGCACGACGATCCTGGCGGCGGCGCGGCAGGCGGGCCAGGAGATCGCTGCCACCTGCGGCGCACGCGGCCGGTGCCGGAGCTGCCGGGTCCAGATCGTCGCGGGCCCGGTCCCTCCGGCTGCGCTGGCCGACCGGATCCAGCTCGGCGACGACGAGGTACGCGAGCGTTTTCGCCTGGCGTGCCAGACAGAGGTGGGCGAGCCGCTCACGGTTCTGATCGCCCCGGTCCTGGAGGAAGTCGCCTTCCAGATCCTCTCAGATACGCGAGCCCCACTGTCGGCGGCGGGGTTCCTCCTCGATTCCGGGGTAGAGACAGAGCCCGGCGACACCCGGCAGTCGGCCTACGGCCTGGCGTTCGACATTGGGACCACAACGGTCGTGGGCTACCTGGTGGATTTGCAGAGCGGCACGGTAGATGCTACCGCCGCAAGCCTGAATCCCCAGGCCGCGTTCGGGGGCGACCTGATGTCCCGCATCGCGTTCGCGCAGGAGAGCCCGTCCAACGTGCGGACGCTCCAGGCCAGGATCGTCCGGCTCCTCAACGGGCAGATCCAGGAACTATGCTCCGCCGCGGGCATCAGGCGTGACGCCATCTACAAGACCGTGATCGTCGGCAACACCGTAATGCACCACCTGTTCCTGGGCATTGATCCGACGCAGGTGGGGCAGGCGCCCTACGCGCCCAGCGTGCGTCATAGCCTGCGCTTGCGAGCGGACGAGGCCGGCCTGCGGTTGAACCCGCAGGTTCCGGTGTTCCTGCTTCCCCTTGTCGCCGGGTTCGTGGGCGCTGACACGGTCGGCATGGTCCTGTCCATGCGCCTCGACGCGAGCACCGAACCCCGGATCGCCGCCGACATCGGCACCAACGGCGAGGTGGTCCTGAAATCACCCGACGGCCTGTTCGCCTGCTCGGCGCCGGCCGGCCCGGCGCTGGAGGGCGGGCAGCTCCAGTGCGGGATGCGGGGCGCGCGCGGCGCCATAGACCAGGTCCAGATCGGGAGCGACGTCGCCTACCATGTGATCGGCGGCGGCGCGCCGCTGGGCGTGTGCGGGTCCGGGGTTCTCGACGCGGTTGCCGGCATGCTCGACGCGGGCATCCTGGACGCGTCCGGGCGATTGCATCCTGACGCGCCGGATGCGGTCCCGGACGCGCTTCGCAGGCGGGTTGTCGCGTTTGCAGATGACATGCCGGCGTTCGTCCTGGCATGGGGCGCAGAGACCGCCTCGGGCCACGACATCGTATTGACCCAGGCGGACATCCGCCAGGTGCAACTCGCCAAGGGCGCGATCCGCAGCGGGATTGCGATACTAGGGGAGGTCGGTGGGGCGCCGGAGGACAGGATAGCCGAGCTGATGCTGGCGGGCGGGTTCGGCAACTACCTCAACGTGCGCAGCGCGGTCCGCATAGGTCTGATCCCTGCGCTGCCGCGCGATCGGATCAACTATGTGGGCAACGCCGCAGGCCTAGGCGCGCAGATGGCGCTGGTTTCAGAGACGGAGCGACGGAGGGCAGACGAGCTGGCAACCAAGATCCAGCACGTCTCGCTGGCCACGCACCCCGAGTTTCAGGATGTGTTCCTGGAAGCCGTCGCGTTCCCGCCTCAGGGAGGAATGCAGGAGTGAGCAGACCAATGGCATCGAGGGGACAGGAGTTGCTGGAACGGCTGCGCACCGAGGTGCTGGTCCTCGACGGCGCAATGGGCACCATGCTGTTCGAGGCCGGCCTGCGAGGCGGGGATTGCCCTGAGCTGTGGAACGCGGCGCGGCCCGACGCCATCCGGGAGATCCACCGCGCATATCTGGAAGCCGGCAGCGACATCGTGGAGACCAACACCTTCGGTGGCACGCGCCTCAAGCTGGCGGCCTACGGACTCGGGGACCGCGTCCGCGATCTGAACCGCCGGGCGGTTGAGATCGCCCGATCGGTCTGCCCGCCCGGGAAGTACGTGGCCGGCTCCGTTGGCCCTACCGGCCATCTCCCGGACACCGTCGAGCCGCTGGGCGACGTTCCGCTGGAGGAGTTCCACGCCAACTTTACCGAGCAGGCGATCGCGCTGGCAGAGGCCGGCGCCGACCTGCTGGCGATCGAAACGATGATGGTCCCCGAAGAAGCCCTGATCGCGATTCGCGCGGCCGGGGAGGCGACGGACCTACCGGTCATGTGCATGATGTTCTTCAAGTATGGCCGCGAGAAGGGCATTGATCGAACCCTCTGGGGTTCCTCGCCCGCGGAGGTGGCCCGGCTCCTGACTGACGCCGGCGCGGACATCGTCGGCTGCAACTGCGGCGAAGGCGGCCCTGACCGGGCCGCGGTCATCATCCGGGAGATGCGCGAGGCCACGGATCGGTCGCTCGCCGCGTATCCCAACGCCGGGCTCCCGAAGCTGGTGGACGGCCGCACGGTCTACGATCTGCCGCCCGACGAGATGGCCGCGGGGTATCCCGCGATTCTCGACGCAGGGGCCCGCATCGTGGGCGCCTGCTGTGGGAGCACGCCGGCCCACATCCGGGCGATAGCGGCCGTGGTCCGCGGGTGGCGGGCTCGGTAAGACTTGCGCCTGCGCCGGCGATTGACAAACAGAGCTAATGTCCCTAATGTACGTCATGTACGAAATAGCCGTAATGTCAATGTCAGCGAGGAACAGCTATGGCGCGACTGACAACCACCGCAGCCCGCAAGGACTTCGCGTCCATGGTCAACCGGACGGCGTATGGAAAGGAGCGTGTGGTCCTCCGCCGCCGGGGAAAGGATCTGGCGGCACTGGTCCCCATAGAGGACCTTACGCTCCTGGAGCTGCTGGAGGACACGATGGACCTAGCGGAGGCGCGGAAGGCGCTCGCGGATCCGAAGAACCGAAAGCGGATTCCCTGGAAGAAGGTCAAGGCCGACCTGGGACTGTGAGCCTTGGTGGTTTCCTACAGGATCGACCTGTTGCCTTCGGCCGTACGCGAGCTATCGGCGCTTCCGAGGGCCGTTCAGCAGCGTATTAGCCATCGCCTCGACGAGCTGCCGGCAATCCCCGGCCTCACGGCGCCAAAGCCCTGGCCAGAGAGGGTGGCTTCCTACGCCTGCGTGTTGGTAGCAAAGATCGGCCACCGCGGAGAGGTTTACCGGAGAGGAACCTGATGGACCGGACGGAGATCCTGGACGCGCTCAAGCAGGCGATTCTGACCTACGACGCGGATCGCGCCAGGACTCTGGTGACGCAGGCGCTCGAGGCTGGCATCCCG
>CAYLKW010000064.1:0-12547 GCA_964384245.1 uncultured bacterium
GTTTTTCGATAGCGGGGTTCAGGCGCTTCGAGCGGGCGATCTCGCCGGAGGAGATCGCATCCATCAGGTGTGCGGCGGCAAGGCGCGCGACGCGAGCCACGTGAGCCACGCGCGCCCGTGAGCCACGCGCGCTTGACCGACGGCACCCCTGGGAGTATGCTTGGGGTTAGAAGCCTCCGACCGCCGGGCAGCCGCCCGGCGGTTGGTGTCAGTTGTAGCGGCAGATTGTCCGGGTGATCCGAGATGAAGAGCAACAGAAACGCCCGACCCAACGACATCGAGAAGGAGACCATCCTCACGGCCTCAGGGCTGCGTAAGCTCGAGGAGGAACTCGATCAGTTGAGGGGACCCCGTCGCAAGGAGATCGCGGAGCGCATCAGGCTGGCAAAAGAGTTCGGCGATCTCACGGAGAACGCGGAGTACGACGACGCCAAGAACGAGCAGGCCTTTGTCGAGGGGCGCATTCTCCAGCTTGATCAGATGCTTCGCAGCGCGCGCGTGATTGACAACAGCGCGGCATCCGGCGACGCAGTGTCGGTGGGCGCCACGGTGCGGGTCAAGGACCTTGCCACGGGTAGTGAGCTGAGATACACGATCGTCGGTTCCCCAGAGGCCGACCCCCTGCTCGACCTCATCAGCAACGAATCGCCGGTGGGCCAGGCGCTCATCGGGCGCAAGAAGGGCGAGACAGTGAAGGTCCGGGTCCCTGCCGGAGAGATCAGGTACAAGATCCTCGAGATCGTCCAGTAGCCCGGCCGGCGGGGCGCGCCTGCGCCTCTGGTTGGGAATACACGCTGCCCCGGCGCCGTAGTCCAGGACGAGGGTCCTGATGGCCCACGGCCGGCCGGGGAAGGCCTGGCAGGAGCAGGACCGGGCCGGACAGAAGAGTTGTAGCAAGGTATGCGGGGTTCCTCTCACCCTCCGAAGAGAGGGGAGTGCGGTGGCAATGTTTGAACGGTTCACGGAGCGCGCTCGCCGCGTTATCATCCTCGCCCAGGAAGAGGCCAAGCGCCTCAACCACAGCGCTGTGGGGACCGAGCACATTTTGCTGGGCATCATCCGAGAGGGCGAGGGGGTGGCCAGCAAGGTCCTGGAGAGTCTGAGCATCAGCCCCGAGCGGGTGCGCTCCGAGGTCGAGGGCGCCATCGGGCGCGGGGAGCGCTCGCCTCACGAGGAAGTCGCCTTCACCCCACGGGCCAAGAAGGTGCTTGAACTGGCGCTGGACGAGGCCAGGCGCCTCGGCCACAACTACATTGGCACCGAGCATCTCCTGTTGGGCCTGATCCGCGAAGGAGAAGGGGTGGCCGCCCGCGTGCTTGAAGCGATGGGCGCTGACCTGGACCGCATACGCGCGCAGGTGGTCTATCTCCTGGGCGAGGAGGGCACCACCTCCTACGCCAAGCAGGCGAGCAAGACGCCCACGCTGGACGAGTTCGGCCGCGACCTCACCAAGCTTGCCCGGGAGGGTAAGCTAGACCCGGTCATCGGGCGCGAGCGCGAGATCGAGCGCGTCATCCAGGTGCTCTCCCGCCGTACGAAGAACAACCCCGCGCTCATTGGGGAGCCCGGTGTTGGCAAGACCTCCATCACCGAAGGGCTGGCCCAGCGGATCGTGAGCGGCGACGTGCCCGACGTGTTGCGTGGGAAGCGCACCGTTCAACTTGACCTGGCGGCACTGGTTGCGGGCACCAAGTACCGCGGCGAGTTCGAGGAGCGCATGAAGAAGGTGATGGAAGAGATCCGCAAGGCTCAGGGCGAGGTGGTGCTGTTCGTTGACGAGCTGCACACCCTGGTTGGCGCCGGTGCCGCCGAGGGTGCCATTGACGCCAGCAACATCCTCAAGCCCGCGCTGTCGCGCGGGGAGCTGCAGTGCATAGGCGCCACCACGCTGGACGAGTACCGGAAGTACGTCGAGCGTGACTCAGGGCTGGAGCGGCGCTTCCAGCCGATCCTCGTCTCTGAGCCAAACGTCGAGCAGACCATCGAGATCCTCCGCGGCCTGCGCGGACGGTACGAGGCGCACCACGGGGTCAGGATCAGCGACGAGGCCCTGGTGGCCGCGGCGACGCTTGCCGAGAAGTACATCTCGGACAGGTTCCTGCCGGACAAGGCGATTGACCTAATGGACGAGGCCTCGTCCAAGATCCGCCTGCAGGCTTCGTTCCTGCCCCAGGAAGTGCGCCAGGCGATGGAGCGGGTGGAGCGGGCCAAGCGCGAGAAGGAAGAGGCCAGCCAGGCCGAGGATTTCGAGCGCGCCGCGCAACTGCGCGACCGTGAGCGGGTCCTGCGACAGAAGATGGACGAGATGGAGGGATCAGTCGGTCGCGACAAGCGCAAGGCGGACCCCAGCGTCGTGAGTGGAGATGACATAGCCGACGTCGTGAGCTCCTGGACCGGCATCCCGGTTACGCGCCTGGTCGAGGAAGAGTCGCACAAGCTGTTGCGCATGGAAGAGACGCTGCACGAGCGGATCGTGGGCCAGGACGACGCGGTGCGGGCGGTGAGCAAGGCGGTGCGGCGGGCCCGGGCCGGCCTGAAGGATCCCCGTCGGCCCATCGGTTCGTTTATCTTCCTGGGACCCACCGGGGTCGGCAAGACCGAGCTTGCCCGGGCGCTGGCCGAGTTCCTGTTCGGGGACGAGGGCGCGCTCATTCGCATTGACATGTCGGAATACACCGAGCGGCACACCGTCAGCCGCCTGGTCGGCTCGCCGCCCGGCTACGTGGGCTACGACGAGGGCGGCCAGCTTACCGAGGCTGTACGCCGCCGGCCCTTCTCGGTAGTGCTCTTCGACGAGATCGAGAAGGCCCATCCCGAGATCTTCAACGTGCTGCTGCAGATTCTGGACGACGGCCGCCTGACCGACGCCCAGGGGCGCGCGGTGGACTTCAAGAACGCGGTCATCATCATGACGAGCAACGTGGGCGCCCCGCAGCTCGACAAGGAGATAGGGATCGGCTTTCGGGCCTCGGGACACGATGATTCGGTGGACCGCGAGCGCGCCTACCAGCGCATGCGGGATCACGTAATGGAGGAACTGCGCCGGACGTTCCGGCCCGAGTTCCTCAACCGTCTGGACGAGATGATCGTGTTCAGGCCGCTGACCAGCGCGCAGATAGTTGAGATCGTGGGGATCCTGGTAGAACGGGTGCGGCGCGAGCTGCGCAGCCAGAAGATGGACATGGAGCTGACCCCCGCCGCCCGGGAGGTCCTCGCGCGTGAAGGGTTCGACCCGACCTTCGGGGCCAGGCCGCTGCGCCGGGCCATCCAGCGCCTGGTGGAGGACCCTCTCAGCGACGAACTCCTCCGTGGCCAGTTCACCAGCGGCGACATGCTGGTGGTGGACGCCCGGGACGGACAGATCATCTTCGAGCGCAAGCGGGAGCCTGCGCTCGCCGAGTAGCCCCTGACGGACCGCACGCGCATCAGGTACGTCTGCCAGAGCTGCGGGCACGCCGCGGCCAAGTGGCTGGGGCGTTGCCCGGCGTGCGGAGAATGGAATTCCATCTCCGAAGAGATAGAGCACCCTCACGCCGTGCCCGCGCGCCATGCCCCCCCCGCGGAGCCCGTGTCCGTGGCTGATGTGGTGGCGTCGGCGGAGACCCGCCTGCCGACTGGGTCCGCGGAGTTCGACCGGGTTCTGGGCGGCGGCGCGGTGCCGGGTTCCGTGGTGCTGGTCGCCGGGGATCCGGGTACAGGCAAATCCACCTTGTTGCTGCAGACCGCCGAGCGGGCGGCGCGCGCTGGCGGCAGGGTCCTCTACGTCAGTGCCGAGGAGTCGGTGCCCCAGATCAAGCTCCGCGCAGAGCGCCTGGGCGCCGCTTCCCCGCTGCTCTACCTGCTCGCTGAGGTCAGCCTGGAGGCGATCCTCCAGGCTACCGGCCGGCTTAGGCCTGCGATGCTCATCGTGGACTCGATCCAGACCGTCCACACCGACGACGTGTCCTCTGCGTCCGGAAGCGTGGCGCAGGTTCGAGAGTGCGCGTCCGCGCTCATCCGGCTGGCCAAGGATCAGGGTGTTGCCACGTTCATCGTGGGACACGTCACCAAGGAAGGGGCGCTCGCCGGGCCGCGGGTTCTGGAACACCTGGTTGACACGGTGCTCGCCTTTGAGGGCGACCGTCACCACGCCTACCGCATCCTCCGCGCCACCAAGAACCGGTTCGGCTCCACCAACGAGATCGGGGTCTTTGAGATGGCCGGCGGGGGACTTGTCGAGGTCCCAAACCCGTCGGCCGCGTTCCTCTCAGAACGCCCGGAGGCGGCGCCGGGTTCGACGGTGGTGTGCGCAATCGAGGGGACGCGGTCCCTGCTTGTGGAGGTGCAGGCCCTCACCATCCCCACCTCGTTCGGCATGCCCAGGCGAACCGCGGCAGGAGTGGATTACAACCGGCTTCTGGTGCTCCTGGCGGTTCTAGAGCGCCGAGGCGGCCTGCAGCTCTCCGGCCAGGACGTGTACGCTAGCGTTGCGGGCGGGATCTCGGTGGATGAGCCGGCCGCGGACCTCGGCATCGCCGCGGCCGTGGCCAGCAGCCTGCGCAACCGTCCGGTGGATCCCAGGACCGTGGTTGTAGGCGAGGTGGGTCTTGCCGGAGAGGTGCGCGCCGTCCCCCAGGTGGAGAAACGGCTCGCGGAAGCCGCCCGGTTGGGGTTTGGCCGCGCCGTGGTGCCACGGATCGAGTCCCTCAAGGGACCTGCTGGTCTGGAGCTGGTGCGGGTGGGCGACCTGACCGAGGCGCTGCGGGCGCTGCTCTAGTCGTTCAGGTCAGGCGGAAGACCCCCAGCGAGACGGCCCGGCCGTGCTCCTTCCGGAGGATCTCGCCGAAATCCAGGTTGAGCAGGTTGCACGTCGCGGCCATGTAGAACAGCGCCATTCCGATCTCGGTATCGAGAACTTCCCGGCACCGCTCGCACAGGGTTCCGTCCAGGTGGGTCTGCATGGCATTGCGCAACTCCCCCATGCTCAGGTCCGCGGGAAAATGCTGTCGGCCGGCCTGAATCCTGATACAGCCACAGGTCGTGACCGATTTCGCAACGGCGCGGTTCACGCGGGCGACAGCTTCGGAGAGCTTGCTCTGCACGTCCAGGATGCTGCGGTGGCGGATCAAGTACTCTGCGACGGCGTTCTGGAAGGTGCTTTCGCTGATCTCCGCCATTCGCGCAACCTCGCGGCCCTTGGAACTTCAGTGCAGGACAACGCAACTATGATTATAGGGATCGGCCGTCGGCACTGTCAATTTGCGCGCGCCGCTCGGCTTCTCGGGGCGCAACCTCGTGTGGTATACTCGGGCGCGTAGACTGGTCGCACCCGCTCTTCCGGGTAGCGAGTCCTCATCATGCGCGATTCGTTTGTACGTTTCGCCGGGGTTCTCATCGGCGGTCTTGCCGGCTACCAAGCGGTGATCCTCGCGTACATGTGGGTTCCGGCCGCTCCCGGCCTGGGATTCCTGGACGAGGCAGCCGGTGTGGTTCTCGGTGGGTTGATCGGCTTTCTGCTCGGACCTCCCTTGGCCAGGGCGTTCGTCAGCGCCATGGAATGGGTCCTGCGCGGCCTCTCGCACCTCTCCCTCCACGATCTACTCCTGGCGGCGCTGGGCCTGACCTCAGGCCTGGTCCTGGCGTTCTTCGTAGGGTACCTGCTGGAAGGGCTGCCGCTGATTGGACCCTACGTCCGGCCGGTGGCGGGCGTCGTCCTTGGGTACCTCGGGCTGCACGTTGCCCTCCGGCGGCGCGACGAGATCGCCGGCGCGCTTTCCCCTCAGGGCCACCAATCACTCGGGGACCGCCCCACGCCGCAGGCGTGCCCCAAGCTCCTCGACACCAGCGTCATCATAGACGGCCGCATCGCGGAGATATGCCTGAGCGGGTTCCTCGAGGGCCTGCTTGTCGTGCCCCGCTCTGTGCTCAACGAGTTGCAGCGCATCGCGGACTCGCCGGATGCGCTCCGGCGCAACCGGGGCAGGAGAGGCCTGGACATCCTCAATCGTCTAAGGCGCGAGCTGGCGACGGTGCAGATTCTGGACGAGGAGGTCCCATCGGGACAGGACGTGGATGCGCGGCTGGTGACGCTGGCCCGGCTGCACCGTGCCGCCATCGTGACCACCGACTTGAACCTCAGCAAGGTCGCCGAGCTGGAGGGCGTGCGCGTTCTCAACGTGAACCATATGGCCCAGGCGCTGCGGCCGGCCGTGCTGCCGGGGGAGGAGCTCTCGGTCCACGTCGTCCGCGACGGAAAGGAGGCCGGTCAGGGCGTGGCCTACCTGGAGGATGGGACGATGATCGTTGTCGAGGGCGGCCGGCGCTACATCGGCGAGACCTTCGACGTGATCGTCACCAGCTCGCTTCAGACCTCTGCCGGACGGATGATATTCGCGCGTCCCAAGCTGAACGGACCTGCTGAGCAGCCCGAATCGGAGCGACGGTGAGGTGAACGCCGGTGACCGCGGGCTGACAGGCGCGGTTATCGTGGCCGCCGGCAGCGGTACCCGTCTGCCAGGGCCCGTGCCCAAGCCGCTGTTGCGGCTGGGACCCACCACGATCCTGGAGCGGACGCTTCAGATCTTCGAGCACTGCCCAGCGGTGGATCGGATCGCTGTCGTGGTGGGCGCCGACCATGTGACCTCGCTGTCCGGACGACTGGCAGGCAAGGTGGTGGCGGTCGTCTCCGGCGCCCCTGACCGCCGGGGATCGGTGGCCGCAGGGCTTGACGCGCTGCCCGAGGCAAAGTGGCTGGTGGTCCACGACGGCGTTCGTCCCTTCGTGACCCAGGTTCTGATTGAGCGCGTGCTGGAGGCCGCGATGCGATGGGGCGCCGCCACTGTCGGGATTCCGGTTGCTGACACCCTTAAGGAGGTGGACCAGAACCTGGTCCTCCGGACGGTGGACCGCGCCAGACTCTTCGCGGTGCAGACGCCGCAGGCGTTTGCCGCCGGACTCCTGCGCGAGGCGCACCTCAGTGTGCCCCTCACGGTTCCGGCCACCGACGACACCGGGCTCATCGAGGCCATGGGGGAGCCGGTAGTAGTGGTCCCGGGTGATCCTGCCAACATCAAGATCACCACCGAGGCCGACCTGGAACTGGCGCGCCTGCGGGTTGCCGACGAGACAGGGTTGGGACTGCGCGTGGGCACCGGAAGTGATCTTCACCGGCTGGTACCCGACCGGGCGTTGGTGCTGGGTGGTGTCCGCGTTCCCCATTCGCGCGGCCTTGCCGGGCATTCCGACGCCGACGTCCTCACCCACGCCATCATGGACGCGCTGCTGGGCGCAGCCGGGAAGCGCGACATCGGTCACCATTTCCCGCCCGGAGATCCCGCGTTTCGCGACGCCGACAGCATCGGGCTTGCCGCGGCGGTTGCGGGCATGCTGCGCGCGGCGGGTTGGTCCATAGTCAACGTGGACACCGTCGTGTTGGCCGAGGCGCCCCATCTGGCGCCGTACATTGAGGCGATGCGGGCACGATTGGCCAAAGCGATGGGAATCGAGCCGGATCAGATAGGGATCAAGGCCAGTACTGCCGAAGGCATGGGGCTTGTTGGCCGCGGTGAGGGGATAGAGGCCCGCGCCGTGGCGCTACTGCGGAAGGTGGAGTAGCATGGGCCGCCGCCAGAGGACGGGGACGGTTCCCCGGCCAGAGATGCTGTTCATCGGGCGTGCCGTGGTCGCCGACCCAATCGCGGTCGAGGTTGACAGGCCCCTGGCGTTCCGACCCCGCCTGGTGGGGTTCTGGCGGGACAACCAGTTCTACCTGATCGAACGGGTGGTCGCCACGCGCCGCGAGTACGATGCGACCTACCACCGCGTGCTGACCGACCGGGGCGCGTTCGACCTGCGTTCCGTCCGGCGGGCCGAGGCGGTGACGCTGCGTTCCCGCCACTGCTGGGAGGTCTGCGCCGAGCTCGACGCCATCCCCGTTGCTCGCCTGCCGTAGCGGGCGCCTCCCCTTGTGGCCCCTGCAACGCTCCGATAGACTTGCAGTCGAGGTGGCGCCATGGGCCTGGAGATGCACAACTCACTAACCCGGCGAAAGGAGCCGTTCAACACGCTGGTCCCGGGCTCGGTTAGCATGTACGTCTGCGGCCCAAACCTGTACGGCCCGGCGCACGTGGGGCATGCGCTTTCGTACATCTTCTTCGACGTGGTGAGGCGCTACCTCGAGCACAAGGGCTTCGAGGTCCGCCACGTTCAGAACTTCACCGACATCGAAGACCGCATCGTGGCGCGCGCGCAGGAAGAAGGCAGGAGCATCTTCGCGATCGCGGAGGAGTACATCGAACGGTTCCTCCGCGAGATGGACGCCCTCCACGTGCAGCGCGCCCATCACTACCCGCGGGCGACCGAGGTCATCCCCAAGATGATCGAGATCATCGAGGGGCTGATCGCCAGAAGGCATGCCTACGAGGTGGACGGGGACGTGTACTTCCGCGTTACATCCTTCCCAACGTACGGTCTACTGTCTGGCCGGTCGCTGGAGCAAATGCAGGCCGGCGCCCGCATCGAGGTGGACGAGCGCAAGGAGCACCCGATGGACTTCGCGCTTTGGAAGGCGTCCAGGTCCGGGGAGCCGTCGTGGGAGAGCCCCTGGGGTTCGGGACGACCTGGCTGGCACATCGAGTGCTCGGCCATGTCCATGCAGTTCCTCGGGGAGCAGATTGACCTGCACGGCGGAGGGGACGACGTGCGGTTCCCCCATCACGAGAACGAGATAGCGCAGTCCGAGGCCTACACGGGCAAGGCGCCCTTCGCGCGCTTCTGGGTGCACAACGCGCTGATGAAGCCGCCGGTTGGCGATGAGATGCACCGGCACCTGGGCAACTTCGTGGCGATCCGAGACGCGCTGGCGCGGTATGAGCCGGACGTCATTCGCCTGTTCGTCCTCTCGGCGCACTACCGGACACCATCGCGCTGGACGGACGAAGCAGTGGACGCCGCCGGAAGAGGCCTCGACCGGCTGCGGGCTGCCCTGGCCAATGCCGACACGGTGCTGGGATTGGACCCGCTGCCGCTACAGGACGGCCCCCTCGCAACGAAAGCGTTGGAGAGCCGGACGGCGTTCGAGCGGGCGATGGACGATGATCTAGGCACTCCAGCGGCGATTGCGGTCCTGTTCGACCTGGCGGCAGAGATCAACCGCGCGTCCGGCGCTGCCATGGCCGGGAACGTTGAGCTCGCCGGCGGGATGGTCCACGCCGCCTCCGCCCTCCGGACCCTGGCCGGCGTTCTGGGGCTGCGGGTGGTCTCGGACGCGATTCCTTCGGGGGCCGCGGCGGCTGTCCTCCAGATATTGGACGAGATGCGGGCAGCGGATCCCGCGTTGTTCCCGGGCGAGGGAAGTCAGCACAATGCCGAAGAGGCGATAGCGCTGCTGCTCTCAGGCCGCGGCCGGGCCCGCGAGGCAAAGCGCTTCGACCTGGCTGACCTAGTACGGGCCCGCCTGGGCGAGGCAGGCATCGTCGTCGAAGACCTGCCCGGAGGTAGCCGTTGGCGCCTGGTGTCGCGCCGCGACGCGCGGGCTTGACGCCGGCCGAGGCGCAGATCGAGGGCAGGCACCCGGTCCTGGAGGCGCTGCGCGCGGGCAGGCCGCTTCGGAAGCTGCTGGTGGCCAGGGGCAGCGCCGCTGAGCGGGCGATGCGCCACCTGGTTGGGGAGGCCCGGGCCAGGGGCGTGCCCGTTCAGGAAGTGGACCCAGCGGTCCTGCTCCAGCAGGCACAGACGCGGTCGCCCCAGGGCGTCATCGCCTACGCGGCCGCGCACCGGACGGTTGAGATGTCCGACATCCTCGGGCGTGCCCATGCCCGCTCTGAGGCCCCTTTTGTTTTGCTGCTGGACGGCGTTCAGGATCCCGGCAATCTGGGCGCCATCATCCGATCTGCCGACGCTGCCGGCGTTCACGGCGTTGTGATCCCACGGCACCGGGCTGTCGGGCTGACACCCACGGTGGCAGCGGCCTCGGCAGGGGCGGTCGAGCACGTGCCCGTGGCCGTGGTGCCTAATTTGGGAGGGGCGATCGAGCACCTCAAGCGCGAGGGTATCTGGGTGACCGGGGCCGATCCCTCGGCACGCGATCCCGTTTATGCCGTGGAGCTGACCCCCCCGCTGGCGCTCGTGCTCGGCGGCGAAGGCCGGGGTCTTTCGCGCCTGGTTCGGGAACGCTGTGACCGCCTGGTACGCATCCCGATGCACGGCGCCACCTCTTCGCTCAACGTGTCGGTGGCTGCCGGCGTCCTGCTGTTCGAGGTCAGGCGCCAGATGGGCAGGCGCGAGGGGGAGGTCAGGTGAGTTGCCGGCTAGCCTTTCCTTGACGCAGCACAACTCGGTTTCTATAATGAGGCAGAACTACGACGATGGACACTTGCTTCCGCACCGCCCGTCTGCAGTCACCCCCAGACTTCTCTGCACCTAACCGGAGGGGATAGCCGGTGGCGCTTGTGCATAGGGAAGGGCTCGGCTACAACGACCTGGTTGACGAAGAGCTGGTGGAGCACGCCAAGTCCGGGGACGATCGCGCCGCGGAGTTTCTGATCGGGAAGTACCGCAACTTCGTCCGCGTCAAGGCCAAGGCGTACTTCCTGATCGGCGCAGACCGCGAGGATATCATCCAGGAAGGGATGATCGGCCTCTACAAGGCGATCCGCGACTTCCGGCGCGACAAGCTTTCCTCGTTTCGGGCGTTCGCCGAGTTGTGCATAACCCGGCAGATCATCACGGCGATCAAGACCGCGACGCGGCAGAAGCACATACCGCTCAACTCGTACATCTCGCTGAACAAGCCGATCTACGACGAGGATTCCGACCGCACGCTGCTGGACGTTATCAGCAGCATCAAGGTTAGCGATCCCGAGGAGCTGGTAATCAATCAGGAAGCCTCGGCGACCATGCGCGAGCGCATCCGCAAGAACCTGAGCGAGTTGGAGTGCCGCGTGCTGACCGCCTACCTGGAGGGCAAGTCCTACCAGGAGATGGCCAACGAACTCAGCCGGCACGTCAAGTCCATTGACAACGCCCTGCAGCGCGTCAAGCGCAAGCTCGAGCGCAACCTCGAAGACGACGACGCCTGACCGGTCGGTTCTACCCGCCTATCCGGCCCATCAAGCACGATACGGGAGAGGCGCTCTGGTCGAGCGCCTGGCCGACCGGACGCCGGTAGGCCGCGGCCTCGAAGAGGGCCTTCATCTGATCGCGCGAGGCTCCGGCGCGCAGCGGCGCCAGCAGGTCTTCCTCGTCCTCTCTCAGCAGGCAGAGGCGCAGCCGGCCGTCCGAGGTGAGCCGGAGCCGCCCGCACCTCGCGCAGAATGGCTCGCTCATGGAGCTGATGAGACCGATGCGGCCTAGGGCCCCTGACAGGCGATAGGTCCGGGATGGGGCGCTTCCGCTGAGGTCGAGCGGCTCCAGGCGTCCAAGCGCGGCCTCGATGCGGGCTCTGGTCTCCTCCGAGGGCACCATGCCCGCTCCCTCGATCCCGGCCAGGGACGCGAACGGCATCATCTCTATGAACCGCACTTCCCACGGACGATCGAGGGTCAGGGCAGCCAGGGAGACCACGTCGTTCTCGTTGTGGCCCCGGATGACCACCGAGTTGATCTTGATCGGGCCTAGTCCGACCTCCTCGGCGCGTTGAACGCCCGCCAGCACGCGCTCCACCTGCCCGCCCCGGGTGATCCGCCGGAACTTCTCTGGATCGAGGGTGTCAATGCTGACGTTGACCCGGTTCAGCCCGGCGGCGGCAAGCGGCCCGGCCATCGGCTCGAGCAGGATCCCGTTGGTGGTCATGGCCACGTCCTGGATCCCTGGGACCGAGACTATGCGCCGGACGAGATCCACTATGCCCGCCCTGATCATGGGTTCGCCGCCGGTCAGGCGTATCTTCTCGACCCCGAGCTCGGCGGCGAGCTCGACAAGGAGGATCAGTTCGTCATCCTGGAGCAGCTCGGCCGGCGGGCGGTGGGAGATCCCCTGCTCGGGCACGCAGTAGACGCAGCGCAGGTTGCACCTGTCCGTGAGGGAGATGCGGAGGTCTCGCAGCGGCCGCCCGTACTGGTCGCGCATGGGTGAACTCATTCTAGCACAGCACCTGCAGGAATCCCTTGGCGGGCAAAGCGCCGACCTTCTTGGAGCCGCCGACCGGAGTCGAACCGGTAACCCCCGCATTACAAGTGCGGTGCTCTGCCGGGTTGAGCTACGGCGGCTCGATGCGGTCCAGATTATAGCACAGGCGGCAAGATTGACGCTGCCTCAATGCGCCGCCTATAATCGTCCCATAGAGGGCGGGTACCTAAGTGGCCAAAGGGGGCTGACTGTAGATCAGCTGGCGGATGCCTTCGGAGGTTCGAATCCTTCCCCGCCCACCAACAAGCCAGCGGGAGTAGCTCAACGGTAGAGCTCCAGCCTTCCAAGCTGGTGGTGGGGGTTCGATTCCCCTCTCCCGCTCCAGAGTATCTTACCCAACGCGAGGTACGCTTGACGCACTCAGGAGCGCGTGCTATCATCGCGCCTAACTGAATAGCTGCTCTTATCAAGAGTGGGTGAGGGACGGGCCCGATGACCCCCG